>NZ_CP021850.1:0-315414 GCF_002896855.1 Clostridium thermosuccinogenes | reverse complement strand
TGTTAGCCCATTTTGAATGTCCAGACATAAAAATAAACCTCCTAAAATATTAACAAGTGCAATTTATATTATAATATTAATCAGGGAATTAATAAAGGAGTTTTTAACGCAGAGTTCTTTAACTATTACCAATTTTAATATATACTGATATACACCGATTATATAAAAATATATTTACATTTGACTTAATTTTATGTAAAATTGTATTGGTAATTTATGGAACTAGTCATACTCAACTACCTATATACAGCTAAACTATCAGAGGTGAATATAAATGCATTTCAAAAATGCTACGGCAAAAATAGTAACTATAATCATCGTTGTTCTTTTAGCGCTTACTGTAATAATTTTTGTATCTTTTATGTCAGCCTTTAATGATGTCATTAATTCCCTCTCTGCGGCAGAAAGTGTTGTATTGATCGGAATCAAAACGATTTTTCTAAGAAACCTAGTGATTGGCCAGTTCCTTTTCATATCCATAGCAGCAATAATCATATTGATTGGGATAAGACTCGAACTGGCAAAACTTGAGAGTGAGATGAAAAAGCAGAAAAACTTAATAGAAACACAGAAAAACGAAATAGCCCATTTGCAGGAGCTGAAGGACAATCTTGCGGGACTTTATAATAATGCTGTCGAATATGATAAGATGAAAACCGATTTCTTTTCAAATATCATCCATGATCTGAAAACACCCTTAAGTGTGATAATCGGGGCTATACAGCTCATCAATAAAAAACATTCAGACCATTCCGATGATAAAAGCAGCCTGGAAAGAAACCTGAAAATTATAAATCAGAATGTCTATATGCTCCTGAAGCTTTTAAACAACATTCTGGAAATTACAAGGATCAGTTCCGGCTACGTGAAAACCAATATGAACAACTGCAACATTGTCTATATTGTAGAAGAAATCACGCAATCGATATCGCCTTACTCTGAATCCAAAGGGCTGAATCTCGTATTCGACACTGATGTGGAGGAGGTCATAACTGCCATAGATATTGACAAAATGGAAAAAGTAATGCTTAACCTGCTGTCCAATGCTATTAAATTTACGCCTCCAGGAGGTGATGTAACGGTGTACGTCAAAGAAGAAAACAACAAAGTGTACATATCCGTAAAGGATACCGGTCCCGGAATTCCAAAAGAAAAGCAGGACATCATCTTTGAAAGGTACAAGCATGTGGACAGCAACCTCACCAGGGAAAATGAGGGCAGCGGTATAGGGCTTTCCATAGCAAAATCCTATGTCGAACTTCACTGTGGGAAATTAACCGTAAAGAGCGAAGAAAATAAAGGCAGTGAGTTTATCGTAGAACTGCCTATCAGAACTATAAACGGAAAGGCACAGGATGATTACAAGGAGATCAATCCACAAGATAAAATTATAGAAGCCATAAATATAGAATTCTCAGACATATATCATATTGCCTGATATTTTTTTGGTTTCATATATCAAAACCAGGTTTGCCGGCGGGCAGCAGCATTGCGCAGTCCAGTTAGGGCTTTCCTGCAAAAAAGACAGCACATATAACCCGCCGGCTACCATCGCGCGAGCAATCCTATCCCAATTCAACCAGTACACAAGCCTGTACAGCGTTCAATCCCTTTTCCTCTATGAGCTTCAATATCTCATCATTATAGGTTCCAGGCTGCAGCCAGATGTTTTTCACCCCAAGCCTTGAAGCTTCTTCCACAACACCCATGCCATGCTTTGGTGCAACCACCATATCAATTACTTCAGGCACTTCAGGCAGAGCAGATATGTTGGGATAGCATTTGTCTCCCTCAATTTCTTCATAGTTCGGATTTACAGGATATACCGTGTAACCCCTGGATTTAAGCTTCTTGTAAATCTTGTATCCGAACTTGTCAGGCTTGCTGTTAGCTCCGACCACCGCCCATACCTTTTTTTCCAGCATCCCTTCTTTGTTCATGCATATTCCTCCATTCCCATGTATGGATATACTTATTCCTTTATCAGTTTACCGTCTTCATCGACCGTTATAAAAACATTATCCCCGGTTTCAATCAACACCTGGTCATTTGTCTCCTCAACTATCTTCTTCAAGCACTCTTCCACACCGTCGACAGGAACGTATAACCTGATCTCCACATCCTGTTCATAAACGATTTCCTTTATAGTATACCCTTCGTTGACAAGCATATTCTGAACCTTACCAAAAAGAGGATATTCCGTAAGAACACTGACTTCGGTGCAAAGCTGCCTGCGGATTACCCTTGCAGCTTCAATGCCCAATGCTGCAGCCTTGCTGTACGCCCGGATCAGGCCGGACGCACCCAAAAGGGTTCCTCCAAAATAACGGGTAACCACCACCGCCAGGTCCTGCACTCCCATTCTTTTTATTACCTCCAGCACGGGCATTCCGGCGGTCCCGGAAGGTTCTCCGTCATCGCTGAACCTCTGCACTGTAATATTTCCACCTATATAATAGGAGTAAACATTATGGGTGGCATCCCAATATTTTGACTTAAGCCCGTTTATGAATTCCAAGGCCTCGTCTTCGCTTGTCACCGGCTTTACCGTTGCTATAAACCTGGATTTTTTTTCTTCAATTTCTGCTGTTCCTAAATTTAAAACTGTCTTATATGCCTTAATCAAATTTATCACCTGATAAAATTATATCAGATAATATATGATTTAAGCATATATAATAAATATAATATTACCGGCAAAAGGTCAGGATAATCCTTCACCGTATAAAATACCAACAAAGCGTCTTTAAGCATCATATTAGTAAATAAACTTCAATTAACTCCGGTAAAGTGTCTGCCTGCATCAGATTAATAAATATCTCCAAAGAAGTCAGGAAAAGATGCCTTGAGAATGCGATGCCGCAAAAACACCTGAAAATCATTCCACAGAAACGCTCTGAAGGCAATAAAAAAACCCTGCATTTTTTTATTCCTTAATATTAAAAAAATGCAGGGCTTATTTCAAGCTTACTACATTGTGCCATTCAAAACAGCATCCGAGGCAATAGTATTCTCCTCTTCGCTATATTCTTTAATTTTCATATATGATAAATGGATTAAAGACCTGTCCTGACTGTAAGTGACTAATTCCAGAGCTTTTTCAATGTCAAAGTAGCCAACTTCGGTAAAATCATAATCTTTATTCAAACTGCAGCTTTCATTAGGGGATTTCATTACATACCAAATAATTTTATTGCAGACTGGTTTTTGACGTGTTACAGAATAGAACTCATAATTTGTGCGACCTGCTGTTGAAACAATTTCCGCGGTGACACCCGCTTCCTCTTTAACCCTTCTTAAAGCAACTTCGCTCGGCACTTCTCCATTGCGTATCACGCCTTTCGGAAGTACCCATTCGCCTTTTTCATTCTTGAGAAGTAGTACCTTATCTCCGCAGAATACTACTCCTCCAGCACAATTCCTAACCAGCATAACAAAAACCCCTTTCATTTTTAATTTGGCCGTCTGGAATAGAACGCTCCAATATTTACTTACATTTAGTCTTGACAGAAGATGCAGTTTCTATACTATAATAATAACTTATAGGAATATTTTATTCAATCTGAAGAATGGCTGGAAAAAGCAATTTAAATAATATAGTCATTAATTCTTTCTATTTTCGACGATTTTAACATAGCATTAACCTTTATCCCCGTTTCCGTATAATCTTGGGACAACACCCTTCCATTCTGATGTATATATGGGAGAACCCAGCCTGCATCATAGGGAGCAAGCACTTCCACATTTATTTCATCGGCAGGCATTAAGGATGCTATTCCTTCAAGGAGCTTATCCAGACCCTGGCCTGTAGCCGCAGAAATCTCAAACACCCGGTCTCCGGCTTCAGCAACCGGCATCCTTCCCTGTTCACCGGCGAGATCCATTTTGTTCAGTGCCAGTATTACCGGCTTATCCAACGCGCCCAGGCTGCGGAGTAGATCATTTACAACTGCGATCTGCTCCTCTGCCTCTTCGGAAGAAGCATCTACCACGTGTATCAGCATATCCGCATAAACAGCTTCCTCCAGTGTGGACTTGAAAGCTTCCACCAGCTCATGGGGCAGCTTCCTTATGAATCCGACAGTATCTGTAAGAAGCACTTCTCTTCCATCCTGCAGCGTCAGACTTCTTGTGGTCGGATCGAGGGTGGCAAAGAGTTTATCCTCCGCAAACACATCGGTCCCGCATAATTTGTTCATAAGGGTGGACTTGCCTGCATTGGTGTAACCGACAAGGGCAATAACAGGCATGCTGTTTCTGTGCCTTCCCTCCCGGATCAGGCTTCTCCTTTTGTTCAAAACTTCCAGCTCACCTTCAAGATACCGTATTCTCCTTCTTATATGTCTCCTGTCGGTCTCAAGCTTTTTCTCACCCGGTCCTCGGGTACCTATGCCCCCACCAAGCCTTGACAACTGCCCACCAAGCCCCATAAGCCTGGGAAGCCTGTACTTTAGCTGCGCCAGTTCCACCTGAAGCTTGCCTTCCCTCGAACGTGCTCTTTGGGCAAATATATCCAGTATGAGGGTTGTTCTGTCTACCACCCTTGCTCCGGCCAGCTCCTCAATGTTTCTGACCTGGGCACCCGAAAGTTCATCATCAAAAATAAGCACATCAGCATTAAGCTCCTGGCGAAGCAGGCTCAATTGCTCCACCATTCCCCTTCCGATGTAAAAGGCCGGGTCTTTCATCTGCCTTCTTTGCAATATTTTGTGCACGACAATAACACCAGCCGTATGAGCCAGTTCCTCCAACTCCTCCAGAGAACGCTCCCCCTGGCTCTTGCTGTTTATCATTTTTTCCCGGGAAGTTTCCAGTCCTACCAGTATCGCTCTTTCGGTCCGGTTATCATTAACTTCAGCCGGACGCCGGGTATCCTTGTCCAAACCGGATATGATTTCAAACAGGGCATTCATCCTGTCGTCCCCCACACCATAAGGTCCATAAATCTCGGCTTCAGTAAAAGCTCCGTTTGCATCCCTTTTGGGAACTGCGGCATAAATTCCGGTGACACTGCCGCTTTTTACGCCGACAGCCACCATGGCATCCATTCTGAGATTCAGCAGAGAGCTGATATCAACCATAGAAAGGTGCGGATCACCATTTGGGTGGGTATGCAGGCATCTTACACCCGAAAGTCTTGCATTGCTGCGACGGCCTTCGACCTCCGACAGGGTGACTGTGGCGCTGTCACCAATGCTCACGTCGATAACTCTTCCTTTTCGGTCCATGTAGACAGCGATCTCCCTGTTGATCCTTCCTGTAAGGTCAGCAACCTTGAGCACCAGCTCCTCCGGTAAAAATTCTCCCTTGAAGGCTTCTATATCATAAAGGCTTTCCATCTCATCTATAACGGATTTTTTAAGGGATTCTATATTGCCATTTATTCTGATAAATATCACTCCATTCAATTTTGCACCTTTATTAGCTCCATTGTGCTAATATTTTCTCCCCTAAGCCGACATGGACGTTGCAGTTCAAGAATAGAAATTTAATAAAATGCAACTTGCCATATCAGCCAGTGTTGGACTATATACAAGCTTAAACTTAATATTGCGCTGCCTATATATCTATTAATTCTCCATAATCCTATCTCAAATTAACCAGCACAACATATTTTCATAATAAAATTGTATGTGAAAAAAGGCAGGCATGCAATGCACACCTTGCCTTAAAAAATTCTTTCCTTGCTTTTATGTAATCCCACAGGATAGTCCTAAAGGGTTTCTTTTTATTCGTAGCCTGCCGGATTGTTCTTCTGCCAGTTCCATGAGTCCCTGCACATATCCTCCAAAGTCTTTTCTGCTTTCCAACCAAGCTCCCTCTCTGCTTTGGAAGGATCGGCATAGCACTCAGCAACATCACCGGGCCTGCGTCCGACTATCACATAAGGAATATGCTGCCCTGTAGCCTTTTCAAAATTCTTCACCACATCCAGAACGCTGTATCCTACTCCCGTACCCAAGTTGTAAGCTTCAACGCCTTCTGTTTTCATCACTTTCTCCAGCGCTTTCAAATGGCCTTTGGCCAGATCCACCACGTGGATATAATCCCTGACGCCAGTGCCGTCATGGGTATCATAATCATTTCCGAAAATGCTCAGCTTTTCCCTCTTGCCGACAGCAACCTGCGTAATATAAGGCATCAGATTGTTGGGAATGCCGTTGGGGTCCTCACCTATACGCCCGCTTTCATGGGCTCCTATAGGATTGAAATATCTGAGCAGTGCTATGCTCCAGCTGTTATCAGAAACATATACATCCCTCAATATTTGCTCAATCATAAGTTTTGTGCTGCCATATGGGTTGGTGGTGCTGAGGGGCATATCCTCTGTAAGGGGTGATTTGTTTTTCATGCCATAAACTGTGGCCGATGAACTGAACACAATCTTCTTCACACCGTACTTTTGCATAAGTTCACATAAAATCAAAGTGCCGGTGATGTTATTATAGTAATATTTCAAAGGAATGGAAACCGACTCGCCTACCGCCTTTAAACCTGCAAAATGAATTACGGCTTCCAGTTTGTTCTCCTTGAATACCTGCTCCAGGCCATCCCTGTCCAGCAAATCAACTTTATAGAATTTGAAATCCTTGCCCGTTATTTCCTTAACACGCTTCAGAGCTTCAGGCTTACTGTTGGAAAGGTTATCCACCACGACAACTTCATAGCCATTCTGAAGCAATTCTACTACGGTGTGGCTTCCTATATAGCCGGCGCCGCCTGTAACCAAAATTGCCATTAGCTTTCCTCCTTCTGAACCTGTATTTAAACATGACCAATATAACAAGCTTGTGTAATTTACAATGAGTATATCATATGTTAACTCTAAATATAAAATTAAAAATTGTCAACTCTTTCCTTTAAAAAAATTTCATTAAGCATTTGGGCGGTTTTTTCCTCGTCCGGAATCCAGTACCATATATTATTTAGCATTACCCCTTCCCCTGGTATGACATGGAATTCTATCGAATCCCTGGAGAGTTCTCCGGCAAACATCGCCAGGGAAGTTATCTGCTTTAGTGTCATATTGGTGGTGACATTTTCTTTATAACTCAACGCGATTCTTGCCATATTCAGCAGCTGGTCCAGCCTCTTAAGCTTGTCAAACAAAGCTGCTGCAAATTTCTGCTGCCTTCTTATGCGACCTATGTCGCCATCGCTGGAATACCTCCATTGAACATAGCCAAGAGCCTGCCGGCCGTTCAAGACCTGTTTCCCACTGGTCAGATTACCGATGCCGCTTTCCACATCCAGCTCGATACCTCCGATCGAGTCTATGATTTCAGGCACAGGCTCCATATCTATAGTGAAAAAATAGTCTATCTCATCATTAATAAAAAGCTCCACTGCTTCAATAGCGCTTTCGGTTCCCCTGCCTTCCAAGCTTCCAAAGGCATATGCATGATTTATCTTATCCATTTTTCCCGTCACAGGAAGATATGTATATGTATCCCTTGGGATGCTCAGGACATCCACAGTCTTTGCATCTATGTGTATCCGGGCCACAGCAATCGTATCGCTTCTGTAAATGCCCAAAATCCTATCCCTTTCCTCCGTCCTGTCCAAACCCAAAAACAAAATATTTATGACATTTCCAGCTGTGCTCACATTGGAAGACGTCCCAGGTGCTTCATTCCGACCGGCATCCGAATCAGATACCGGCTCTTTTGCCGGCTTCTCCCCTTCAGGCAGGCTCGCGAAAGCCTGTACATCGACTTTTTGTGAGCCGGTCGTTCCTTCCCTGGGCCGTACAACCAAAGTCCTCTTATAGTCCTTTACATTGCTGAAAAAATCATAAGCGAAATATGAAGGTATCGAAAAAGCGATAACCACAACAGTCGCAATGATTCCCGCTTTTAATCCTCTTTTCACTTTACAACTCCTATCCTGATCTTCTCTTTTATTATACTGATAAGATATACAAAGATAAGTCCAAAAATTCCACCTGCAGCATCAATAATTAAATCTATTGCCACAGGGGACCTGCCCGGCACAAAGCTCTGATGAATTTCATCAATAGCGGCGCACAGAAGGCAGATAGAAAGTGTAAGAACGGCATTCCTACCTTCTCTGACTCTGCAGGAATATAAAGCAATATGAATCAGGATGGCCAGTATGAAAAATTCCAAAAAATGAGCAAATTCCCTTATCAAACCGTTAAAATCCGTGGTGTACATGCTGCCACCTAAAGCCGCGGGAACTGGCATATATGGTTTTAAAGCGTTGGCAATGCTTTCAGACAGGCTGTTGGAAGTGATTCCATCCTGGTGCGACAGTACAAACATAAAAGTAAGATACGCAGCAACCAGCACCCAGCTTAACAACCTTACCGGAAAAACCTTTTTTCTTTTTGCAACAGATATAACCACCAGTTTCATATTCATTCCATCTTTCCTTATTTATTGTTATTAATATGAAGTTTTCCTTTTTCATATTAATAATATTCACTGTGAAATGAATATGAAGAGGAGGTTGATGTGATTTTCAGATTTGATTGAAGTTTGATTAATCAATAATAATCTTTATGCCTCTTGTTTTTGCGCCTTTTGCTTTCTATGCTTCCGGAACCATCCCTTGCCCGTATTCTCAGCGCTTCCATTTCCATAGTATTCATACGGGCTATAGTAATATCTGTATTCCTTCCTGTCCAGTTTGTTCAGCACAACACCGATTATCCGGGCATTGACCTTTTCCAATTGCTCCTTTACCCTCATGGCGCTCCTGTAGTCCACAGCCTTTGATTTTATCACAATAAGCGTCCCGTCCGTTCTGGAGGATATGATAGCACAGTCAATAACGCTTCCCAGCGGTGGTGTGTCGATAATGACCATGTCAAAGTGTTTCTTCGCCTCGTTGATTATCTCGTCAAACCTTTCGGATGACAGCAATTCTGCCGGGTTTGGCGGGGTGGGCCCGCATGTAATGTAGCAGAATCCGTCCACATCAGTGTAGTTTATAGCATCCTGCAGGGACGCCTGACCCGATATCAGATTGGTCAGTCCTACCGCATTGGTGCCTCCCAGGCGCTTTACCAGTGCCGGTTTCCTCAGGTCCGCATCGATGAGAAGGATTTTCATCCCCGACATGGCCATCGATATCGATAGGTTTATAGCAGTGGTGGTCTTTCCTTCCCCCGGATTGCAGCTTGTAATCGCCAGAGTTTTGATCTTGCTGTCAAAATTGCAAAACTGTATATTGGTTCTCAGCACCCTATAGGCTTCTTCCGCCGGGTTGCCCAATTTATCTTTAACATTAATGATTTTGGTCATAAAAGCCCCCCTATTTTGCATCTATAGCAGGTATTGTACCCAGAACTGTGAGGTCAAGATATTTTTCAACATCTTCGACAGTATTTATGGAATCATCCAGATATTCCAGCAGGAATATTATGCCGACAGCCGCAAATAATCCGGCAAACATCGCAATTGCGATGTTATAAAGAGGTCTTGGTTCCACCGGTGCAGTTGGCAGGCTGGCCTTGTCAACTATGCTGACATTCTCCACTTTCATGAGGTCCTGAACCTTAACCGCAAAGACTTTCGTCATTTCATCGGCAATGTCTCTGGCCCTTTCGGGATTTTGGTCCCTCACCCTTATCTCTAAAATTCTCGTATCATTCTTCAAATTCACGCTGATTTTATCAGCCAGTTGGGCTGGAGTAATGCCATCCAGCTTAAGGTTTTCTATTACCGCAGATGTTATAACCCTGCTTTTTATTAACTCCCTGTAGTCCTTTACGAGATATTGCCCGATCAGCATGTCATTGTAAGCCAGTTGGGTATTGGCATCCATCTGTCTGTTTATGACATAAAGGGTGGTATTGGATTCATAGACCGGTTCCAGTAAAAAAAAGCTGATGCCTGCGGCGGCTGCAGCGGCAACCAGAGGTAGCAATATAAGAATCCACAGCCTTTCAAGCAAAATCTCGAAGTATTGTTTTAATTCCATCCGCATCCTCTCTTTCTGAAAATTCAACAGCATGAAAAAATGATTAAAACTGGCTATTACTTGCAAGCCAATGCTTACACCAGTATTATACAGCTTGGGACAAGCATTGTAAAACCTTTTATTGCTACATTTTGCGCCATTTTTAAAAGAAATTCTACAGGCAATTCCCTGCAAACGGCCAAGCATCAATACTTTACCCGCATTTTTTGGTCTGATGTGTTGATTTTTGCGAAATATTTTTATGGAAATATCCCCAGGAAATGTATGAATGCGCAGTATTTACCCTAACAAGGCGACGTATTTTATGTATATCTCTTTCAGCATTTCCTTTTCTTCTTCTGTCACTCTGGATTTTAAAATTTGCTTGGCTTCATTTAGTTCCTCCAAAGTTACTCCGCCTTTTATCATGTTCTTAAGACGGTTTATATCACCGGGAGTCAGCCTTGAAAGCACTATGGCTATTGCTTTTGCCTTATCCCCCAAAGACACCTGGTCTTTTACCAGATTAATTTTTTCCAGAGTGATTACGCCCGGCTCCCGTCCGCCTCCGGATCCATGCATATCTTTATCACCTTTTGTCCTTTTCGCATCGGCAGATGCTCTTCCGGATGAAGCAGTGGGCTTATCTTCCGACGTTTCAAACGAATTTTGGATTGCATGTCCGTATTGTCCAGCGTTCATGCCACCAGAAGCATAGTTTGCCGTCTTACCGGATACCTCACCGCCTGTTTTGCCGAAAGCATAACCGGTTTCATTTCCCGACAACTGGGTTTCTACCCCTAAAGCCGCATCAGAGCTCAAACCTCCTTCTTTCCCATTGTATACCCGGCTTTCATCCCCTGAAAAACCAGGGAGGTTGCCTCTTTGCACCATGCTGTCCTCATCATTCTCAACATCCGAAATAAGGCTATCGCTTTGCACCATGCTGCCCATCTCCTGCCCTGCTTCCGACAGGTATATCCAGTCTTCCTCCAGCATTTTTTCCATCTGCGCCATAAAAAGGGCATCAAAAGCCTTGTTGACTATATAAAGCCCACAGCCAACCACTAAAGAAATAACCGCTAATATAATCAATGTAATCCTGATTGCTTTCAAATGTTTTCCCACCTTTTCCGGTATTGCCTTCCGGCATTTTTCCTTTACGGCTTGTTAGCCTGCAGCCGTCCACGACAATACGCCATATATGCAAATACCATCTGCCTCCGCGGAAGCAGATGGTATTCACTAAGCAATGTTGATCTATTTTACATTGAACAGCCTGTATATCATCAGCGCCGCAGCAGCTCTTGTGGTATGTCCCTTAGGATCGTATTCCCCCTTGTCGCTGCCTATAATTATCGAATACTTGCTGCACAGGGCTGCAGCATCCCTGGCGTACTTGGATATCCTTGCCTGGTCGACATACTTGCCTATATATGCGTCTGCATCCTCAGGGAATGACTTGCCTTTTATATATACAAGGGCATTGGCAATCATGACGGCTGCGTCCTGCCTTGTGATGTAGGCGTTGGGCAGGAAGCTTCCATCGGGCGTTCCCTTGACTATGCCTGCATTATATGCGGCGGATATTTCCTTGTAGAAAAGGTAGCTCTCATCCACATCGGTAAAGCTGCTTTCGGCCGCATCGTCCACCAGGTTAAGCGCCCTGGCTATCATTGCTGCAAACTGGGCTCTTGTGACATTGCTGGAGGGATCGAACTTACCACCGCCGACGCCCTTGATGATGCCTTTGGCGGCCATGGCTTCTATTCCGTCCTTAGCCCACTTCACGGTATTAAGGTCGCTGAAAGTTACGGCGTTTACCTTAATTACATACTTGCTGAAATGCCTTACGGTGAATTTCACCGTCTTGGTATCCTCGTCATAGACACCGATGACGTTCTCCAGCTCGTTCTTATCATTAATATAGAATACGGTCAGTTTCTCAGGATTTTCCCCAGCCTTGAGGGTATAAGGTATGGATATCTCTACCGGCTCGGCAAACTTGTCCAATGCCTTTCCATCTACCGTAAGGTTAAAATCATATACAGCATTGTTGCCCACCAAAGCCTTTATATCCTCCGGCAAAGTATCCTTGTCCACTTTTGCAGCTTCAAGCCTCACTTCACCCTCTGCGAACATATCATGAGGTGCAATGGATATTACAGCTATACCTGTATCGATAGCTATCTTATCCAGCTTCTTTTCGACAGCAGCCTTGAATATGGAGCCGGGCAGTTCAACTGCTGAAGCATCGTAAGCATCATCGCAGTCCAGCTCAATCCTTAATACTGCATCCACTTTTACATCCGCCTTGCTTTCAGCAAGCGCCTTGTTCAGAGCAGCGGCCGTCTTTACGATGTCCTCCATTAATTGAACCTGCTTGTCCGCTTCTTCCGAGGACAAAACAGCTTTTACCAAACCGTCGGAGGCAACCACTTTTACAGTTGTTTTGCCCACCTTGCTGATAACCTTGTCTGCGATGGCTTTCAGTTCCCTGCTTAATTCGTCGGCCAAAATGCCTTTGCTTTCTGCCTCTTTAAAGATATCCTTTGTTTTGAGAATTATATTTTCAGCGATCTCCAGGGCTTTCTCCACATCTTCCACTGCGTCAATCTTTTCCACAGCCGACTTTATCAGTTTGGCAGCACTGCTTATCTTATCTTCCGGATCTTCATCCCCGGAGCTTATCTCATCCAGCTCATCAGCTATTTTATTGATGTCGTCCATATCATCCTCAGTGTCTTCCGGGGGAACAACTATGCCTCCGCCACCTCCGCCGGGAGTCGGTGTAGTCCTTGGAGCAAAGAGATTATACAGCTCAAGCATATAGATGGCATCTTCCGTGCTGATCTGATTTGGTCCGTTCCCGATGTAATTGTTCATGCGGGCTATGTATTTGTCCATCTCTCCATTCACATCTATGCCTAAAAACAGGTCCAGCAGCTCCTGCCTTACCCCGATCTTTGCCGCTATTTTTGCTTTTACATCTCCGTATCTTACAAATTTGCCTTCATCATTCAATGTCACTACTTCCTCAAGGTAAGGGAGAAGCTTTTCATAAACCTGTCCGTCGGTGGCATTGGCAGGCAGGCCCAGGAATTCCTTAACAAAGCCCTTGTCCACAAATTGCTTAAATGTATTATAATAGTCGATAATAATCTGCTTATTGTTGAGGATTTTGCCTATAATCAATTTCAGAGACTCTCCGGCAATCTTGCCGTCATTGCTGGTATTCCCGGTTTCCGCAATTATTGTCTCCCACATGTTTTTTTGGTTGTCCGATGGATTTTGAATGTTGGTTAATGCACTCTTAATTGCTTCATATATATCATCAACCGTTACTTCACTGCCCTTGCCTATCTCGGCAACAGCAAAATCCCATAACATCCCAAGCAGCATTCCTTTGCTGTTGTTATCCAGCCTGTTCAGCTGCTCTACCGCAGTCCTGACGTCTGAACTTCCTGCATATGCCACACCTGCAGTCAGCTGAACTATCAGCACTGCTGCAATTAATACTGTCGCTAGAAACCTTCTCATAGCGAGCATCCCCCTCTCAAATGCAAAAATTATGATAACTGACATATATTAGTATATTTGAAAGGCAGTCATATGTAAATAGGACAAGCCTATATTCTTATAATTTTTATAAAATTTTTACATATGAGAGAGAATTATATATGTACTTGTTGAGGGATTTTTATTTCTTTCTGAAAAGTTTACTGAGAATTGGTATGCTAAAGCTCTTTCTTTTTTTTACCATGCTGGGCTCCTGAAAGTCAATCCTTTCATTGTTCAAAACCGCAAACCCATTCAATTCAAACAACCTTTGGGCCGTATCCTCGCCCATCTTTTCCGCCACCAGGCTTCTGGGCATGCTAAGCCTCGGAGCTCTTCCCCTGCATGTGTGAGAATCGGAAGCAGCAAAATGCACCATGCCGTGCTTTAATAAAGTCCAGGCCGCATTCTTTACTTCGCTCCCATAAAAGCCCATCAGGCTTGCTGCATTAATCTGAGCCAACACACCGGATTGAATGAAATTAAACAGAATATTAGGATTGCCGGCAATCTCCCTGTTCCTTTCGGGATGTGCCAGTATAGGTTCAAAGCCATTCAGCTTAATCCGATAGAACACTTCGGCGGCATATATGGGTATGGCCGTCATGGGCAGCTCCACCAGCACATAGGAGGAACCGTTCAAAGTGCAAATGCGCCCTTCCTTAAGCAGTTCCGGTATTTCCGGGGTCATATACACTTCGCTTCCGGGATATATATCCACCTTTATATTCTCTCTATTTATCTCTTGCTTGAGTTGTTCACATTTTTCCAATACCACCTGGGCAGGATTTTCCACTTCTCCTTTTATAAAGTGCGGGGTGGCAACGATATGCCTGATGCCGTCCCTTTCGGCTATCTTTAGCATTTCTAGAGATGTTTCCATATCCCGGGCTCCGTCGTCTATGCCCGGGAGGATGTGGGAATGCAAATCTATACTCATCATGGGTTCACCATATTTTTTATTTTTCTTCATCGAACACCGGTATTGTGCCTACAACTGAAAGGCCCAAGTATTTTTGAACATCATCGGGAGTCTTGATGGTATCATCCATATACTCTACAAGAAAAACCACTCCTGTGCTCAGCATAAAGCCCAGCAGGGTTGCTATGGCAATATTCATAAGCTTATTGGGCTTGACAGGAGCTTCCGGCAGCTCAGCCGTATCGATAATCTGTATATTTTCCACCATCATGATGTCCGCCACTTTTTCCATAAAAATTTCGGCTACC
This sequence comes from Clostridium thermosuccinogenes, assembly GCF_002896855.1. Taxonomy (NCBI): domain Bacteria; kingdom Bacillati; phylum Bacillota; class Clostridia; order Eubacteriales; family Clostridiaceae; genus Clostridium; species Clostridium thermosuccinogenes. Next base: position 300,699 of record NZ_CP021850.1, on the reverse strand, counting down.
GTATTGGCTATATCCCTGGCCAGTACCGGATCTTCATCCTGGGCGGAAATCACAATAAGCCTTGTATTTTGTTTGGACTCCACATTCAGCTTTTCCGACAGCTGTTCCAGCGTCATATCCTTCAAACTCAGCTTTTCCAACACAATGCTGGTGACCATCCTGCTTTTTACCAGCTCACGATAGTCATTGACCAATTGGGTGTTCAGCATCAGGTCATTATATCCGATGGAGCTTTGGTTATCCATACTTCTGCCTATATAAAGCGAAGTGTCCGATTGATATACAGGATTCATAAGAAAAAAGCTTAATATCGCAGACAAGGCTGATGTGGCTAGAGTTATTACAACTATAAGCCATAGCCTTTTTTTGATAATGAGTAATAAGTCTTTCAGTTCCAGTGCATCCATTTCTGGCATCAATCTTCCTTTGTTTACAAAATACAACAGAAAGTATTATAACATTGTATGGAATATTATTCAAGAGACTGCAGCAATTTTTGCAAATTTGCCCAACTGTCGAAGTGAAATTATGTTGATTACTACACCTTGATTTTTATATAATCAAAGAAAAAAATTTATATGCAAAATTAGCCTTTTACATTATTGAAGGAAAGTAAAAGCTAATAAACAAAGAGAAGAGGTGTTTTTATGATATGTCCAGGACTTGTTTCCGTTACCTTCCGGCAGCTAAAGCCCCGGGAAATCGTGGATCTTACCCGGAAAGCCGGACTTCATGGAATTGAATGGGGAGGGGATATCCATGTGCCCCACGGGGATATAAAGACCGCGGAGGAAGTGCATAAAATGACCATCGATTCCGGTTTGTCCGTCACTTCATACGGTTCTTATTACAGAGTAGGCTGCGAAGACGACAACTTTGACCTTTTCCGACAGGTACTGGAAACGGCTGTAAAGCTGGAAGCCCCTGTAATCCGGGTGTGGGCCGGCACAAAAGCTTCTTCGGACGCTGATGACAAATACAGGGAAAGGGTGGCATGGTGTTCGAAGAAAATAGCAGAACTGGCTGAACCCGCGGGAATAAACATATCCTTCGAGTATCACGGAGGTACTTTGACAGACACCCTCGAATCCGCTCTTGCCTTATACGACAGAATTCACCATAAGAATATCCGAAGCTATTGGCAGCCCCGGACTGCTTTGAGTCCCGAGGAAAACAAAAAAGAACTGGAGTCTGTTCTGCCGCTCCTTTCAAATATTCACGTATTTCACTGGACATTGGACGATCACGGCAATACTCTCCGCCATCCCCTTGCAGATGGTAGGGAGGTATGGAAGAATTATCTGTCATGCCTTAAGGGCCTTCCTGATAAACGCTACGCCCTGCTGGAATTTGTGGAAAAGGATGATCCGGCACAATTTCTCAAAGATGCACAAGTCCTGAAGGAACTTCTTGATTGAAGCTTGCGGGAATCCGGCAAGTCAAGCCTTGGAACAGCCGGCGAAGGAGCTATCTGCGCCCCTTCACCGGCTTATCTATTTATCCCGATATCCTTAAGCCTTCCAAATAAATGCTCATTAAAACGCATCTTTTTTCTCCCATCTGCTCCCTAAATCCTTAGCAACATGAATTTTTACTATGTACTTATTGAATTTGGCTTTGTACTTATTTGTGATAATTTGGAATAATTTAAAAGTTGAGCTTCAATGATTGACAATCTTTTAACAATGTTGTATAATTTAAATTGTTAAAAGATTAACAATATTTTAAAATTGACAGCTGAGGTTTTGATTGGTTGGGAATGAATTCAGCCGGCAGAGGATGTATTGATGCTGCAAATTCCTCCAACACAGTATATGCTAAAAATCTTCCTTAGGCTGCAATCATCCATTTCAATCCGCTGAATTCAAACCAAATTCTATATATCATACTAACCTGTAAAATTTCAGGTTGAGATGAGCAATAATCGCCCAAGAATATGAGGAATGTGAAAAGGAGGTATCCATATGCAGAAAAAAGAAAAGGCAAAAGCAGTTAATGTATCGGAAACTTTAGAAAACACTGCAGGAAGCATCGAAGCTTTGAAAGAAAAATTAGATGCGATGAGAAAGGCTCAGAAGGTATTCGCAACCTATACCCAGGAGCAGGTGGATGAAATCTTTTCGGCGGCTGCCCGCGCTGCCAACCAGGCCAGAATCCCCTTGGCCAGGATGGCAGTCGAGGAAACCGGCATGGGAGTGGTTGAAGATAAGGTTATCAAAAACCACTATGCTTCGGAATATATTTACAACAATTACAAATACGCCAGGACATGCGGTGTAATAGAAGAGGACAGGGCTTTTGGGATTAAGAAAATCGCAGAACCCGTAGGTTTGATCGCAGCAGTCATACCCACTACCAATCCCACTTCCACCGCTATTTTCAAAACACTGCTTTCATTGAAGACCAGAAATGCCATCATGGTGTCACCGCATCCCAGAGCCAAAAAATCAACCATCGCAGCAGCGAAAATTGTGCTGGATGCCGCTGTAAAGGCTGGCGCTCCTGAAGGCATAATAGGATGGATCGACAACCCGTCGGTGGAGCTCACCAAAGAGCTTATGAGGGAAGCTGACCTCATACTGGCAACCGGAGGTCCTGGTATGGTCAAGGCAGCCTATTCATCAGGAAAGCCTGCCATAGGAGTAGGACCGGGCAACACACCGGCTATCATAGACGACACGGCTGATATCAAACTGGCGGTAAACTCCATTATACATTCCAAAACCTTCGACAACGGCATGATATGTGCATCGGAGCAGTCCGTAATCGTACTTGCGAAGGTTTACGACGAGGTCAGGAAGGAATTTATTTACCGCGGATGCTATTTCTTAAAGCCGGATGAATTGGACAAAGTGCGAAAGACCATCGTCATAAACGGAGAATTGAATCCAGGAATAGTCGGACAAAGCGCATACAATATAGCAAAACTAGCCGGAGTAGATGTACCGGAGACAACAAAAATATTAATCGGCGAAGTGGAATCCACCGACTTATCTGAAGAATTTGCCTACGAAAAGCTATCGCCTGTTCTGGCCATGTATAAGGCTGAGAATTTCGAAGAAGCCCTGGAAAAAGCAGAAAAGCTTATAGCCGCCGGTGGCTATGGGCATACCTCTTCCCTCTTTATCAATACCCGCGAGACGGAAAAGATGGCAAAACACGCCCAGAGGATGAAAACCTGCAGAATTCTCATCAATACTCCATCCTCCCAGGGCGGTATCGGGGACCTGTACAATTTCATGCTGACACCTTCTCTCACCCTTGGCTGCGGCACATGGGGCGGCAACTCCGTCTCCGATAATGTTGGCATAAAGCACCTGCTCAACATAAAGACAGTTGCCGAAAGGAGAGAGAATATGCTTTGGTTCAGAGCCCCGGAAAAGGTTTATTTCAAAAGAGGCTGCCTGCCGGTTGCCCTCAATGAGTTAAAATATGTCTTGAACAAAAAGAAGGTTTTCATTGTTACGGATTCCTTCCTCTATAAAAATGGCTATACCCGGTGCGTCACCGACAAGCTGGATGAACTAGGCATTGCCCATACCACCTTCTATGACGTGCAGCCGGACCCCACTCTTTCCTCCGCCATTGAAGGCGCAAAAGCCATGAGGTCTTTTGAACCGGACTGCATAATAGCCATAGGAGGCGGTTCTGCAATGGATGCCGGCAAGATCATGTGGGTCATGTATGAGCATCCGGAAGTGGATTTCATGGACCTGGCCATGAGATTCATGGACATCCGCAAGAGGGTTTACTCTTTCCCCAAGATGGGCGAAAAGGCATATTTCGTAGCAATCCCCACAACATCCGGCACCGGTTCCGAATGCACGCCTTTTGCAGTTATCACCGACGACAGGACCGGTATCAAGTACCCTCTGGCTGACTATGAGCTCATGCCGGACATGGCGATTGTAGACGCGGACAACATGATGAACCAGCCCAAGAGCCTGACCAGCGCATCCGGTATTGATACGCTCACTCATGCGATAGAAGCTTATGTTTCCGTCATGGCCACCGACTACACCGACGGATTGGCTTTGAAAGCCATGAAGAACGTATTTCTATACCTGCCCAGGGCATATGAATACGGAGCTGAAGATCCGGTGGCCAGGGAAAAGATGGCCGATGCATCCTGCATAGCCGGCATGGCTTTTGCCAATGCCTTCCTGGGGCTAAACCATTCCATGGCTCATAAGCTGGGCGCATACCACCACCTGCCCCATGGAGTCGCCAATGCGCTGCTTTTGACAGAGGTTATGAAATACAATGCTGCCGAAGCTCCGGCCAAAATGGGCACCTTCCCGCAGTACGGATACCCCAATGCCCTGGCAAGATATGCAGAATGCGCACGCTTCTGCGGAGTGGACGGCAAAGACGACAGGGAAGTATTTGAAAAATTCCTGTCCAAGATAGAAGACCTGAAGGCTGCCGTAGGCATTAAGAAGACCATCGCTGAATACGGCATAAAGGAAGAGGATTTCCTGGCTACCCTCGACGAAATGGTGGAAAATGCCTTTGACGACCAGTGCACCGGCACCAACCCAAGATATCCTTTGATGAGCGAGATAAAGGAGATATATCTAAAATGCTATTATGGAAAATAGCAACTGCGTTGCAGCTGTCCAAAGGCTATGAAAAGGAGAAGGAAATATCCGCGCAACATACCGTTGCGGCGGAATTCCATCAGATTAGGCAAGAAGAATATCGAGCCGGGCTCCATACCGGCTCGGTATGTTCAAAAACACACCTTGCTAAAGGGTGGCAAATTCCTTTTTCAACCTGTCGATTTCCTTTTTGACTATCTCTTCCATGAAGTAGTTTATGGCTTCCTCCGGGAGGTCTGTATACAGCATATCTTCCAATTCATCATCAAAGTATGCGCATATCCCTATCAGCTTTATGCTGCTGCGCCGTTCAAGGATTTTCCTCAAACTCGTGATATGCCGGTATATACCCTCTGCCTTATCCAGTTTTTCCTTCATTTCAAGCAGGCTTTCATATGTCATGAAATCTCCTCCCTGATAACCACTAATATTCAATCATTTTCCAAACAACGACCATTAATGATTATATTTCCAATTTGAGAAAATGTCAATAATAAATTCTAATGTTCTGGGAAAAAACGAGTCCGCCTCTTTCAATTAAATATAATTGGTTTATGGAGGGATTCGTTTGAGAACATTGGGAGACCGCTTGAGATTTGCCCGTGAAAGGAAAGAACTTACACAAGTTGATGTATCAAAGCTCACGGGCATTAATAATAAAACAATTTCCAATTATGAAAACTCCATCAGCTACCCCGATCCGGAAACCCTGAAGATTTTGGCCGACCTGTACGATGTTTCAGCCGATTATCTGCTGGGCCGGAACGAAAAAAAGAATAAAGAGGTTTATTACAGCATAGATGTCTCCGATTTGCCGGACGAAGCTATAAAGCAGGTGGAGGAATATGTGGAATTCATGAGACAGAAATACGTTTCCAAGAAAGAAAAAGACAAAAGAAGATGATAAATTTACATCTTCTTTTTTTGCAGCCAGGCATTTATCTGGCGCTGCAGCTCTTCTTTAAGCTCTTCTATACCGGCCTTTTTCAAATCCTCATTTAATCGCGGCAGATACACTTCAGGATCCACACTGCCGGTAGAAAGCGCCGGGCCGTATGTGTCCATCAGAGCGGTAATATCGGAAATTTCCTTCTCATAGCCGGAGGTCTCGGGTTTAAATCCGAACAACTCCGATTTTACAGCAGAATCATTAAACTTCTTAAACTGCTCCCACTTATCCTGAGGCTCGCTGGCCAACGTTTTTAAAATAAACCAGTTGCCCTGGGTGTAGGTAGCTGCATTGTAAGCATCGGAGATGACCTCCACCTGATCATGGGGAGTCAGGGTATAATGGATGTTCTTCACTCCATAATTAATTAAGTTTCGCGTCTCTGGGTCGGTATTTAAAAGATTTAAGAATTTTACACATTCCTCCGGATGCCTGGTGGCAGCATTGACAACCATGACACTGCTTTGAACATCTTCAGTCTTTATAATGGGATCGCTGACCTGCTCCGACACGACAGGATACCCCCAAGAGCTGCTCCACATATTGGCTGAATACGGCCCCCCTGATGCCGTGGAGCAGAAAGCCTTCACTTCCATAAAATCCAGGGATGAGAAGTAGCAGATGGGCGCATCGGCATTTATATAACCTTTTTTAAAGTAATTGTGCAAGGTTGATAATAATTCCCGGGCATGTTCCGTTTCATATATATTGACCACCTGCAGGGTTTCATCATAAGAGTTTACCATCAGCGGAACAGCCGGAGAAACAACATATTCATAAGATTTGGGAGCAAATATGTTCTTTCGGCTCATATCCAATGCAAGGGGGACATAATCCGGTTCCTTTTCGGCGATAAGCGCAAGCAAAGGCTCCAGGGATGCAAAGTCGTGATACTTGGTAATATCAATATTGTACTTGTCCACCAGCTCCTTATTGTAGATGAAATGCATGGGAACAGCCAGCTCCTTGTTGGTCGGAACTCCAAAAACATGGTTGTCTATGGTTACACCTTCCCAGAAATCTTTATGTATGGCTTCATACATATCTTTTCCTATATTATCCAGGTAAGGAGCGAGATCAAGCCAGTACCCCTTTTTGGCATTTCCGACAAAATCACCATGCTCGTCCGACCCAGCAAAGGCGATGTCAAAATCACCCCCTGACATGAGAAGGGATGAAAGGGTTGTATGGTAATCATTCCAGTCAATTTTGCGGTAATCGATTTTAAATCCCAGCTTTTCCATCAGAAGGATGTTTAAATGGTCATTTACCAGCTTCAGGTCTTTATCCGGATGTCCTATTGTATAATATATAAGAGTTACATTGTCAGTTTTGGTCCCGGTATTGCTGTTTCTTGAAAAATCACACCCGGTCAGAAGCAAGGGAAACGCTGCTATCACTATAAAAGCGCTGATCAGCGCAGGAAGAATTATTTTCTTTATTTTGCAAAAGCAGCGGCAGCTTCCCGATTTCATCACATATTCCTCCCTTTGAATGCACATTTTGTTGGGATAGTTCCGTAAAGAGTTTTTCATTAATCTGCTTTACGCTACCCATCTGTTTTGTCTGCTGCCCGCAAATCTGTAGGCGAAACATTGTAAAAGGCTTTAAAATGGACATAAAAATTATTGGGCTGCGTGTATCCTACCATATGGGCAATAGTAGCTATCTTCTCATCCGTCGTCTCTATAAGGTGCTTGGCTTTATACATCCTATATGCCGTAAGATAATCGGAATATTTCATATTTGTATCTTTAAAAAAGACGCGTCCAAGATACTTGCTGTTCATCTGGAAACGAGCCGCTATATTTTCCATGGTCAAATGCTGTTTATAGTCACTTTTGGTTATGAGCAAAATCTTGTTGGTCAGCTTTGAAAGCTTGTCATAAGGAACCTTTAAAATTGGATCTTCCTCCACCGGCTCTTTGACAGAATCATCAAGGCTTCCTCCCAGCTTTTCCACCACAATGGTGCGAATCTGCGCAATCAATTCTTCTTTGTTTATAGGCTTTAACAAGTAGTTTACGGCTCCCACAATCAGCGACTGCCGGACATATTGGAAATTGTCGTAACCGCTGATCATGATAAATTCCGAATTTATATTCTGATCTTTCAGTACACTGACCAATTCATAACCCATCCTGTCACCGATGCTGACATCTATAAGAGAAACATGCGGCTTAAAATCCACTGCTTTTTGTATGGCTTCCTCATAGGAATAAGCCGTCGCTATTTTGGTAAAACCGTAGTCATTCCAAGGAATCAACAATTTCAAGCCTTCACAGATTTCTTTTTCGTCATCGACTATAAGCAATCTATACATATGAATCCTCCTTGCTATTTGTATATCACCACACTGATAATGATTCCGCTGGGATCATTATTGCCGATGGACATGGACACGCGGCCTTCGTAATAGTAATAAAGCCGTGCATATACATTTTTCAAGCCAATTCCGCTCCTTGCTTCCGAATTCTTTTCATCAGCTTCATGCAGTAATTTTGAAGGAGTAAACAGAGAATTCAGATGTTCAATGCTCTCCTTGTCCAGATGGCCAATATTGCTGGAAAAGTCAAAATAATAGCCATCCTCCCTTTCTTCGCCGGAAATAATGATAATCTTATACTCTTCCTTGCCTGTGAAATTATGTTTGAAGAAATTTTCCAATATCGGCTGCATCCATATTTTTATCGTCTTCAATTGGCGGCAGCTTTCACTTACATCTACATGGTACATCAAGTCGTCACCATAGAGAAAGCACATCAAATCCAAATAATCTATACCTATTTTCAATTCCTCATCTATGGATAAGAAAGTGTTGCTCTTTACGATAACGCGGTAGAGCCTTCCAAGATTTCCCACAGCATCTGCGACATTGCTGACGCCGCTGCCTAAGGCATAAGCGCGGATGCGCTCCAAAGTGTTGTAAAGAAAATGAGGATTAATCTGGGATTCCAAGGCTTTCATTTCCGCCTTGAAGTTCTCAATCTGAAGCAAATACTCCTTTTGAATGTAGGAATTAAGCTGGGTCGACATTTCATTCAGATGCTGTACGATCAAAGACAGTTCGTCATTGGCAAAGGAATCGATTTGCGTGAACTTTCCCTTTTTGGCATCATTAATCAACCCAATTATCTTGCACAACAACCGATAGTTATTGGAAAACCGGGAAGCCAAAATATAAATGGCGAAGAAGAAAGTCAATAAAAGCAGCAGGAGTATCACCTGCACCGTAAAGCGGTAATTGGCCGCTTCCATTATTTCTGCTCTGGGTATGAAGGAAAATATTGTAAAACCATATTTTTCAGAGGTATTTAAAATATAATAAACGGAACGGAAATTTGAAAGGCGCAAATGCCCCTGAGTCCTTTTTCCGGTATAGTCCGAAGATATGATTTTCTCTTTGAACAATTCTCCATAAGGATGATCCGATAAGTTTAAAACCATATCATTTATACGGATATAGTGGGCGGAAGGAATGTCCCGAAACGATTCCTTGCTTTTATCCAGCGGATTTATGAGAAAGGAAACCTTCCCGATATAGGAGGCTCTTTTATCCTTCAGTTCTCTGGAATAAACATAGCAGCCACTGGCTGGCATCGCTTCCAGTGGGTCGGTGTCGGTAATAATGTAACGAATCTGGCCGTTGGGGCTATATTTCATATTTATAATATGGGTAGAGCTGTAATATATAATATTGCTTATGCTGTACCCGCTTTCTCTGACAAAGGCAGTGGCGCTATCCAAAAAAGAAACGGAATAGTCGGGTCTCCAATGCTCTATTCTTTTTGCGGTATATTCCGAGGGGGAAGAACAAGTGAAAAAAAGGTAAAAATCGTCCCAAAGGGCAGAGTCCGAGTATAGTCTTGACAAAAAATTGTCTATCCTGTAAACTATCCTATCCATATATTGATTAACATCATATGCTGCAAAGGATACTTTCTCCGTATAAGCATTAAAAGCGATGTTCAGAAAATAAGTGTACAAAAGGCTGCTGATGGTAATAAACAGCAGCAGCAGTATGAGCATATAGCTAAGAAAAGTTTTCTTATATGCTTTTATTGACATAAACTGAAACATCTTACATATCCACCAATCTTTATAAATTCAATGTGATGCTGTCAGTCAAAGTAACAGATAACGCTCTAATAATATAGCTCATTGTACGACATTTTCGATAACATAATAAATCATTTTATGTAAAATGAATATGCGTTATCTATTATACAATAATTGCTCTGCCTTATCAAACTGGCGATCCCTGGTCTTCCCTTCGCAGCTTGCTGATGTTTTTTGAACGCGCAAAAGTAAGACAGGATTATTTTTCCCATCTTACTTTTGCCCATTCTATTTAAAGCAATTATACAGTTAATATCTCAATGAATCGTTGTGAAGCTATACTAGCTCCCGTGATTAAAAGGATGCGTTTATCTGATTCTGAGCTTCTTCTATAATCTTCTGCAAACCAGCATCATTCATCTCTTTTATCATCTCTTTCACTGTAGAAACCGGTTCGGCCATACCGGTCAGCAATTCGCTCTTATAACGTCTGTAGATTTCGATGCAGTTGCTAAGTTCGTCGGCTACTGAAGATGTATCGAAGCTAAAGCCCAGCAGCACGGAACCTTTTGCCTTTGCGTTCAGTTCCTTAACTTCATCCCACTGATTGAATTCATCGGTTGCCAACTGGCTTACAGTGAAGAATGTTCCCTGGGTGTAACCTGCCATTGACCAGTCGGTATTCAATCTTTCTATCTTCTTATCTTCGGTGTATTTGAAGTTGTCATTTTCCAGTCCATAGTAGAAAGCATCTCTTACATAAGTGTCCAGGTTGACCATCTGGAGGAACTCGAGACATTTCTCAGGATATTTGGTGTTTGCTGAAATACAGTTCAAAGATCCCTGAACAGTTTCATTGGATACAATGGTATCTCCCCACTGGATGGCAACTGCATCCACGCCCATGTTAGGACCCCAAGTGGTCTTTGCAGCAAGGCTCCATCCCTGTGCAACAAAGAATGGCCTATAGCTCGGTGTTTCTGCCAGAGTGGGCGCATCAGCATTAATTATGCCGGCTTTGTACATTTCGTGCAATACGGACAACTGATCCATGATATCCTTCTGCTCAAATACATTCACAACAGTACGGGTTTCATCGTCATATTTTACACCAATTGCAGGAAGCCCGGAGCTCATTGAATCATAGCTCATACCAAAAATAGCTTCCAGCCCGGAGCTGCTGAGGATGAAAGGAGCGCTTCCTGTAGCTTCCTTCAACTTCTTCATAGGTTCTACCAGGTCCTTCAGTGAGGTAATCTTTTCAACCTCTATGCCATTGTCTTTTGCCAACTTTTCATCCCATACGAAATACTGGGTTGCTGAACTGTCTTTGTAAGTCGGAACAGCATATATTTTTCCGTCTACTTTGGATGCATCCCAATAATCGCTGGGAATATAGTTGTAAAGGTCAGATGCTGAAGTCTTAACCAAATCGGAAATATCCATGAAAGCTCCCAGCTTTACATCGCTGGTATAGGTTCCCGAGTTTGTGAACAAAATATCGTAATCACCGCCGGTATTTACCAGTACGCTCCTCCTGCTGTCCCAGTCACCCCATGGAATTACTTCCATTTCTATATTTACGCCGATCTTTTCCCCGAGGTAAGAATTGATATTCTTTTTCCATGCGTCGTAATTATCCGGCATTCCATTTCCTACGGTGACCCATTTTATGGTTGCCACTTCATCAGTAGCAGTCGTGGTTGTCGCATTGTTTCCAGTTCCTGTGCCAGTACCAGTGTTGTCGGTCCCTTTTCCACTATTTCCGCATCCTGCCACTATCGATGCAAACAATGACATCGATAAAAGAAGGGCTGCTAGTTTTTTCCCTTTCATAAAATTCCTCCTTATTTTTGCACAATTAGTGCATATACTTTGATAAAAATCTGATTTCGGTCTGCGCCTTTACCTTCCATAGTAGTTTTCTCAAGACGCAAGCCATCTATAACAAGAACCTGGGCCGGCCTTTCCCGGTTCCTGATATCGAGTTCTTATCCTTTTATAGCTCCGATGGTCAGACCTTTGATGAAAAATCTCTGGAAAAACGGATAAACACAAGCAATAGGTACAACAATCACAATAGCAATAGCCATCCTCACCGGTTCAGTAGGCATGGAGTTCTTATATTGCTGCAAGGATACTCCGGCGCTGGGATTATTGGCAATATATTCGATATTTTTCTGGATATTGTTAAGCATTGCCTGCAAGGACAAAAGGGCTTTATTGCTGATATACAGGGACGACTGAAACCAGTCGTTCCAATATCCGAAACTAAGGAACAACGCAATAGTTGCAATCAACGGTTTCGAAATTGGCATCACTATTCTCAGGAATATCGTCAGCTGGCCCCCTCCGTCTATTTTTACCGATTCTATAATGGAATCCGGTATGGTGGTTCTGAAAAAGGTCTTGCAAACAATTACATTAAAGGATGAAACGCATAACGGCAATATCAAAGCCCAAATAGTATTGTTCAAATGCAAAAACTTGCTTACCACCACATAATTGGCAGCCATTCCGCCGTTAAATATCATAGGTATAAATACAACCCATGTATAAAATCCATTTCCACGGAAGTTAAGCCGCGAAAGGACATAGCCCATTGTCGTCGTCAATAAAACCCCTAAAGCAGTTCCCACAACTGTTACGCAAACAGATACAAATAATGCCTGAAAGATTGATGCCCTTTCATTCCACAAGAAGGAATAGGCAACAAAGGAGAACTCCTCCGGCCAGAATTGATATCCATATTTCGCAATCGAAGTTTCGGAAGAAATCGACGCCATAAATACCAGAACCACCGGCAGGATACTGATCAGCGACAATATCACAAACAACAAATTAAACATATAATTTGTCAAAGGTTTAATTCTATTAAGTTTACTCATTCCATTCATCGCTCCCCTGCAGTGTTAGATAATCGCACTATCCTTATCAATCCTTCTAATAATCCAGTTAGCTATCAAAATCGTAATGCAGCAGGCAACTGACTGGAAGAAAGAAGCCGCAACAGTCTTTCCTATCGGCATATTGGATTGCAAGCTGTTGTATATATACGTATCAAAAGTAGAGGCAACCTTATAAAGGGCATTGGGCACTCCCCGGGTTATCTGATAAAACAGCCCGAAATCGGAATAGAATATCCTACCTACGCTCAATATAAACATCATGATCATGATAGGCTTCATACACGGTAAAGTTATATATCTCGTCTGCTGCCAGTGGTTGGCTCCGTCAATAGTAGCAGCCTCATAGAGAGATGTATCTATACTCGTTATGCTGGCCAAATAAACTACCATGTTGTAGCCTGTGGTTTTCCAAACTTGCATAAAAACAAGAATAAAAGGCCAGTATTTTGATTCCATATACCACATGACCCTTTCGCCGCCAAAATAGCTTATCATGCTATTAAGGAAGCCTTTGTCCGGGCTTAAGAAGGCATAAGCAAAGTAACTTACCACAACCCATGACATAAAGTGTGGGAAAAACATGGTGGTCTGGTATACCTTAGCCAGGGTCTTGCTATAAATGTAGCTGATGAGAATTGCCAGGGTTACCGGTATAGCTATGCCCAAAACAATAAACACCAGGTTGTATAATATTGTATTGCGAAGAACCATGCTGAAGGCGTTGGAGTTGATAAAATAGGTAAAATTCTTAAAGCCGCTCCACTCGCTGTGAATCAAGCTATACAAGAAGCCCTGACCAGCTTTGATTTTGTAATCTTTAAAGGCTAAAATTAACCCGAACATGGGCAAATAGCAAAACAACACATACCATACAAATGTCGGGAGTCCCAAGAGCGCCAGCTCACTATCATCCCTTGTCCATTTGCGGGCCTTGAAAGACTTAACTTTTTGACTCAATTGACTAACCTCTCTTCTGATATCGAAATGACTTTTCTATATCTTTGACACTTTTCAATTATACTAATTTTGATTTTAGGAGATAAGTCTTTGAAAGAACGACAGTAGTATGAAAAGGATAGGTCCAAAAATTGGATGATATCATGAGTGATATGCTGTGAATATATGTATGCTGTTCCAGATAAGCTGAAAGCGCTGAAATTCATGTGAGGTGAATGCGTTCGAAAAGAAGAAAAGTCCTAATGATAGGTAATTTCAGGGTAGGAAGTATGCTGGAAAGAGAGCTACACAATGGTATTGTTTCAAGGATTAACTTCAGTTCCATCTACCTACCACTTTCATAATATTGAGAATTCGGTTACTGTTTTATGACAATATAATATCATATACATTAATCACTGCAATGCCTTTTACCGAACCCTCAATATTACTTTACCATATTCTGTTGCCAATGTTCATACTTTTGTTAGCGCTGTAGTATTAGTCGAACCTTACATTTTTCCTTTTAGTTCAAGCCCTTTTTTCAAAGCACTCAAACTATTCATTGTAACGACTCCCTTTTTCATGTTAACCTCAATATCCACATCATCTGCATCTACTTGAACTAGCTCTTGCTGATGTTTTTTTGCTTGATCTATTATTTGATATGCAGATTCCTCTGTATGTCCACTACGCAAAAGCAATTCTTTAAGTCTCACAATCTGAATGTAAGGAAATTTATTACCAAAAGAAAGCTTTATATCACTTCTATGCCTTTCAATCCCGCTTTCTCTTTCATCGCATAGTAGTACCTTTAATTTTAGTACCGCAGCATATATTAATGAAACCTTTTCTCCTAAATGTTTTTTTCTTTTAAAGCACTTTTTAGAATCATCGTATTCGATGTCATTGTCCACAAATAATTTTTTTACTACTCTTTTTTCATTTTCGTCAAAGATATTAGAGTCATTAATATCCAATCTATAAACATTGCCCTTATTTTTCTCTGCTTTATAAGCATCTAATGCACATTTAAAGACTTGTTCATTATCAATGCTTTTATTCTTTAGCTCGAAAACCACGGCATCTGAAAGAAATGCCTTTTCATAAACATTGAAGATTATATAATTTTTGGATACTTTCGAAAGGTCTATCCAAATATCCGTATCACAAATAGGATAGTCTAGGAAACTTGATTCTAAAGGCATATGTAAGTATAACCTCTCTTTCTGACCCTCATAAGTATTTTTCCAGTTCATCTCTTTTTTCAAAAAAGTTGAAAATATCTTCTACCACTTCAAATTCAACAAGTCCCCTTAAGAAATTATTAATTAAATTCTTCTTAAACCTTTCCGGAAACTCATATACAGGGATAACAGAATTCAAATTAAGATCCGGCGAAAACTTTTTGGTTTCTTTTTCAAGTTTGTCCCAATTGCTATTGTAATATTGCTTAAAGTACTCCGGTATCTGAGGTATGTATTCCGAAAATTTACCATAAATTTCATGCTTTCCCAAATCATCAATTGCATATATAATTGCTTGAAATGATACATTAAATTCCCTTTGCAACCAAAATACATGATGCATTTCAATCTTTTTATTATTTTTCAAACCATAATCCTTAAACTTTTTCAATAGCCAATACCGTGGAATTAATAGATTGCTTGCAAACATTTCTGCTTCTTTCTCAACTTCATCTTTATCCCGCTCATCCTCTAGGCAAAGAGCACTAGTAGCTTTTTTAAAGTATATATGATATAACTCATGAGCAAAAGTAAAGTTTTGTCTTCCTATCGGCTCATTGGTATTAATGTATATACATTTATATGTTTTATTTCTATCTTTTTTTTCTGTTGATACACCTGAAACACCCATTTTATTTGGGAACTTTAGAATTAAGAAACTATCATCAACAATGCTAAAAATATCATTGATGGGTTCATGTTCCCCTAATTCAAATTTTTTACGGAATGTACTCACGCATTCAATTATATATTCATAGGTCGTTTTCATATAAATCTCCCAATCACAAGGCATATTATTATCACAAGGCATATTATTCATTGGCTAAGCTTTTCCTGCCTGATCATCTCTGAAAACAAATAATTAAGTATTTCAGTAAACTCATTATATGTCTCATCTGAATATTTTCTATAGCTTAACTCGTCATTATCTTCAATTATACTTGTCAATTCTTCAAAAGATATATTCAGATAATCTGCTGCAATCTTATACATATCTAGGTTATAGGTAACCGTTCCAGAGCACATATATTGTATAATCTGTTCATTTAAGTCCTTGTACTTTATTTTGTACATATCGACCAAGTCTGCTGCTGTATGATTATTGTCTTCCATTTTATCCCTAATGAGCTTTGCTATCTCATTATCAGAATACGCCGACCTTTTATTATAGCAATACATAACTTACCCATCCTTCTTTTTTGATGTTAAATATCCGTTTATTTGTTCAAGTATTTTAATCAAATCTTTTTCATCGTCAGGATTTAAATTCTGTCTATCATTATTAGAAATTTTATAGTAAGTAAAAACTGGATAAATACCTTTTATTATATTTTTAGAAATTCCCATTGTATCAATTCTTTTCTTAAACCTCGAAGCGACATTTTTGTACTTTTTCATATATAAAACAATCACGTACCTGGTGTCGGTACTACTATGTATTATTACATTTAGTCTATCACCAGTATTAATTAACTCAATGTTTTTATCAATACAACTTTTGATGTATGGAAGTTTTTTTATAAAATTATAATAGTTATCACATCTTTTCAGAATCGTAATAAGAGAAAATAATCTCTTACAATATATATATTTACTATTATTATATTTCCAAATCATAATCCTTATATTTCTCAATTGAAAATCAATATCCATAGATAATTGAGCATTATCAAATATTGGCTTTGTAAAAGTTTTTGGTAAATCTGCGAAGCCTATTATAGCTCCTGCAATAGCAAAGGCAATACATGGTTTCCTATTTGCTTCAGCAGACAGATAGGATTTTAAAGCTTGCATGTCCTTTCCTTTTAGTAAAACAGCAAAAAAGTTCTTCATTAAATCAGATTTTAAATAAGAGCTATCTATAGTAGCTTGCCCATTTATCATCCTTTTATAAATATATACTAAGTCTGCTTTATACACAGAGTTTTCGCCATATCTTTTACTAACATTCATACCAATTGAAACAAGTAATTTTTTAATGTAATCAAAAGTGAATTTTTGCTTCATTTCCATGTTTGCTTGAACTATTTCATTTAAAATAATGTTTAAAACACCAATCTCTTCTTCTTCTAAAACACTGGTAAAGTATTTTCTGTTAAGCGTCATACTCCTTTTGGTATTATTTATTCTTATCATATTTGTATTATTCTTATTAAAGTCTCTTTCTTTAATAGTAAAGTCTTTTATTCTATTTATTCTCTTAAAAAACTTTCTTTTTTTAGATATAATATTATTCAATAAAGTCAGTACCTGAAATATTTGTATATCATATTCACTACTATAAATAATTTCTGGTTTGGTGTAGAGCAATCCGTAATAAAAACCTTTAATTGTATTAAAGAAAGAATCGTTTTTTACCTCATTTATTATATAATCCTCTGTTATATCATATGAAACACTTGGTTTCTCGTTACACAAATTCTTTTCCTTATCCTCCTTTTTAATAATAGCAAAGTTATTAGCATACTTTCTTAATGTCTTTGTTTCTAAATTATATAATGAATTATCTATAACTTTTTTAAGATGTTCCTCGGAATAAAACAATACTTTAACATTCATTGGAGACAGGTAAATAGTTTTTAAGTATACATATATGTTACCACTTAGTTGCTTCAAATTATCCATATCTATATCATTTTTACTTAATGACATCTTTAATACTAGAGGATATTGAATTAATTTCAAACTTTCATCAAGATCAACATCTACAGGATTTTTGAACAACAAAATGCCATCGGTTAATGCTGCATTTTTTGTACTAAAGTGCCTACTTGTTCCAAACAACCTATGCTCGTAGTAAATTTTAGGCGAGATACTTTCTGTTGCAAATATATCATTAAAATTTAATGATGTTATTGGTATATAAAATATCATATCGTATAATCTCCTTAAAATGATATTTGATTGCAAAATTCAACTTTTATATAAGGAGTTAAGTGATCTATGTAAGTTATATATAATGACTTCGTTGCTCTTGTACAAGCTACATATAAAGATTCTCTATAATTATGCTTTTCATAGTCCATTGAGCATGATGGCAAAAAAACAGTATCAAACTCTAAACCTTTAGCACTATGATAAGTTACTATTTTGGGCAAGTCCGTATTAAAATTCAGGTAATTCCAAGTTTTATACTTATATTCTACTTCCATGCCCTTGCTTTCAAAAGCTTGTCTAGCCTTCTCCACCAACTCGTTCCTGTTATATATAATTCCTACATCTGTTAATCTTTCACTCTTAATTTTCCTTATTATAAAATCTATTTCATCAATAAAAGACTTGCATTTAACAAGTACCGGTTTTGTTCCGTCATCTCTAACACATTTGGAAAGCAACTCACCATTATCATCAATGATTGCACCTGAAAGTTTTGCTATTTGCTTTGGAAGCCTATAGTTTTTATTTAGTACTTTATATTTTTCTTTACTAACCCCGGAAACCATCCTTATCTGCTCCAATGTTATTCCTTTGTTCTTTTCAACAAAAATCTGTTGTTTATCATCTCCAAAAAAGATAAATTCCTTTTTGCAAAGACTAAGAATCTTCTTTATAGTACTTACATCCAAGTCTTGAACTTCATCTATTATAACATAATCAAAACTTTGAATATCATTATTTTTAATTTTTTGTTCTATTTGGTGTGCATAGCAAATCTGAACATTTTCTTTCTTAAAAATATTGGCTTCTACTCCACTTTCAATAAAACTCTTTAAAGCTTTTGTAAAAACAACAAATAAAGCTGTTTCTTTTTCCTCCTTAATTATTTTGATTAGCCTATGCATAGCAAGATTTGTTTTTCCGCTACCTGCACACCCTTCTATTATAAGATTGCCTTTTTCTGCATATAAAACATTATACTGTTCATCATCCAGTTCACTTTCTGAAATAAACCATTTTTTCTTTGGCTCTTCTTTTCTTTCAAGATATTCATTAATATCAATAGTCATATTTTCACTCCGATAATAAGCTGGGCTTGCATTTATACCATAATTACTAGTAATTTCAATAATATGTATAATTATTTCGACAAAACAATGGAAAACCCTTCTATTATTGAGAAAAAAATTATAATTTATGGCTTGTAATAGAAGTAAGTCATGTAAAAAAAAGACACTAGAGTATTTGACATGGGTTAAGATAGGACAATTATAGATATAAAGTGTAATAAGCCTTACAGAGCCGGCATACATACCGGCTCTGCTTATGTAAGTATAATGAAAAGGTAAAAAGCGCCTAAAATCATCGGCATTCGACTTTTTTCAGCTTTAGAGCTTTTGCAGGAATGGTATAAGCAAACTTGTCCACTATTATAGTGCCGGTAAATCCCCGAAGCATTAGTAAATCCATTCCCTCCAGCCCATCTCTATCCAACAGGCTTGCACAGCTTAATCAAATCATCAACATGGGCTGTGGCAAGACATTCTACAGTATCTGCAGCACCGTAATATATCTTGACCTCTCCGTCATCTTCCAGAATCATTCCCCCTGGGAATATTACATTAGTTCTGAATCCATCTACAGTTTCATAGTCTGTTTCAGGAGCAATAAGAGGATCTTTGCATAATCCTATCACCTTGGAAGGATCCTCCAGATCCAGAAGCATTATACCGGCACAGTATCTTTTCTTCCATGCAGACTCCCAACCGTTCTTTCCCCTGCTGGGATCCAAATCTACCGCATGAAAGGTGGTAAGCCATCCTTTTTCTGTTTTAACAGGCGGAGCTCCGGGACCTATTTTGTCATTGCCCTGCCCATCAGTGTCAACCGCACTTAAAAATGTATTGAACAGGACCTGTGCACCACTTCCCACTACCATGTCATCATAAATGCGTTTTAAAAGCTCACAATCAATTGGAACCCAATCCAGCTTCTTATCATCGACATGAGCCATTCCCTTTTTCATTTCATTCAGTACCTTTTCAGCAAGACCTCTATAAATAATCTTTTCTTTATCCGAAAACGGACAAAAGACAGGCACTAAACCCGAGGTACCCATGCCACCCAGACATCCTGTAGCCTCTATCAAAAGTGTCCTTGAACCTTCCCGCGCAGCTGCTGCTGCAGCCGTACAGCCCGCAGGGCCACCTCCTATCACTATCACATCCCAGGAATCATCCAACTGAATCTTTTTTCTTTTAAGGTATAGATGTTCATTGCTACCCCCATCATTTTTTCTATTTTATTCTATAAATTCTTAGAGAATAATAGAGCCGCCTTCCTTTAAAAGCTTCCTTACGTCGTTGGCATTCACATTTCTAACGTCTCCGTCCTGTGCAAGAGAAACATATGCTGCCACCCCGGCTGCCTCTCCGGTCTGATTAGTATTCACCATTACCCTGACAGCACTGTATGCTTCTTCTTCCGCATCCAGCATGCGGCCAGCCATAAGCAGGTTTTTGACTTTTTGTGATACTAGTGAGCGATAAGGGATCTGATAATAGGTTGGATTGACTTCCGTTTCCTCTCTCCATCTTCTGAACTCATGGGGCATGCCATTACCACGAACCACTTCTTCGACTCCGTTTAAATATCTTAAAGTGATTCCCGGCTCATTGCTATGATGGATATCCACACGATAGCTTCCGTTAGCAATAGCATCCTGGAACCTCGTTCCATAAAGTACATCCTTATTCTTTAGCTTATACATTGATTCTATATGATAGGTCTCGCGTATGCCGATATAAGAGCAAAGATTCACCAAAGATATCTTTTTTCCATTGGGCGCGTATTTCCTTATAAGATCCATAACCGCTCTGATCTGCCGTCTTCCTTCCATCTCACTGTAAGTAAGCATATCTGCCACAGCACAGTTCACATCAAAAACATGAGTCTCGGCATGCATGCTTACCTCCGGCATGCCCGGAATCTTTCCTCTCCAGCCCCAATCCTTCTGAAGTCCGAATTCTTCACCATGCTTTTGCAACATGAACGGCAAGTTGAAATCGCCCAATAAATTCATTCCATATATTTTCGCACAGGCTGTAGGTGGCTGCATATTTTCAGCGGTATAAGCATGTAACCCTGCATCGCGGCATAAATCCCCATCCCCTGTGGCATCAATATATACCTTTGCTTTGATTGCTCCTCTTCCGGATTTGTTGTGGATAAAAACAGCCTCAATTGCATCTTGTCCCATTTTTGCCCCAACATAATGAGTATGCAGATAAGGTTTAACCTTTGCTTCCAATATAAGATTGTCCAATTCAATTTTTAACTCTTCCGTATTTAATCTATAGGCATTGCAATCATTGACCCCTAATGTTGCTTCCACGTCTATAATGGCATCTCTTTTTTTCAGCCTTTCAATCATTTCATAGGAAAGCCCCGCAATAATTTGCTGCCGTTTTTCATTGTCATATAATGAATGCCAGACATTTACCAAACCTGATGTGGCAACCCCTCCAAAGGAGTTCTGCCTTTCTACTATAACAACCTTTGCCCCAAGCCTGGCTGCTCTTACCGCAGCAAATACACCCGTGCAGCTTCCACCTAAAACACAGACATCTGCTTCCTCAATCACCGGGATGCTTTTAGCAGGCTCCATGATAGTATCCATGATGTTTCACTCTCCCTCTATTAGACCCTGCGGCTTTATTGTTTAGTAATGTATGTTTGCTGTGAAAATACTGTCTCTTTTCTTTTCCGTCTCAGCATTATAAAAGACAAAATATCGGTCCTATCTGCCCCATAGCATTTGCCAATAATGACTTCGGTACCTTTTTCTCCTTCAAAATGCATATCAAGCCTATAACCTTCATGCAAAAAACTCACAGCAAATTCACCATCAAAATATGTATGCTTCAGGTCAAATAACTGGTCGTATCCATTTCCTTCTGTAAAGGGTTCCTTATCCACCAAAGGCAAATCCGTTTCCACCTGCCCCTTGCAATGAAAAACCCAATCAATCTGTGACTCACTGGCACACCTTACTCCATATATATCCTTGAATCCGCTTTCCTCTTCTAATAAAATACTGCGCTCAAGACACACCCCTTCATAAGCATCGCTTGCTTGCGCACATACGCTTTTGCCATCATAATTCAATACACTCGCTTTGGATCTTTTTTGCGGCCGGCCATTAATGCAAACCATATTATGGGCAATAGAAGAACGACTCCATTCCTTGGTAAAAGCGATGCCATAGCCTGTGGTACCAACATCATAGCTTATTAATTGGTCATAAGCATAAACCTCGATGGAATTTTTATCATTGTGATCATGGCCTCCCCCGTCACCAGTAAACTTAAGAGTCACCCTTAAGTTATCATTTTGCAGTACCGCTATACCCGTGGCTTTAAGCAAAAAGCTTTTCCGTACCGGTGGTTCCGCTTCGGGCAAATCAACAGGTCCATAAATAAGAGCCGATAAGGACGCGCGCGAATAGCCGGTGGTTCTTGTACCGCTATTTATCAGAGAATTTAAGTGTATATACGGCATAGGGTTCATATTTGCATACATCCAGGACAGCAGTGGTTTTATAGATGGCTCAAAATTAAACAAAAGCCCTATCCAATTAAGGATAGAGCTTTCAAATCATTTGAACTCGACCTTTTATTAGTCGCATATCGAGTAGCGACAATCATTTGAACTCGACCTCTTATTAGTCGCATATCGAGTAGCGACAAATATTTGACAATTAGATTGTATATTATTCAAGAGTTACTGTCAAGTTCAAAATTCTTATTCTATAAAATTTATTTACACTATATTATATGCTAGAGTCCAAAAATTACACTGTTAATTCAAAATGCATAATCCCAAGTATTGCATGCATGATTTAGCTTTCCATACTTAAGTTTATCTTCTAAGAGTAAGTTAAAAGGAATCTATTTACATAGAATTCAACACTGCAAACAAGATTCTTTATGATGTTCTAAGCAAGTTATTTTCCAAGTATTGGTATTATCAAATTTAAAAAAATAATGCATACAACGTGGTACTCTTAATATGAAAGCTTTAAATTTCATTACACCCAATCTCCTTCAAATACCGCTGGAGCGCGTCCTGCCAGATGGGGAGCCTTTTAAAACCATTAGCGTCCAGCTTATCCTTGCTCATCCGGCTGTTTTTAGGTCTTAGAGCTTTTACAGGAAAAGCTGTACTGTCCACAGGAGTTACCTTCACATCCATCATTCCAGCCTGCTTGAATATCTCACAGGCAAATTCGTACCAGCTGCAGAAACCCTCATTGGTTGCATGATATATTCCGTACTTGTCAGTCTGGATCATGTCCACCACCAGCCTTGCTAGGTCAGCGGTATAAGTGGGTGAACCTATCTGGTCATTAACAACGCTGACTGCCCCTTTTTCTTTACCCAGACGCAGCATTGTCTTAACGAAATTCTTTCCGTTTACACCAAACACCCAGGAGATGCGCAGGATAAAATATTTCTGCAGCAATTCTTCCACGGCAAGCTCCCCTTCATATTTCGTCTGTCCATAGACATTAAGAGGCTTTCTCTCATCCTCCGGCTGCCATGGTCTCTCGCCGTGGCCGTCAAAAACATAGTCGGTGGAAAAGTACATCATCTTTATATCCAGCCTTTTGCATACCTCTGCTATATTTTTCGTACCATCGGCATTTACTCTGCGGCACAGATCCACATTGTCCTCCGCCGCATCAACTGCAGTGTAAGCCGCACAATGTATCACAGCATCCACCTGCGCTTCGGTGATCACTTTTTCCACTGCTGCCTTATCGGTGATATCCATTTCGTCAATCTCGACTCCGATGGCTTCAATATTCCGTTTTTTACATTCCAGCACTACATCATAGCCTAGCTGACCTTTAACACCGGTTACCAGTACTTTCATCGTTTACCTCCTAAAAACTACCTCTTTGCCACACTGGTAAGCAATAACCTCCGGCAATTGCTTCCAATGTGATACCTGAATAACAAGGCAGGGCTAATTGAAAGCCGCTCTAAACCTAGCTTTCAGCCAGTCTGTTTCCATACATTTTGTTAAAATAATCTTTATACTCGCCGCTTAAAATATGCTGCCACCATTCCCTGTTGTCCAGATACCATTTTATTGTCTTTTTGATGCCTTCATCAAAAGTGGTGGCTGGCAGCCATCCCAGTTCATTATGAATCTTGGTCGGGTCAATGGCGTAACGCCGGTCATGCCCCGGGCGATCTGCCACGAATCTGATCAGGCTTTCCGGCTTGCCTAACTCTTTCAAGATGGTCTTTACCACTTGGAGATTGGTGCGTTCATTATGCCCGCCTATATTATATACCTCTCCCTCTCTTCCCTTATGAAGGATGAGGTCGATGGCCGAGCAGTGGTCTTCTACATACAGCCAATCCCGGACATTTTCTCCGGTTCCATAGACAGGCAGCTCTTCATCAGCCAGAGCACGGGTAATGATTAGTGGTATAAGCTTCTCAGGAAAATGGTATGGCCCGTAGTTATTGCTGCAGCGGGATATAGTAACCGGCAGCTTGTAGGTGCGGTAGTAAGCCTGCACCAGCAGATCTGCCGATGCTTTTGACGCTGAGTAGGGGCTTGATGCATGAATGGGAGTCTCCTCAGTAAAGAAAAGGTCAGGCCTTTCTAGGGGAAGATCTCCGTACACCTCATCGGTGGAAACCTGATGGTACCTTTTTATGCCAAACTTCCGGCAGGCATCCATAAGCACCCCTGTACCAATCACATTGGTTTTAAGGAATATCCCAGGATCCTCTATGGATCGGTCTACATGGCTCTCCGCTGCAAAATTTACAACCATGTCGGGTTTTTCTTCCGAAAACAATTCATATATAAATTCCCGGTCTGAAATGTCACCTTTTATGAATTTGAAATTAGGATTGTCCATTACAGGCTTCAGGGTTTCCAGATTGCCGGCATAAGTCAGCTTGTCCAGGCACAGGATTTTGTAATCAGGATACTTGTTTAAAATGTAATGGACGAAGTTGCCGCCAATGAACCCGGCACCGCCAGTGATTAGAATTTTCATATCAATATCCTCCAATGCAATTACTCAAATATAAAGTTTGCATCACTGTCATCCAATAATGGAGCATTTCTATCTTTATCGGATAAAATAGGTTCGATATCTCCCCAATTCACTCCTATGGTAGGATCATCGTAACGAATGCTTCTGTCATGCTCTTTGGAATAAAGGTTGTCCACCTTGTACTGAACCTCCACATTGTCAGTCAAAGTAAGGAACCCATGGGCGAAGCCCCTCGGTATATAAAGCATCTTCTTATTTTCCTCCGTCAGCTCGACAGCCACCCATTTTTTATACGTAGGGCTATTCTTTCTGATGTCCACAGCAACATCCAGTATTGCACCTTTTGTGCATCTTACCAACTTTGCCTGAGCCATGGGGTTATTCTGAAAATGCAGTCCCCTAAGAGTCCCTTTTACAGCCGACATGGAGTGGTTGTCCTGAACAAACACTGTATCAATACCCAGCTTATGGAACTTATCCTGGTTATAGCATTCCATGAACCATCCCCTGTTATCGCCATAACAGTCAAGCTCTATTACTAATACTTCCTCCAATTCTGTTTTTATAGCTTTCATACTTCTTCCTCTCTTTTCTATATACAGCACGTAAGTATTTATTATACATTAAATTCTTGTCAATAAACTTACCATCCACTACATCTTTTAGATACTGCCCATACTGATTCTTTTTATACTCCTCATACGCTTCCATTACCTGTTCTTTAGTAATCCAACCATTTAGGTAAGCGATTTCCTCCAGGCATGCTATCTTTCGATGGGAGTGGGTCTCAATTTCCCTTACAAAATTGGTCGCATCTGCAAGGGATTCGTGGGTTCCGGTATCCAGCCAGGTAAAGCCCTGTCCCAAAAGTATTACATCCAGCTCGCCAGCCTCCAGGTAAATGCGGTTTAAATCGGTAATCTCCAACTCTCCACGGGCAGAAGGTTTAAGGCTCTTTGCATATTCCACCACCCGGTTATCATAGAAATAAAGGCCGGTTACTGCATAATTGGATTTTGGCACTTTTGGTTTCTCCTCAATAGATATAGCTCTGCCTTCCTCATCAAACTCCACTACCCCAAAACGTTCCGGATCATCTACATAATATCCGAATATGGTCGCTCCTGTCCTCTTGTTCGCTGCTGCCACCAGACGCTTTTTCAATCCATGACCGTGGAATATATTGTCTCCCAAAATCATTGCTACAGAATCAGAACCTATGAAATCCTCTCCTATGATAAAGGCCTGAGCCAAGCCGTCCGGTGAAGGCTGCACTGCATAGGACAAGTTTATGCCAAACTGGCTTCCGTCACCCAGCAATTCCTCAAATCTTGGTGTATCTTCAGGCGTGGATATGATTAATATATCCTGGATCTCTGCTTCCATTAATATGCTCATAGGGTAGTAAATCATTGGCTTGTCGTACACAGGCAGCAATTGCTTTGATGTTACTTTTGTAAGTGGGTAGAGGCGCGTTCCGCTACCACCGGCTAATATGATACCTTTCATATTTATCACCTATTTGCTCATAATTAATTTATAATGGTGCGTTTACTACTGTATAATAAATTTCCAAAATTGTACTTCTGATTTGCCACTTTTACAAAACGTATTTCCTTAAGGATTCAGAACTTAAATTACATAAATGCAAAATATTAAAATATAGTAACTCAACATGATTATTACTTCAAACTCATTTGATAAACTCTCATTAAATAGCGTGGCGGAAAATTCATGGAATGCTTCACATCTTTCCCCACAAGTTTGTTTTAAGTTTAACTTCTCACTCACTTTGGGAAATTCGATTTGTTATAATGGAGATTTTCTCTAAAATAAATAGCACTAACTTATCAATAAGTATGTCACGCAAATCAATAAGATAAATTGTAACTTTTTCAATATATAATATTCCCCTCATATTAATCTGTAAACTTCTACCATTCTTTTCTCATTAAAAACTTCTTGGTACCGTCAAGATTTTTTCGCAAATTCATTCCGTTTGGTAGCCAGCTGCTAACTAACTGTCATTAGTGATTCATCAATGTTTATTTCCTCAAGGTGTTTCATGCTCATGTAGCGCTTAGTTCCCCAGTCCTTGCTTGCAACATAGCGTAACCTTGCACAAACTAACATTAAGGCTGAGTTTCCATCAGGGAAGGTTCCTACAACCCTTGTCCTGCGCCTGATCTCTCGATTAAGTCGTTCAATAACATTATTACTCCGCAATTTTTGCCAATGGGCATAGGGGAAATCCATGTAAGCCAGCGTTTCCTCGATGCCCCTTTCTACCTTATCAGCTGCTTCTTTAAGTTTCATTTCTCGTAGTTTCTTAACCACACTCTGTGCCTTTTGCCTTGCTGCCTCTTTATTCTCTTGCGCATGAATGGCTTTCAGCATTACGGCTACCTCTTTTATCTTGGAACGTGGGGTAACTGTAAATACATTTCGATAGAAATGAACGGTACAACGCTGATACTTTGCATCTGGATAAACCTCATTTATTGCATCTAAGAGTCCCAGGCACTTATCTGGGGGTGCGGACGTTTTCTTGGACAGCTTAAGAGGCTAATCCAAGACTTCGTCGGTACTCCAATGGACTCATATTTCCAAGTGATATTTTAATTCTAGTTTCATTATACCATATAAGATAATCATTAAGGATTCCTATAAATTGTTCTATAGTTACACCTGCCCAATTACGATTGTAAAATATTTCATTTTTCAATCTTCCAAAAAATCCTTCACAAGCTGAATTATCTGGTGAACATCCTTTCTTTGACATGGATCTGCATAGGCCTGCATTATCCATTCTAGATATCCAGCCCGGCCATCGATAATGGCAACCTTGATCTGTATGGATGATTGGATGTTCATTATTATTAAGGGTACTTATTGCATCATCTAACATACTGTTGACTAGTTGGGCATCCGGTGTTGTGCTTATTCTCCATGCAGGAAGCATTCCGTCAAAACAATCTACTATAGGTGACAGATATACCTTTCCGGCTGGAATAGCGAACTCTGTTATATCAGTAAGCCACTTTTTATTTGGTGCATCAGCATGAAAATCACGTTTAACGATATTGGGAACCTCAGGTGAAATATCACCTTTATATGAATTGTATTTATTTCTGCGTTTGTCTCGCACTATCAACTTATCTTCAGGCATGGTTTTTCTTACTACCTTTTCCGATACACGAATGCCTTCTTTGACTAATAATGCATAAATTCTTCGATATCCATATCTCTCCGTGGTTTTATTGAATAATTCTATAATACGAGTACGTAATGTTGCATATTTATCGGAACACTTCATCCGATTACATTGATAATAATAACTGCTTTTTGGCAGATTAAGTTTATGTAGAAGCAATGGCAGTGAATACTTATCTTTCAGGACACCGATAATCACTGCCTTCTCCCGATTCTTGAGAACTGTTATATCGGCGCCTGGGTCTTTTTTTAAGACATCTAGTGTCTCCTTTAGGATATCTATTTCTAACTGCATATCCAGTATCTGAGCTTTCAACTGTTCAACCTCTTTGAAAGAGACTGTATCTCCTGGGGGCAATTTACCACGGGGGTTGTCACTGGTATTCATAAGTCCAGCAGCTCCTTTCAGGATATACTTTT
This sequence comes from Clostridium thermosuccinogenes, assembly GCF_002896855.1. Lineage (NCBI taxonomy): Bacteria > Bacillati > Bacillota > Clostridia > Eubacteriales > Clostridiaceae > Clostridium > Clostridium thermosuccinogenes. Next base: position 272,404 of record NZ_CP021850.1, on the reverse strand, counting down.
TTCGCCACGTATAGATACTGGCTCTGCTATATCCAATTTCTTCTGATACTAATTGTACATTCTCTCCCATTTCAAAGCAACGCTTAATTGCTTCAAGCTTAAGTTCAAGTGGTGGATGTCTAGGATGTTCAGGAGTATTGTTATATTTTTGTCTGGGAGCTTTTCTGCTTGGCAGGGAATTACGCTCGGCAATCCAATCATACAGTCTTTTTCGAGTTGGATATCCCAGTTGTTGAATAACCTTACTTACAGATTTACATTGATCATAAAGTTGCAATGCCTTTTTTCGCTGATATTTTGAATACACGTATTGTTACTCCTTCCCGAATCTCAATAGTGTCCAACTTTATGTCCGCACCCCCCATTCAGTTATTATCAATATTTCATTCTTTAAATTTCTTTTTCAACCATATATAATGCGCGCTCTATTACTTGATCCATATCATAATACTTATATTCTGCTAATCTACCACCAAAAATATATTTAGTTTCTTTATTAGCAAGTTCCTTGTATTTTGAATATATTAAATTATTCTTATCATTATTTATTGGATAGTAAGGTTCATCACCTTTTTTCCATTTTACCGGATATTCTTTAGTAATTACAGTTTTAGGTTGTGTTCCATACTCAAAATGTTTATGTTCAATTATACGAGTATATGGCACTTCGTACTCTGTATAGTTTACTACAGCATTACCTTGATAGTTTTCCATATCAAGTATCTCATGCTCAAACCTTAAACTCCTATATTCTAACTCTCCATAACAATAATTGTAGAATTCATCTATCATACCAGTAAATAGCACCTTGTCTGCCTGTGATTCTAATTCATCTCTATATATAAAAAAGTCAGTATTTAATTTTACATCTATACCTTTAAGCATCTTTTCAATAATCTGTGTGTATCCTCCAATTGGAATACCCTGAAATTTATCATTAAAATAATTGTTATCGTAAGTAAAACGAACTGGTAATCTTTTAATTATAAAGGGAGGTAACTCTGTCGCTTTCATACCCCATTGTTTTTCTGTATATCCTTTTATCAATTTTTCATAAATATCCCTGCCAACCAAACTTATAGCTTGTTCTTCCAAATTTTTTGGTACTGAAATATTAGCTTCTGCAATCTGCTTTTCTATTTTTGCTTTAGCTTCAGCAGGTGTTTTTACGCCCCACATCTTATAAAACGTATTCATATTAAACGGCAAGTTATAAAGTTCATCTTCATAAATAGCAATCGGAGAGTTAGTATACCTATTAAACTCAGCAAAATTATTCATATAATCCCAAACTCTTTTATTGTCTGTATGAAAAATATGTGCACCATATTTATGAACATTAATACCTTTAATATTCTCAGTAAAGATATTACCACCAACATGGTTTCGTTTATCAATTACTAAACATTTCTTTCCACGCTTATTTGCTTCATGAGCAAATATACTACCGAATATTCCAGCACCAACTATTAAATAATCGTACCTCATTTCTACCTCCTCATACATCACTGTTTTATGGAATTTACCATTATGCTTTTATAGCTTATTACTTAACTTCAAACAAGATTTTCATTAATGCAATTATATTCACAGTCTCATTCAGAATTCTGTTGCCATAGTTTTTATACCAGTCTCTTTTATAGCAATAACATTATATTTCTTAGGAATATTCTAATTACACTATTTTTTTCTCATGGTCGATAATAACAACTGAAGTTTTCTTCTATCTAATATTAATAACATAATTAATAATGATGCCAAAATTAATGTTTCGATGATAGTGTTAAAATTCAAAAACAACACAATAATTTGCAATAATATTATTACAAAACTACAAACTAAATTTTTATTATCTATACTCATATCAATATATCGCTTTGTATCTATAACACGAAAAATCCACATTATCAAATACCCAACTGCTGTTGATATGCCAGCTCCAACTGCTCCTATAACTGGTACTAAGATAAAATTCAATACAACACAAATTATACCACCTGCTAATGAAGTTTTAAAAACCCCTTTTGTATTTTTAGCTGCAGTATAATTAGTTCCTAAAAAGCCTGAAAAACTCGAAAACACAACACCTAGTAACAAAAACGGTACATACTTCCATGATAAATAATATTCGTCAGCTACAGTTATCCTCATTATAACCTTTAACATTACTAAAATAGCTGAAGTACATAATGATAATAACACTTGAAAACAAGAGAATATATTTGAATAAAATTTAGAACTATCTTCAGAATCATACTCCATAATAGCTGATAACTGCCATGCTTGGCTGAATACCGAGGTGAATAATGTTAGTAAAGTCGGTATTTTATTCGCTACTGCATAAAGTCCATTTATATCAACTCCTTCATAATACATTATAAAATAACGATTTGAAGTATTTACAAGCCACCACATAAAGGAATTTGGTATTAGTGGTATTGAGTATTGTAACATATTTTTTATCAATTTTTTATTGAGTTTGCCATAACTACTATCTACAAACATATTCGTTGCCATAATAAAAAATAATATTGATACTATGTTAGATAACACTATACTAAGAAGATAACCTCTAATACCCTCCCTAAAAATTACTAATAATAAAATGTTGCTTAAACTAATCACTGAGGTTTGAATAATACCATTTATAGCATATTCCTTTACTTTTCCTATAGCTCTTGCATATTGAGACAGCAAGGCTTGAAAAGCTTGTAATATTAAAATTATATACATATAATTAAGTAGTCCATCTAAAACATTGAAATATCTTAGTAATGGATAAAATATAAGAGCAATTAATGAACCCAATATTGTTACAGCTAAAGCATTAGTTAAAACTGAAAATCTAGATTCACTTTCATCCATAGCAAATCTTAAAACAGATTCATAAATACTTAATGAAATAACAGGCAGTAATAAATTAATTGTCGTCGTTATTATATCCACTATTCCATATTCTGAGGTAGACAGATAATGGGTATACAAAGGAACTAAAATTACAGAAATTAATTTACTTCCGAAATTACCTATTCCAAATACGATCGAATTACCAAGTAATTTTTTGTATTTATTCATAATATCCATCCTAAATAAAGTTAAGTACTCAATTATGAGAAAAGCTACATTTCTTTACCTAATCTAACTTAAGCTAAAAACTTGTGATTTGAAAACTTCAGCATAATATTTCAACTAACCATATAATTTTCAGTAAAACAGATAAATAACAGCAAGCAATTAAAATATATACTTGCACAATCCCCTTACCTAAGCTGGTTAACACTTAAAGTACGTAAAGTACTTGCTAATAGCTTTTACTATTTGATTGATACCGTCGAACAACTCCTTATGAGTTTCACTATTACGAATATATTTCCACCGGTTCTCCATTGTATTTAGAGTCGAACTGTAAGGAGGTAGATGCTTATCAATACTATCAAAAAACACAAACTCTCAAACAGCAATGGTGGAATGTTACCGTACACAAGCCATTAACAAGATAACTCCCTAGTTTACATAATACTCTGCAAGACTACTTTAAAATACTACAAAGATCTATGTCTCCTTTATCAAAAGTCTTGTAGTAAACTTCTCATGTCTCAAGGCTTACTGCTCCAAACACATCTTCCCGTTTGCGTGAATTTTTGCCAGTTATTAGTACCATAGCTTGATTTTTATTAAGAGACCACTTAGCCATTGAAGTTGCTTCATCAGTTATTATAGCCTCATTCTGGTAAATGAACACTCTATTATTCTACTTTTCCTTTAACTAATTTTGCATTTCATTGCTAGCATTACAGCTTTGTTTCTTAGGTTGTTGTAGTGCGAATCAAAGTGAGCGAACCAACCTGTAGTAACTACCTGGTTAATACTTTATATCAAATTATTTAATTATCCATATAGCGAATATCTCATTGTCCGATAGCTGTGGCTAAAGCCGCTTTCTCTTGAAGATTTTTGCAGAACCCCATTTACTAATTTCTTCTGCTCTACAGATAAATAACTTTTTCTATTGCCATAGGTTCTGATATGAAGAACGAGCACTCCAAATTGGTTATATCTGTGCATCCACCTCTGTATTGTGAAATCTGACTTATGCAAGTTAATAGACACCTATAACTTGTTTGTCCATTTTAAATCATTAGTACTGCAAGAATCTTGATTTTTAACTTTGCATCCTTTTATACTTGTAATATAGTTTTTAAAACTAATCGTAATGCATGTGTGCATAATTTATTCAAGTTCTTTTGTATAATATTAGACTTCTGTATTTAAAGTTCTGTTACTATGATACCTATTACATGGCTCAATACTTAAGCTGTAAATATTTGTATTTAGCAGGTTGAATCTCGAATTCTCGCACAGTCATAACAATACTGGCTGCTTCACTCCGAGCCATATGTAAATCCTTTTAATTTACAAAGAAGCTCACCACCAGCACGTAGTTCCTGACCCAGATTCTTAACGCATTCAACAACGTCAAGCTCATCTAGGGCACCTTGGAGTGTGTAAACCTAAATAAATTCTACATCTGCTTCATAATGTATGAAATACAGATTAATGCAATAAACTTCACAGACAGTTTTACATCACGGTTCTGTTCCAATGAAGCCATTGATCAGCATAGATTGGCAGTTCCTCAAGATTAGCAAAAGCTTTCTCCAATACATCATTGCTATGATGCAATATAAGTTGGTAATGGAGCCCATTGTTTCATTTTTGATTAATACAAGAAACATTAATAACACTTAGCTTTTTAACTACATTTTTTCTGACTGACACCTGTGTGTTCAAACCGATATGGTCTTTTCCCAAAGTGCTTTATCTAGAGAAGCTCATGTTCAGGAACTCGCTTTCCTTCAAGCAGTTCATCTTTTAGCTCCCGTAACTTTTTCCAAATTCTTTTCTGAGCCTTAGCAGTCTTATTGATATTGTAGCACAATTGGATATAAGTACAGCACTTATCTGCTATTGTGTTTTTCTTAATACTTTAATTATATGTTACAGTTCAATTAATGAGATCAATCATTTTTCGTGCTTCGATGCTCAGTGCTTTGCATCGATTTTTTATCTTATTTCTTAAAGCTTCCCCAGAATCATACATAGAACGAGCATGTACTATTATTTCATTACATTCATTTTCATCCGGTGTTGATTCATATTCATAAATTTTATCGTACTCCAACAGTTGCTGTAAACTTAATGTTTTATGCGAGTTTGACTTCATAAATATACAAGGTGTTCCACCTAATGAAGCCATGATACTAGGGTGATATCTTCCTGAAATAAGCAATCTAGCATTTGCTAATATTTTAGCTGCGGCAATAATTGGTGTTTCTAATGGAATAACCGGAGTATTTGTAATTTTCCCTACATCGTATAGAAAATCATCGCCTTCACAAGCTTGAACTAAATACACTTTTAAATTAAATTCATTTTTTACCTTTAAAGTCAACATGCAAAATGACTGTATCAGTTCATTAATATCACTATAGTTAATTCGTGCTGAAGTTCCTGAGATACAAATATAAGGCTGAATAAAATCATAAGAATAATAAAATTCATCTGATTCATTTTTTTGTGGCATGTAATATTTACCATTCAACACTTGATGTTCGTCATTGACCAAATCATACCAAGAGAACAAAGCATCTGGAATTATCACAGGATGTACATGGGGAAGATAGTTTGATACATATTCATATGAGTAATTTTCGCGTACAACTACTAAATCACTTTTTGCCAATATTTCATCCACAATATTAATCGTTTTAGTGTTTCTTTCGCTAAATGGACAATCTGAAAACATTGCATTCATAAAGAAAACCTTTTTTCCCATTTTTTGCGCCCAATGTATCAACATAGCTATTACCAATGATTCTCTTCTTGGCGGTGTTGAAAAAATGAATGATCCCTCTCCATTTACAACAATAGCATCAAAATCATATTGTCTTAAATCGAATTCGTTTAACTCAGGATTTGCAGGAAGACATTTAATTAAATTACTAATTGACTTATCAAGATCTTGAGAAACATAATCATATCGACCCAGCAGATACTTATCTTTAGCTCTAAATCTTGTCCACATATAAATAACTTTTTTTATGTATTCCCAATTAGGTATATTTCCGAGCTTTCCATAAACCCACGATGGTAGATATTTTGCAAAAAAAAGTCTTCCTGTCTCGTAATTTGTATAGCGACCACTTATGCGACCTACTATTTCATGTTTTTCTGAAACTAATTGTGACAATGCTGTACTTGTAGCTCGACAGCCATAATTACCTCTGTTTCGATTATCGGCTATATACACTATTTTCATTGAATCTCCTCCAATATATAATAAGGGTAATTTATAAAGATAGAATTCATTAAAAGAAACTTTATCAAAACAGAATTTTTGGCACCAAGAATAAACACTTATTTTCATAGTATAAGGTTAAATAATCCTTATTTTTTACTTTTTCCTTATCTATATCAAAAATCATAAATTCTATACTTTTAACAATTCAGTTATATAATATGTACAAATTCCAAAAATGCAGTCATTAGTTTTAATATGTTAAGTTCTAAGGCCTCATTACTATTCCCGATTTTCCTCTAACTCCATCAATATATGCTTTAAAAAATACTTTTTTTTGAGGTACTCCTAATAAAACCAACTTCATAAATATTTTAGGCAATACATATAATAACTGTATATATTTTTTCTTATCATAGAAATCATACATTAATATTGAATTTCTTATAAAATAATACATTCTCCAGTTAGCCATTTTAGGAAACACAATCTGCTTTGCTAGAATTTTTTTTTCAAAATTCTCTCTATGACCAAAGTCGCTATGGCTAATTATAGAATCTCTAATTTTATATATTTTGTATCCTTTTTTTATTATTCTGCGAGCATATTCATCATCATCATAGTATATAAAAAAATCTTTCCTAGGTAAACCAACTTTATCTATGATTTCTTTTGGAATAAAAAATCCAACAAACATCCATGTTGTAACTTCCTTTATATTTGAACAAAAATCACTATCATTGTTACAATTGCTCCAATAACATGCTAATTCTTTCCTTGTGTCTATTATATCACATATTTCTTGTAAAGCATTTACTTTTGGAAAAGCATCATCATCCATTCCCCATATATAATCAAATCCATCTTCATATGCTTGTTTAATTCCAGTATAAAATCCTCCTGAGCCTCCTATATTTTCAGTTAATCTTTTATATATAATTATTGGATTATCTAAATATTTCTTAATAGAATCTTCCGTACCATCTGTACTTGCGTTGTCTATTATATATATTTTATTAATCTGTCTAGATTGCTTTAATAAACATTCAATATTCTTTAATAACATATTTTTTCGATTATAAGTAACAATTACAGTCGCTATTTTATAATTCATTATTTCTCACCTTCCAAATGATACTATATTAAATTTATACCTGGAAATGTAAAACTTTATACAATAAACCCAACTTTGTAAATATAATGTTATAACTTACATCATTTTCTGCACAAACATATGGAAACTTTGTAACACGCACCAAATATTGACTGCAGAAATATTATAATGTATATTTTGTGTCAGTTCGAGCTTTATCGCACTCGGTTAATTTATACTTTTGTTTTGTCATACTATACTAATCCAATTATCCCTTTTCAATGCACAATAACACTAATTAGTAATATGTTTATTATGATTAGAATTTACATCATTATTTTCTTTACTAATATTGCTCTCGGATGCATTGATATACTCTATTCTAAATAAGTAGTTAATAATAAAGTATAAGATCATTGTAACAATTAAAACTAAGCTCCCATAAATAGTATTTTGAAACGACATAAAACTCCATAATGGTACCCAGTAAAAATATATAGCATAAGTTCCAACAGAAGATGTTTTTCTTAACACTATTCTTTTTAATAAAACATATATTAAAATTGCTATAAATATAGGTATTATACACAAAAACCCAAAATCATAATAAAAATCAAAAAAACCTGTTGGTACCGTTGCACTTTTAGATGCATATAAACCACCTACTTCGGGTTGATACGGATTTAAATCAAATATATTATGAATCCGAAGAATACCAAAATATAAGCATTTATAAGAATATAAACCTATATAATTTGGATATATATCTCGGTACTTAATATTAATATTGAGGTTGTTTAGTGACATTGGAAAATAACCATAATATACCGAAATCACATTTTTAAAAGTCTCAGGCCCACTATAACCTATTGTATCAGCATAATTAATATCATATTTCCCATAATGACTCATCCTATAATCCGTATATTTCACCATGAATAGAATTAATAATATCCCAAATATTACAAAAACATATTTTTGTTTTTTGTTCTTAAAGAATTTCTTTCTAACATATCTCCCTAGCTTTTTATCATTAATATATAGAAAGAATGCAAACGACATAAGTTGAATAAAGCTTATTAAAACTATCATTCTTGAAGACTTACCTATCATAAGTAGTAGTATGAAAAAAACTATCCCAAATAGATATATCCTTTTTTTAGTTGTATACCAATATAGAAAATTCGCTAGTAAAACAACAAATAAGCTATTAGTAAAATACGATATAAAAGGGGCTGAATAAGTATGTATATCTACATTATGCAATGCTGGGAATATATATCCTGACCCTAAATAGTTTTCCAGACATGTAAGTCCAAAGTAAACTATATTAATAGCAAGTAAAACTCCCTTATTTTTTTTAGCTTTTATAATTATAACTTTTTCATTAATTGTTCTTCTATCGACTAAATTAGCCAAAATTACAAGCATATTTAGAATAATAAAGATAAAATAGAAAACCGGCGCTATACCGTCCTCAATTAAGGTAGACCACTTTAAAAAATACATAAGTAACGGAAGATTTATTCCAATAAGTAAATATGTATAAATATTAAAGTAATCTTTTCTAAATATTATTCTGTATATTCCTTGAGAAAAGCAAATAAACGCGGTAAACCAAAATAGTAATTCCATATTTCCCCCTCGATTTATATCCTATCATTGTTTTTTCTTTATCCATTGTCTATTATTGCATTTATTAAACTTAAGTTGCATAGTAAAATGTAAATGTTTTCATGGCTATCCCTAATTTTGTAATAACAATATTGACAGTTACCTCATTTACTGCATAGTATATACATACCTGTTAGTAGAAACCAAGTATTGATTTCTGAAATACCTTATAGTATCTCCCAGATTTTGAAGCTGTAAGGATTTCTTGTTCGGAACCTTGAAAAGCTCCGGAAATGTTTAGGTCATAAAGACCTTACACCTGAAACGCATTATTGTTGTTTAGGATTCCACCTAGTACTAATCAAACCTAACTGAGTTTTAATGATACTGTTAACTCATTTCAATATCCTATGACTCTGGAACTATAATATGCTTTCATATGTGGTATAGCTAACATTGCACTTATTATAAATGCTAGTTTATCATATAAATCGGAATGTCTCCATAAAAATTAGGATAATATTTTAGAGAATAGTTAATTCTCTTGTAATCTTCATACCAATTATTCCACCTATATTCTCCAAGAAATCTTGAACCATAGCTTCTATCCCGATACAGGTATGCTCTGAATAGATCCTAGAAACTTTTTTTGATTCTTTCATTGGTAATAATAACTTAGACCATAAATGCCATAGGTTGCTTAAAGCATTACTATAAGGTAAATTTAGCACATTTATATAATTAATTTTCTTTGATTTGTCCTATTATTATCTCAAGCATAAGCTTGCCGCTCATGGAAATAATTTGTTCGTATCAATTAAAAGTTGCCACACTCGGTTAACTTATTTTTTGTTTTACCTCTTATTGCTAATACAATTATTTACTTGTCAATGTACAACACCAATAATATTAAATGCATACAAGAATAGTAATTATTAAATTTATTTTCCATCTTAATTACTATATTTGCCATAACCACCAAAGCATAGCAGCCAAAAATCACAAATAAACGATTTCACACGTAAGTAATTCATATTTTTTATATATAAACTAAATAATTTACTAAATTTCCTCTTTTTAAGAATATCATACCTGAATTTAGATATTTTTAACCTCTCCTTTATTGCAGTATTCACCTCTGTATTTAAGTTAAATTCTTTACAGACAATCTCTTCTAGTATATTGTTATATTTTTCTACTTCAAACAATTTTCTTTCTAAATTTAATAATTTAAAAATGCGGTGTTCTTCCTTGGCTGTATTATTGCTGTGACGCCTATGGTATACACCAATATAGTCATAATAATAAAACCCGTTATCATTAGAAGCAAAAATTGCAAAAATCATATCATGAGCGGCTCTTAAGTTTCTAAAATTACTACATATTTTTTTATAGTAATTTTTTCTAATTGCCATTGTCATTCCTGGCCACCTAAAAGAACGTAAAATGTCCTGGATATAAACCGGTGTAATTTTCATTGTTTCTGAGGTTTTAGGAGTCATTAAACCATTAATTTTATTATTATCAGCATCTATTACACCATAGTTGCAGCTGAGTAACTGGATATTTGGATTCTCATTCAAAACTGTTTCCATTCTTTCAATTTTATCTATTTTCCAAACATCATCTTGATCAGAAAGAAATACTATATCTCCTTTACAATTATCAATGCAATAGAAAAAATTCATCGGATATCCTTTATTTTCTTTATTTATTATGAGCTTCCATCTATCCTGTAAGCCATTATCTTCTATAAACTGAGCAATTATTTTGGCAGTATTATCAGAAGAATTATCATCACAAATAACCACTTCCTCAGGTTGTCTTGTTTGCTTTAAAATTGATAGCAGCTGCTCTTCAATAAATTTTTCTCCATTGTATGTAGCCATGCATACGCTTATCAACTAAATATCCCCCATTTGCACTAATGTAAATTATTAACGTATAACTCTATGTATTCTCTACATCTATCCTCTTTGTTATATAGTTTATTAGCACGTACTACGGCATTTTTTGAGTAAAACTCTTTTCCTTTTTCCCTTATCTTTTTAATTTTGCATAATAATTCATCAGTTTTCCCTTTTGACACTACAAAACCAGTATCTTGCTCTATACATTCTACACTTCCACCTGTGCTAAAAGTTATTACTGGTGTCCCGCAAGCTAATGATTCTAAATTAGTTGTTGGGAAATTATCTTCTAAAGTCGGGTTAACAAAAACATCTGCTGCTGTATAAATCTCTGCTAATTCTTTTACATTATTAGTTCTGCATATTCCAATTATTTTACTTGGAAGTTCTTTTTTTTGTTTTTTAGTTAAGCCAACTAAAACAATCACTTCGTCTGATTGTAACTTGCTAGATAATTCAAAAAAGTACTTAATGCCTTTTCTTTTATCCCATATATTCGCAACGCCTAAAATAATAAACTTATTTTCAAGATTATAATTTTTTCTAAATTCACTTTCAGTTGGATTAAATATCTCCACGTCTATACCATTATTTATAACTTTTATATTATAGTCTCCTAAAAAAGATACCCTAACTAATTCCGCAAGCCAATTAGAAGGTGTGACAATTGTCATATTTTTTAATCCAGAAAATATCTCTTTCTTTTTATTATAGTTCTTTTTAGAGTTATCAAACAGTATACTCGATGGATAGCTTCTCTTTTGTGGGCAATTATAGCAACCTGTCTTCCATTTATTGCATCCGACATAATCAAAGTATGCACAATGTCCTGTAAATGCCCAACAATCGTGTAATGTCCAAATAACAGGTTTATTCAACTTTTTTAAACAATCAAACAATATTTCAATGTTTATATAATACCCGTGAATATTATGCAAGTGTATGATATCTGGATTTAGTTTTTCAACTTTTTTTACAAAACCTTGAGTAACTTTTCTCGACCCAAATCCATGAATATCTAATATTCTAGTTTGCAAAGCATGTTTATATACATCAAACTTCGATCCAATATTAATTGCATTATTGCAATTTTTAGCTATTCCTCTGCCATATGCGATATAGCTATCATATCCTAGCTTAATTAAGGTATTATGGATATCTGTTACAATCCTACCTGTACTTCCAATTCCACAAACAGTATTAATTTGAAGTACTTTCATCTTATTTACCCCACACTACTCTATTCACATAATCAGTATACGACAATATAATCCTAACTACTTTATCTGATACATTAGGCATACTGTAATCTGCTACAGTCCTCAATGCCCCTTTTCTTTGAGTTTCTAACATAGCTAATCCCTGCAGTATTCTCTCTTTCTTCAGTCCTACCATCATAACCGATGCTTCTTCCATCGCTTCTGGCCTTTCGTGTGCTTGCCTGATATTAAGCGCCCTAAGTCCAAGAATAGACGATTCCTCACTTATTGTACCACTATCACTAAGTACCGCTTTTGCATTAATTTGCAACTTCACATAATCAATAAAGCCTAAAGGCTTCATTGTCCTTATTAAGGGATGAAATTCAACCCTCTTAGCTTCAATCATTTTTCTTGTCCTAGGGTGTGTGCTTACTATTAAAGGTAACTTATATTTTTCTGCAACAGCATTCAGACTATCAACCAAGTCCAAGAAATTCTTCTCATCATTGATATTTTCTTCCCTGTGGGCAGAAACTACAAAGTACTTTCCTTCTTCAAGCTCTAACCTTTCTAGTATATCGGACTTTTCAATATCTTCTCTTCTGGAATTAAGCACCTCAAACATTGGGCTGCCGGTTTTTATGATTCTATCAGCAGGCAATCCCTCTCTCAGCAGATATTCTCTTGCTATATCACTATAGGGCAAGTTAATATCCGATATATGATCTACAATCTTTCTATTGGTTTCCTCCGGTACTCTTTGGTCAAAACATCTATTACCTGCCTCCATATGAAATATGGGTATATGCCTTCTTTTAGCTGCAATAGCACACAAACAACTGTTAGTGTCTCCCAGTATAAGTAAAGCATCTGGCTTTGTCTCTTCTAAAATTGGGTCTATTTTAATAAGGATATTCCCTATAGTTTCTACTGCCGTGCCTGTAGCAGCATTAAGAAAATAATCCGGCTTTTTTAGTTTTAAATCCTTAAAAAAAACTTCATTTAGTTCATAATCATAATTTTGACCGGTATGAACCAGGATATGCTCTATTGCTTCTGATTCTTCCAATTTATTTATAACCGCAGATAATCTTATAATTTCTGGTCTTGTCCCAACTACTGTCATTACTTTAAGTTTCTTCATCAACTAAACCTCCAAATAGCAAGTATCCGGCTTCTCAGGATCAAAGCACTCATTTGCCCACATTATGGTGACCATATCCGTATCTCCAAGATTTTCAATGTTGTGAGTATAGCCTGGAGGTATGTCCACCACTTCCAGCTTGTCCCCACTTACGTAATACTCAATAATCTCATCTGAATCTACTTTTCTAAAGCGTATGACTCCTTTGCCGCTTACCACAAGAAACTTTTCGATTTTTGTATGATGCCAGTGGTTTCCTTTGGTTATTCCAGGCTTGGATATATTAACAGATACCTGTCCTCTTTCAGGCGTTTTAATAAACTCCGTAAAAGACCCTCTGTTATCCACATTCATCTTAAGCTCATAGCTGAACTGGTCCTCAGGTAAATAGCTCAAATATGTACTGTATAGTTTTTTTGTAAACGCATCAGACATATCCGGAATTGAGCGTTCCTCACGGCTTTTCTTAAATGAATATAGTAAATCGGCAATTTCCCCTAGTTTGATAGTGTAAACTATCGGCACTTCACAAAAATTACCGACTCTATTTTCCTTACCATTTAAAGCATTAATCAATTCATCCACTACATCATCTATATAAACTAATCTCATAACAACATTTGGATCATTAATAGTGATAGGCAGGTTATGAGAAATATTATAGCAAAATGTTGCAACTGCACTGTTATAATTTGGCCTGCACCATTTGCCAAATACATTAGGGAAGCGATAAACAAGCACTTTTGTTCCTGTTTCTTTCCCATATTCAAAGAGTAAATCCTCTCCAGCTTTCTTGCTCTTACCATAAGGGTTATTCAATTCTGCCTGTATTGAAGATGAAATCATCACTGGGCAGTTATTATGGTATTTTTTTAGGGTATCCAACAAAATAGAAGTAAATCCGAAATTCCCTTCCATAAACTCCGATTGCTCTTTTGGACGGTTCACTCCCGCAAGATGAAATACAAAATCCGCTTTCTTACAATATTCATCAAGTAAGCTGGGATCCGTGTCTTTATCATATTCAAATACATCCATGTATTTTCTGTTCTTTAGTTCAGCAACAAGATTTTTACCTATGAACCCCTTGGCACCGGTGACTAAAATTTTCATGACCTATTCCACCTATCTAGTTCTTCTTTTATATAATCAAGAGAAAGAAGTTTTTCTTTTATCTGTTCAACATTTAACCTTTCAGTGTTATCAGAGTTATACTCTTCATCGGAAGAAAGCCTCTGATTTCCTTCTACAAAATACTTGTCATAGTTAAGATCTCTTTTGTCGGCAGGAACTCTGAAAAATCCCCCCATATCCTGAGCTACCAGGTACTCTTCTTTAGTGAGAAGAGTCTCGTACCTTTTCTCTCCATGACGAGTTCCGATTATCTTTATTTCATTATCCGCGTTAAATAATTCTTTAACTGCCTGAGCTAAATCTCCAATGGTTGATGCTGGAGCTTTTTGTACCATAATATCTCCGGCTTCAGCATTCTGAAATGCAAAAACTACAAGCTCAACAGCTTCATCAAGGCTCATCAAAAATCTTGTCATATTTGGGTTTGTTACTGTCAAGGGTTGTCCACTTTTAATCTGCTCAACAAAAAGTGGTATCACAGATCCCCTTGATGCCATTACATTACCATATCTGGTGCCACAAATAAGAGTTTTATTTGGATCTACTGTTTTTGACTTTGCAACAAATACTTTTTCCATCATAGCCTTGGAAATACCCATGGCATTTATCGGGTATGCTGCTTTATCAGTTGACAGGCAAATGACTTTTTTAACTCCATATTCTATTGCTGCAGTAAGTACATTATCTGTTCCTAAAATATTAGTCTTTACGGCTTCCAACGGAAAGAACTCACAGGACGGAACCTGTTTGAGAGCAGCTGCATGAAATATATAGTCAACGCCATGCATAGCATTTTTTATAGATTGCAAATCTCTCACATCACCAATATAAAACTTCAGTTTATCATTTTTATAATGTTTTCTCATGTCATCCTGCTTTTTTTCGTCACGAGAAAAAATTCGGATTTCTTTAATATCCGTATTTAAAAATCTCTTCATCACAGCGTTTCCAAAGGACCCTGTACCACCTGTAATTAGTAGAGTCTTATTTTTAAACAAATTAATGCGCCTCCAATATTTTTTTCATCATATCTACATACTGTTGAGTACACTTTTCTTTTGTATATTTCTTAAGAAATAACTCCCTACAGTTTTTACCCATCAATTCTTTTCTTGTTTTGTCGTTCTTTAATTCAAGTATTGCATTTACTAATTTTGATACCTCTCCAACTTCCAATGCAAAACCAGCATCATTCTCTAATAAATCCTTTGATATATCTGAGTTTCTGCCCATAATGGCAATTACCGGTTTTCCAGCCATCATATAACTGTATGTTTTACTAGGTACTGCAAGGCCTGTTAAACCCTCTGCCAAGCTTACAAGAAAGCAATCGCTTATATTCAAAGCGTCTTGAAAATCTTGACCATGTAAAAAATCATATATAGTAACATTCTGTAGGTTTTCTTCTTTTACTATAGACTTAAAAGCTTCCATTTTATTTCCATGCCCGGCGAATATGAATCTTATGTCATTTATATTTTTTAGTTCTCTTATTGCATCTAATATAGTATCCAGATCTTGGCAGATTCCCATATTTCCAAAATAAGAAACCACAAGGTTCTCCCCTAATGCCAAATCTTTAAATAACTCATTCTTATAGGATTTTGAAGTATCTATAATTCCCTTATCTTCATACCAATTAGGAATTACTTCTACTTGATGACGCTTTAACGATAATCTATGTTCTAGCAGATAATCTTTCATCTCATTTGATAAAGCCACTACTTTATTTACATGTTTAAAAATAGTCTTATTAAATTTTTTCATCATTTTACTAATTATACTACTTACTGAAATACTATTTGTAATATGAGCAATCTCAGGATAGACATCATAACTAACAAAAACTATTTTTGTGTGAAAGAGCTTGCTTGCCCATGCTGCAATTAAAGGCAATACTGGTGGATTGGAATAAACAATTATAGATTTATAATTTCGTAAACTAGGAAATCTTAAAGCAACAGAAAAAGTGAATGAAAAATAATTAATTAATCTTCCAATAAAATTACTTCGCTTTAGTTGGATATACTTTAATCTTCTTATTTCTATATCTTCATAGACTTCTTTCAAAGGAACTTTTCCTGACTTATTGTATTCCTTTGGATACCCACACATAGCTCCAACACTAAAACCAGCCTTTACTAATGCTACTGCTGTGTCATATGGAAGCGTGGCTGAAGATACATATTCTGGATAAAAATATTGACATAAAAACAAAATATCCTTTTTCTGTTTCATAGATACTTTTTCCCTCAGTTATTAACTTTCTGTCAGTTTAATCGATTCCTCAAAGGAAACAGTTTCATATTCCATCTTCCATCCATCAATAGTTGTACCATGATAACCAATCATTTTTTTATCATATACACAAGATCCAAAAACTTTTCTTAATGTTTCTGACATCTTAAAACCTATACTAATAGCAAAATTAAAAAACTTAGTAATTCTAATCTCTTTATTATGCGATTTTGCAATGAGTCTTACCAATTCAGTAGTATTTACATAGTCCTTATTCTGAGGGAAAAATAATCCCTCAGCACAATACTCTATCAATAACCGAGTAAATTCAGATAAATTATCTATATATATCATACTTCGCTCATTATTTACATCAGGAAAGATAGGCAATTTAACAGCCAAGCGAGCTAATCTTGGATAATTACCTTTACAACCCTTTCCATAAACTATTGGAGGTCTAAGAACCGCTACCTTGAAACTACTATCTTCATTCATTTTCAATAGCAACTTTTCTGCTTCGTATTTTGATTTGGCATATGGTGTCTTCGGGTCAGGTAAAGTTTTTTCTGTTATATATCCTGTTTCAGTTCCATAAACCCCCATTGTACTTAAAAATATAAATTGTTTTACTCCTTCAGACTTTGCTTTCTCCGCTACATCTACAGCCAAATCTCTATTTACTTCGAAATATTTACTTGTATTTTTTTCTTTTACATGAACAATCCCAGCCACATGAAATACAACATCATAGCCGGAAAAATCTTTCTCTTTCCAGGTACCATCTATCATATCAACAGTATCAACAGAATATTTATCCGGCCACTGTGCCACCCACTTTTCAAAGCTTGTCCCAATATAGCTGTTGGCACCAGTAATAAGAATCTTTTTCAATCTATTATGCCTCCTCTAAAACCTTCTCAGCTTCAGCTTTATTTTTAGCTTCTTCTATCGCGCCGGTTCCGCCTTCAATCACGCCGTCGCTTTTGATTACACTGACAATGGTGCCAAAGAAGCATTTTAGATCAAACAAGAAGCTAATTCTCTTAACGTACTCTCCATCTAACTTTGCTTTAACCTCAATCGGCAGTTCATCCCTGCCATTGATCTGCGCCCAGCCGGTCAATCCTGGTCGCACGTCATTAGCTCCGTACTTATCCCTCTCTGCTATCAGATCATATTGGTTCCAGAGAGCAGGCCTTGGCCCTATAATGGACATATGTCCTATGAGAATATTCCATATCTGCGGTAGCTCATCCAGGCTTGTCTTGCGCAAAAACTTGCCTACTCTTGTTATATATTGCTCGGGGTTTTTGAGCATATGTGTTGGTGTATCTTTGGGAGTATCTATACGCATTGTGCGGAATTTCAATATGTCAAAATGACTCTTATGAATCCCTACACGTTTTTGCTTGAACAATACCGGTCCTTTGGAATCCAGTTTAATTGCCACAACCAAAATTAAAAACAGCGGAGATAATAAAACCAATCCTACAAGCGAAATCACAATATCTAATAGTCGCTTTATTTTTAAGTAAACCACTGCTTAAGACCCCCATACTTCTACATGAATCTAAGTTCTTGCGTTTTTATTATATTCCAGCATGTGCTGACACAGCACTTCTTTAAAGAATGCTAGTCTATATACCTTACTACTTAAAAATTTAATATTTCAACTTTCTAAATCCCAGCTGCGGCAACTTCTTCCCTGGCATAATTATAGGTCGGCACTACCATAGCCATAGTCTCCCTCAGCTTTTCCGGGTCATCTACATTGACTTCCAGCTTCCTGAGCTTTTCCATCAGATCCATGTATTCAATATCCAGAGGTTTTCCTATGAATATCTTGTCATGCCGGGTAGCCTGGATACCCTCCTCAGCCAGCAGCAGCTCTTCATAAAGCTTCTCTCCCGGTCTGAGGCCAGTAAATTCTATCTTAATATCCTTATCCGGCTCAAAGCCTGACAGACGTATAAGGTCTCTAGCCAGATCCACTATTTTTACCGGCTTGCCCATATCCAGTATGAATATTTCCCCTCCGCGGGCCATAGCTCCCGCCTGCAGCACCAAACGGGCCGCTTCCGGAATGGTCATGAAAAACCTGGTTATCTCAGGATGGGTTACCGTGACCGGGCCCCCATTGGCTATCTGTTTCTTAAAAAGAGGAATGACGCTGCCATTGCTTCCCAAAACATTACCAAACCTTACAGCCACAAACTCAGTTTTGCTGATTTTGTCCAAAGACTGGATTATCATCTCAGCCACTCTTTTGGTGGCTCCCATGATATTTGTCGGGTTTACGGCCTTGTCTGTGGAGATGAGCACAAACCTCTTTACTCCGAACTCATCAGCGCACTGGGCCGTGTTTAGTGTCCCAAAAATGTTGTTCTTCACAGCCTCGGCAGGATTAGCTTCCATAAGGGGCACGTGTTTGTGAGCCGCTGCGTGGAATACTACACCAGGGCGGTAGGTTTCAAATACCTGCCTCAGTCTCTTCCTGTCCCTTACCGATGCTATGACCACTTCAAGGTTTATATCATTTTTATATATTTGCAGAAGTTCATTCTGCAGGTCATAAGCGTTATTCTCATATATATCCAGGATTATCAGCTTTTTAGGTTTAAACCTGGCTATCTGCCGGCAGAGCTCGGAGCCTATGGACCCGCCTCCCCCTGTCACCAATACCACTTCGTCTTTCAGATACCCTGAGGCTTCATGCATATCCAGCTTGACCTCATCCCTTCCCAGGAGGTCGTCTATGCTTACATCCCTTATCTGGCTGAGACCCACCTTACCATTAATTATTTCATATACACCAGGCAGGGTTTTCAGCTTGCACTTTGTCTTCTTGCATATATCCAGAATCTCCGATACTTCTTTTCTGTCTACTGACGGCAGGGCTATTATTATTTCATCAATGCCGTCTTTCTCAGCAACCTCACATATCTTTTCCCGGCCGCCTTTTATAGGAACGCCATGTATTTTCAATTTCTGCTTCCATCTGTCATCATCAATCACAGCCACTGCTTGATACTGCGTACATCCGGCAGTTTTCAACTCCTTTATCACCATGGAGCCGGCATCGCCGCCGCCTATCACCATTACCCTCTTCCTTTTGTCGTGCATTGAAATACCCACATTTTTAAGTCTCCTGAGCACCCGGTAGCTCATACGGAATCCTCCAATGAAGATTAAGGCCAAAAGGCAGGAAATGATGTATACGGACCTGGGGAGCCTGATATCGAAGCCATAGCCAATCAAAAGGTCGATTATGCTTGCCGATACTGTCGCAAAAAACAGCATAAAAAGCTCGTCTACGCTTGCATTTCTCCATAAACTGTGATAAATACCGAAAATGAAGTATATAAGAACATTTACAGCTGCTAGTATGGCAAAAGAATTGACAAATCTGGACAAATATAACTCGGGTATCTCCCCGTCAAATCTAAGAACTAAACCTATATATATGGATAAACTGATAAGGACAAAATCTACTATTACCAGTAGCAATTTACGAGTATAAATCAGCAACCATTTTACCCCCCTGCTTAAGGCCGGAAGCAAAGCCACTCTTGCCATACACGCCGCTTTGATTGCTCCTGCCTTTCATCTTAACTCCTTAGTCCAATGAACCCAACGAATTGCCATTGAGGACTTACCAAGAGTTTTAACTTGCCCTTTCAGGAGTTAAGTTTCTATATTTTTCACCCGTTTTTCCATCACAAACGGATAAATATACTAATTCTTTATTTATCTATTATTATTAAGCAAATTTTCTTCATAGACCTGAAAGCATAGCTTCGCCCTTTCACATGGCGATTCTTCCATGCTACAAAATTAGATTAGTATCTCCTCCTTATTCTGGCAGTGGGCCGAAACACCAGAGCAGAACTTCGGATTTTGTCTTACTTAAAAGCAGGCGCAAAACCGGCCTGCTGTAAACTGGTTCAAAAGATTAAGCAAATTACTAAAACAGCAAATCAATCTGCAGTTTTAATTTTAGTTACGTTAGCTAAAAATGTCAACATATACCTGTCTTTGAAGCATTACCTGCTTTTATGGGGCAATGTGATTTTTTTTGCCAAAATTAATAAGTAAATTGATATTTTTTGCAAGAACCTGTATCCATTCCATCAGCAGGATAAACTGCTTTCAGACCGGTTGCAGGACCGATATCCCCAACTCCACAATTCTCGGCTCACCCATAAAGTTAAGCCTTACCTTCGCCCTTTCCTTCCTCCTGTTGATATCTACAATCAGTCCTTCCATCGAAACAAGAGGGCCATCTACCACCACAACTTTTCCGCCTTTTATCATCACGCTGGAAAAACCGATGGTCTCATCATCGCAGATAAGGCTGCTTATCGTCCATATCTCATGCTTTTCAATCTTTAAAGGTTCATAGCCGCCTCTCAGGAGCTTTATAGCCCCGGGTATATCCTTGTAATAATTGTGCTTTTCATCCTCGATGTCACCATTTAGCAGCACATACCCGGGAAAAAGGGTGCGTATTACATATGACCAGGAACCGCCTTTCCTCTCTTTTAGCTTCCTCTTGGGAACTACAGCCCTTAATTTGCCGTCAGAGTTCTTCAGTATATAATCCTTTACCTGGTCTTCCTTACCGGTGCGAACAAACAAGGCATACCAATCATCGCTAAATACCACTTGCTCCGTAATATCACCACCCTGCGGTTTATTGTACCGGCTATGCTGATTGCAGCTTATCCGCCATGCTGCTGTGAGATAGCGGATAGGCAATTTCATTTTAAACCGTATGGGACGGAGTGTCAACAAGCATTAACTGTATGCAGCGCCATATGCTTGCCCGCTTCCCTTTGTAAATTATACATACGAGTATGCTTTTTGTAAAACATAAAATTCCTTCAAGCATTGCCAATTTAGCCTATTTCTCTACAAAAAACATCCAATTTTTATATGTAAGTGCCTTGAAATCCGGCAACTCAAGTACTACCCTGCAAGTATTTGCCGAAACTTTTTTCGGGGAATATTTGCAGGAAATGATTAAACTTATGAATATTTATTTCATCTTATCCCGGTAGATCCGAAACCTCCACCTCGATCCGTGCCGATACCTTTTACCGAATCCACTACTGACAGCCTCATGCGTGGCACTTCCTGGAGAACGATCTGAGCTATGCGGTCGCCTTTTCGGATATGATAGATGCCTTTTTTGTTTCCTTTGCTGTCGATGGTGAATACCTCTTCGGATTCCTTTCCGTTTGTCTCCGAGGTATTGGTCATTATTATGCCCAGTTCGTCCCTATAACCGCTGTCTATCGTACCCGGCGAATTGGTGATCCTTAAGGGCGTCTTTAAGGAAACACCGCTCCTGGGCCTTACCTGTATCTCAAAGCCTTCCGGTATGGCCAGTTTCAGTCCTGTAGGTATCACCACGGTCTCCCCCGGGTTTATAAAAGCTTCTTCAGCGGCATATACATCCATGCCTGCGTCCCCTGGCCGGGCATATTCCGGGAGTATGGCGCCTTCCCGGCAGATTTCCACATAGACCTCTATCTCTTTGCTCATTTTTTATCCCCTTTTCATCTTTTTTATTTTTAGTTTCCATCAAGGCATCCGCGTATTGAGCTTACGCACCGGAACCTTTTGCAATATTTAGCTTAGCTCACACACCCCTATAATAATGCCCTTTTGTAAATCCTTTGCTTTTTACTTCATCAATAAACTCTCCATACTCCTTCAAAGCCTTGACACCGTCTTTTGCTGCGCTTCTAAAGAGCCTTACCAGGTGGTATACCTCCTCTGCCTTTTCATCCGTTATGTTAAGGCGTATCCTGTTTATCCCTGCATCCCTTAACCCATCAATGCTGTCAGGCACGAAGATCACGCTGGAGTTAAGCACAATGGCACGGCAGTCAATGCGGTCGCATAGTACCGGAAACTCCACACCCTTGCGATCCTTAAGCCTGTATTCCCCTTTCATGCAAGCTTTGTTGCAAGCCTGCCCCTTTCCGAATCCTCCGACAATGCTTCCCACAGGGCAGTACTCGCTGGTCATCACCGGAATGCGTCCATATACTACGGCGTTTTTTGAAAGTCCTGGTACCTCCTTCAGGCTCCTTATCTGAGCCAGGCTCATTTCCAGCGACAGGGTGATCTCCTTAAGTCCTGACTTGTATAATTCCTCAAGACTATAGCTGTTGAAGGCGTTAAAGGAATAATCCCCTTCCAGTATGAGCTTCGTTCTGTTTCTTAGGTATTCCAAAGAGCCTAAATTTCCTGCCAGTATTCCGTCTACCCCTATGGCTTCAATCTCATCCAGCTTCGCCTTAATTAGCCGGTCATAGTTTCCCCGGGTTATGGGCGGAAGCCATAGGAAGACTTCCTTTCCGGCCTCTTTAATGGCTTTTATTGTCGAAGCGTCTACCCTCCCCTCCAGAAATCCTCTAAAGGGAAGGTAAATCCTGTCGGCATCCAGCTGGGTATAATCCCAGCTTTCTCCGGCATCATAAAAAAGGACTGAGACTTCAGGGCATTTTGCCTTCTTTTGCCCGCTTTCCGGGAAATGCAGCAGCTTTTCCTTTTTCTCCGCTGCCGTATCCGGCAACCTCCTTTTATATTGTCCTGCCCTCCTTTTTTCCATCTCCTCGAGGGCTTTCCTCCGGATATTGTTTATTTCACTTATAGGGAGCGACAAGCCTGGTTCCAGGATTATTTCCGGTTTTTCAAGATCAAAGGGTGTACCTCCGGTCTTTAGGAGCTGCCCTATGAGCCTTTCCTCCGTCAGAGGTTTGTTTATGGCTGGCTCCGGCAAAATATTTCCTCTCACCTCAACCTGGTTCCCTTCTTCATCGCCTACTGCAAGCCATACAGGTTCTCCTACCCTTACGGTCATACGGCCCCACAGCAGAACCCCGCGCCGGCCCGGTCTTGTATATGTCTCCCTCGCTGCATCGTTGAGCTTTGCTGATGAAGTCCTATACACTTTGTTTCCTTTATATATGCGTCCGCTTATACTGCCCACCGTCACGATATCACCCTCACCGGCAGCATCTACATCCCTGCTTCCTTTTCTAAGCAGAGTCACAACATTTCCGGGGCTTTCCCCTTCCTCACCGTTCCAGACCTCTATTCCGTCACCCAGGGACAGCTCTTCGGCCAGTTTTACTTTTATCGTCTTTGCCGCCTTATCATGGGATATCACTTCACCCAGATATATGCCCCAATTTTTAGGTTTTTCATAGCTCATCATGTCCTTTCCCAGCTTGCCCAGGAAATACCCGGCGGAAAATCCACCCCGGTTGAATATCTGAGCCAGATTACCCAGATCTCTGTGGTCCACCGGCACATCATGATCTCCTTCTCCCTTTCCGGATGCCTGCAGTAAGTCAAGATACTTTCTGTAGGTTCCCACTACAACAGCAACATACTCCGGCGATTTCATCCTGCCTTCTATTTTGAGGGAACGCACCCCGGCGCCCACAATTTTCCCCATTTCCTCCACAGTGCACAGGTCCTTTGAGCTGAGCAGATACCCTTTCCCATATGGTCGGAACCTGCTTATGGAGTCAGAAGCATCTCCATCGCCTGTCTTTCTTCCCAGGAGCTCATAGGGAAGCCTGCAGGGCTGAGCACATTTCCCCCGGTTACCGCTTCTTCCGCCTATGACACTGCTCATAAGGCACTGTCCAGAGTAGGAAATGCAAAGGGCTCCGTGGATAAAAACCTCTATTTCCAAAGCGGTATTGGACGTTATATGTTTTATTTCATCGATGGAGAGCTCCCTGGCCAGGACAACGCGCTTAAAGCCCATCTTTTCCAGAAAATTTACCCCTTCTAAGTTGTATACCGTCATCTGGGTGCTGGCATGCAGGTCGAGATCGGGGAATATCTCCCTTATCAGCCTTGCAAGCCCGATGTCCTGCACAATGATTCCGTCAATGCCCATGCGGTATGCTTCTCCAATAAATCCCAGGGCGGATTCTATTTCATCATCCGCTATGATGGTATTCAAGGTAAGATATATTTTAACTCCCCGGACATGGGCATAATCCAGGGCCTTTTCCAGTTGTTCATTATCAAAGTTTCCTGCAAACTGCCGGGCGTTAAAAAGCTTTCCTCCAAGGTAAACAGCGTCGGCCCCGTTCTCGACCGCCGCTATAAATGCTTCCCAGTTGCCGGCAGGAGCGAGCAGTTCGGTTTTACTTATCATAGATTTCTCCTATGGCAATAGTGTATGGGGGCACACCGCCATCCTTAAGTTTTGGTCTTGCGGAATGCCCCCTTATCAAAAAAGCGCCTATGCGCTTCTTAGGTATAATTGTTTTATGTATAAAGTCAATCTTGCAGTAAAATCTACATTTATTTCAATTTTAATTTCTTTTTACCCTTCGGTATGATAAATCTAGCTATTTCTATAAATCTTACCACCGTCTTTATTTTATCCAGAACATTGTTTTT
The DNA here is from genome assembly GCF_002896855.1 of Clostridium thermosuccinogenes. Classification (NCBI taxonomy): domain Bacteria; kingdom Bacillati; phylum Bacillota; class Clostridia; order Eubacteriales; family Clostridiaceae; genus Clostridium; species Clostridium thermosuccinogenes. The sequence goes on along the minus strand of NZ_CP021850.1, from coordinate 247,332 downwards.
AAATGCGCCTGCAGCTGCCGCCGTTGTGCTTACGGTTTCGCTCACGCTGCTTATGGCATACTCCACTGACTTTACTTCTTTTTTTGCAGTTTCACTGATCTCAATCAAGTTTTTAGTGACAACAGGTATGTCCTTCAAAGCCTGATTGATGTTAACTTCATTTTCATCCAGGATCGTTTTTATTTTTGCAATACTCTTATTGAGATTGTTGATCAAAATTATAAGATATACGCATGCAACAATGCCCAAAACAATTAAAACTATCTGACCCACATCCGTCCAAACAATATTATCCACCAGAATACCCCTTTCCACTAGGCAAGATTTATACCGGCCACTTATTACATCGATGAATTCCCATTAACAAATTGATATTCAGGCAGCGGTTTTTTGGTTACAAAACCTCAGATATTTCAAAGATAATACTTAAGGCTGCTCCTACCGCTCCCCGACAACCTTATACATGCTCGCCTTATCCAGCGAATTTCTGACTTCTTTGAGCTCAGCTTCCCTTTTTGCCAGTTCCAGCTGCAGTGCTGTGCTTTTATCTGCCAGAGCCTTGTTGGCCGAAATCAGCCTTTGTTTTTCCTGCTTCAGCTTCTCCAGTTCTTCTTTGCATTGCTCCAGTTCATCCTTCGCCTTGGCTTCTCTTTCATATGTCTTGAAATAATCATCTGCAACATTTATTGCTGTAAGTATTGCTGCCATCGAGGTGCTAAGCTTGCTGTTTGCCTTCATTATCTCGTTCATTTTTTTATCCACATACAGCCCGATTTTCTGGATGTACTCATCCGACTCGGTACCCACCAAGGTGTAGTCGTAGCCGGCGATCCTGACTTCTACCTTGTTTTTCTGGCTCACGCTTATCAGCTCCTTTATACCAATCTTGCCTTTCGCCTGATGGAAGCAAACTGCACGATGTTGCAAAACGGGCTTTATTTTACTATATTGTACCATATTTCGATATAAAAAGCATCATATTTTATATGATGTAAAATAATAGTCAAACATATCATTGCTTACAAACTTCAACAAAAATGTAAAGAAAATTTAATTTACTGTCTGTAATAGTCTGGTATAATTAACTAAATAAGTATTTCATTGCTATCTTTTGTTGTAATCTAAGAGCAGTGTTAATCATAACTTGCCATAGTAATTTTTATCCTGGCCTTCTGCAGAAAAATTTTTGTCATTAGGAGGGATTTATATACTAAAGATAAAGTTTAACAATGATGATGCTTTTTATGAGTCGCTCTGCACCAAATATTTTGAGCGGATATATTTTTACTGTAAAAGGCTGGTCAAGGGACAGGAGCAATTTATGGACTTTGTTGAGGAATGCACCCAGAACACTTTTTTGGAAGCCCGGAAGCAAATCTCAAAATTAAGAAACCACCCCAATGTTGAAGGCTGGCTGTACACTACCGCAAGAAATCTGATCAATAGCTCATACAGAAGCATGTACATAAAAAGAAAGCATGAAGTCAGTATGGATGATGCTTTTTCCAATTGCATATGCGAACCGGAGATAAATTTGGAGGAACTTTTTAGCAGCGCTGCGGATTTGGACAAATTAAGCGCAGAAATACTGCAAAAGCTCACACCCAGCGAACATGATCTGTATGTGGATTACTTTGTAAATAAAGCTTCTGTTTCCGACCTCTCCAGGAAATACGGCATATCGGCCACAGCTACAACGACAAGGATATACCGGTTGAAAAAGAAAATTAAAAACATCGTCCGTGAATATTTTATGGATAACTGATTATGCAAACAAATTAAAGCATGTGATTTTGCATAACTTGTGCAATGTTATTTATGGAGAAAGCTATTTTTTATATCGTAGGCTTTACACATAGTAGTAACGGTTATAAATGATAGCCTGCCATTGATAGGGATGGTAAACTGGCCGGATAGCAGGCAAATACGTTGAGATAATCCCTTGTTATTTACCTACAATAATAGCTTTATTAAATTTAAAGCAAATAATAATGTTGTATACTATCCATTTAAATAAAATTCTTGGAGGTTATTTATAGAAATGAAGCCCAATCAATCAAAAACTATATGTAAAATCATCATATGCCTTCTTGCAATATCCATAGCAATTACTGCTTGCGATACAGTAAGCCCATCAAATCAAATCGAACAAGCAATGGACAAGCAATCCCTGCAGCAAGAAACTCAATCCCATGATGATAAGGCAAGCTCTTCCGAAATATCTATAATCCCAAGCATAGAAGATATGATGGAAACTATCAATACTCTATGCAAAAGTGCACGACCGGTTGGTTCTTCAGAAGAAAAAAACGCTTGTTGCTTTCTTGAGGAAACTTTAAGCTCATACGGATACGAAGTGCATGTACAAACTTTCCCATACGAAACCGCAACCTTAAGCGCATTTAATCATGATGCCTTTTGGGATATTAACGGAGATAGAAAAGATGGAGACAGCCAAAACTTGATTGCCGTGAAAAAGGCAGATTCAGATTATGAAGACAGCAGCATCATTATCATCAGTGCTCATTATGACAGCTCAGAAAACTCACCCGGTGCAAACGATAATGGTTCAGGTGTTGCTGTTCTCCTTGAAATTGCAAAGCTAATAAAAAACCTGCCCAGCAATAAAGAAATACGCTTTATACTCTTTGGAGGCGAAGAAAATGCGCTTTATGGCTCCCGGTACTATGTAAAAAGTTTGAGTGAAAATGAGTTGAAGCGGATAAAAGCAAATATAAACCTGGATACTCTTGCTGGAAAAGGGCCCGATGATCCTCGTCTATTAACCATCGACGGAAAAATAAACCATGCAACGAGCATAATAACAGGAATTGATGAGAATAAAGACTTGGAAATCGGAATAGCTCCTTTAAGCGACCATTTCACTTTTGCTCAGGCAGGAATTGCTTCACTGACCATAGGCCAGATTGATACAAGCTTTGAAATACACACTCCGGAAGACAATGTCGATAACATAGACAAAGAAAGGCTAAAGATAGCGGCTGATATGGTTGTACGGCCGTTAATAAAAGAAATATGTCCTGATAGATATAACGAAATTATATTTAAGTAAAAGCTAACATGGATAAAGCTATATCCAATCACATACACAAACCGGAAGAAAAATCGAAGGAAAACTTTAGCCGTGCTAAAAAAATTTAAAGCATCGTCTTTGAATGCTTTTTGGATACCTGATTATAAAAATTTTCAAAAAATAATGTGATTTTGCTCGACATGTGCAATGTATATAGTAGAGGTTTTAGAAAGGAGAAGTTCAATGGAACCTAAAGTGGATAAGCCCCACTGCCCCAATGAAAAAGACAATAATAAAGATATTATCAAAGAAATCCTTTCAGAAAAGGAGGATGATGCTGCTGTCAGGGATAAACTGTATCGAATGCTGTACGAAGCTTCATTAGTGGATGAAGAGCATATGGATACCGACTTTATTGACGAATGTGTAAAAACCATTGGCATGATGGAAGGTGATGAACAGCATATACCTGAGGAAAAAATTCAAGCCATGCGGCAAAATATCGACCGCAGGTATAAAGAATGGCATAAGGCTCAACATAGGCGACGGCTCAGGAAATTATCGGCTCAAATTGCAGCCTGCCTGGTCCTGGTTCTTTTTGCAACATCCTTTGTAGCCAATGCCTTGGGTTATAATCTGATACAGATGACGGTACGCTGGGGGAAGGATACATTTAATATATCCATCCAAAGTCAACTGTTAGAACAGGAAAGCAGTGATTTTGAAGGCACTGGGAACATAGCCCATAGTGAAATTTTCAACAGCATCGAGAAGACTTTTGCAGATATTGAATCAAAACCCAGCTTGCCGGAGTGGGTTCCCGAAGGATTTGCTTTTAAGTATGCCGAGAGGTTTATCAGAAAAGACAGCACAAATGTGCTTTTGCATTATATGGACAATGCAAATAAAATAATCATTTTTGATTTTACCATTTTTAATGGAGGCAATGGAGCACAACTGGACGCTGCCTTTGAAAAGGATGACAGCCCGGTTCAGGTTTATGAGAAAAACGGCATTAAGTATTACATTATGAAAAATATTAGTCAGGCCCAGGCAGTATGGAGCAATTTGAACATAACTTATAGCATCAACGGTGATATCACGGTCGAGGAAATGAAAAAAATTATAGATTCTATGTATGGAGGTTAAGAATATGTTATCTATAAGGAAAAAAATCCTTAGCTATACACTGGCAATAGCAATGATATTTTCAATAGCCACAACAGTTTTTGCAGCACCTGATAATGCCACCTTAGATAAAAAAGAGCTCTATGAACAGTACCGGGCAGCCGTAGAAGAAGCAAAAGAAAAGTACAATGCCAGAATTGAACTCAAGCCTTTTGAAGAATTTGATTTCTCTACTGCAGCTCCCATCGATGAATTCAAGGCTACCCTTAAAGCTTTGGGAGAATCAAAATGGCATAATCCCGAACCAAAACTGAATAGCTCTAATGCTATGACGGCAGAAGAGTATGCCAAAAAGTTAGAAAAAATAAATTCAAGAGAAATAAGTCCAATGGCTTATCAGACCGTTACAAAGAGCGATTATGTAACAGTGGGCACAAAAAGCGTAAAAATTGACATAACTGCTAAAGTCGAAACCTATTACAGCGATTTCCATGACAGACAGTTGATTTCCAGTCAAAGCTATGTTAGCAGCATCAAGTCCGCAACATCCGGTTATACCTGGTATAGCAACTTTATAGATGATAGCATAATTGACGGTGGCCGCACTTATTATGTAGCGGCACAAGGGTATGTTGAGTATAGCGGCATGACCTGGTACGACTTGAGAGCTTCAGTGGAATTTTATTGCAGCGCTGTAGGTAAAATATCATAACCTTTAATATGAGAAGTATTATAAGTAGAAAATTAAAAAATCGGGATTGGGTCATTCCAATCCCGATTTTTTTCTTAATTATCACTCGGATTCTCTACCGTTACGCTTCCTGCTGCACTTGCATAGCTCTTAATAATTCCTGCCAGATCTATTCCTGTAAGCCCTTTAACTGTTTCCGGAAGCTCTGCCAGGATGTTGGTCACATCCTTTGTAAGCTTAGATGCTCCGGAATCCCCGATCATGACGATCTTTTCAGTCTTGGACAGAGGCTGAGCAATAGCCGCTGCGATTTCAGGCAGCTTTTCTATCATCATGTGAGCCATAGCGGCATTGTTGAACATCTTGTATGCTTCCGCCTTCTTAATCATAGCCTGGGCTTCGGCTTCACCCTTCGCCTTGATGATTTCCGCTTCTGCAAGACCTGCTGCCCTGATGGCTTCAGCCTTTGCAAGACCTTCAGCTTTGATGGCGTAAGATTCTGCTTCAGCTTCCTTGGACTTTCTTACACGGTCTGCTTCAGCCTGGGTTTCCGTTCTGATTTTTTCAGCCTCGGCAGGTTTGATGACAGTAGCCTCCAGTTCCTTTTCCTTCCTTATGGTTTCCTGTTCCTGGAGCTCTATCTCCTTCTGTTTCTTTACTATTTCAACCTGCATTGCTTCCTTCTGTACATCCTGCTCCAGCACAAACCTCTTTCTGTCGTAGGACAGATCTGCTTCGGCTTTCTTTGCATTTATATCGGCCTGATAATCGGCTAACAGTATTTCTTTGTCCCTGTTGGCTTCGGCTATCTTGGTCTCTGCGAGATATTTTGCCGTCTGCCCGGCCTGAGAAGCCTCGGCGCTCTTTATATCAGCATCCCTCTTCGCTTCTGCCTGGCCTATGATGGCATCCCTCTGAACTCTTGCAATCTGCGCTTTACCAAGGCTCTCCAAGTATCCATTCTTATCGGATATTTCCCTGATGGTAAAGGATATGATCTTCAAGCCCATGTTTGACAGGTCTGCTGCAGCCAATTCCTGCACCTTCTGGGCAAAAGCATCCCTGTTCTGGTTGATTTCTTCCACTGTAAGGTTACCTACTATGGAGCGGAGGTGGCCTTCCATGGTCTGGGTAGCTATCCTTCTTATTTCCTCATCCTTGAGGCTGAGGAACTGCTCTGCTGCCGTAGCGATCATCTCATAAGAAGAGTCTATCTTGACCTGAGCAACACCATCTACCGTAACCTGCACGCCCTGGGAAGTGTAAGCACTGGAGTTGACATCCAGGGGCATAATCCTCAGGGAAATTGTTTTGGCCGTTTCAAAAATAGGCCATACAAAGGTGGCGCCACCCCGTACTATCCTGAATCCAACCACCTGACCATTGGCAAGCTTCTTTTTGCGGCCTGAAACTATAAGAGCTTCATCAGGTCCGACTTTTACATACCTGCTCACGAAAACCGATATCAGCAAAAACAAGACTGCAACTAAAGCTGCAACAATTATGAATACTATTCCACCTGCAAAACCGTTCATACAGAATACCTCCTTTGTTTGTTTTTATTTGGCATTTACTGCCCCTCGCCCATCTTACGCCTGGTCTTTCTGTCTGCCATGTCTTCTACCATTCCGTCCACTTCATCTATTGTGACTTTCTGTGTTACAACAGCAACATTTCCCGCAATCTCTTTCACAATGACTTTTTCTCCTCTTGGTATTTCTTTTTGGTATGCAGATTTGGCGGTCATATTGTACCTTACTCCGTTCATTATGTATGCTATCTCACCCAGTCCATTGCTTGGGAGGGGTGTTATCACTTCTGCCTCAATACCTATCAAATCCTCCATGGAAAAGGTGGAATTGGACTGAGCGCCGTACATCAGCTTTACTACTCCAAAAAATATCACAGCCCCGATCAACCCTGCAAAACCTAACGCTAAAAGCGAACTTACCATGTCGCTAAGCTTAAAGCTCAGCTTTGCAATCAGTCCTGCCGCTCCAAACGCAGTTATTGCGCTGGCAATAACCAACGGGTTCAATGGGGAAGGTATATCGACGCCATCACCGCCGGCATCAACATCCAAGTCTATGCCGTCAGCACCCCCATCTGCTCCGTCTCCTCCCAGAACCGCAGATATGAGGGAGTACAACATTCCGAAAGTGAAGCATCCGATATATACGTAAAGCACAATTTCACCTCCTAAAATTCATTTTTCCGGAATCACATACTGCTGTCCCGGGCAAGGATTTCTGCCTTCCTTAAACCAATTATACCAGAGTTTGTGGGAACATCAAGTACAATATACTGCTTTGAAGCCACCCGGCACTGGCGATTGCATTATGTTGTGTTTTACTCTATGATATGTATACTGTTGTAACACTATCTATATTACAGTATATCTTTAACAATAACAAGTGCTGACTGAATTGTGAAAGATATAACATTGGCAATTATAGCAAATTATCATGCAATATCGCGCGTTTTCTGCTTTTTCCTAAGTTTCTCTGGCAAGTACAGTAGTGTGAGCCAATCCCTGCTCCTATCTGGACCATGCCCAAATATGCAAAAACAGCATGCAATTGAACATTTCCTTCAACTGCATGCTGCTTTCACAAAATTTACCCTTGCTTTATATATTCCCGGATGATAGAGCCTGTCATATCCTTAAGGGCTATAGTCTCCGCCATTATGGTAAGAGCAATCATGAAGGCCATAGCCTTGTCCTTATCATTATCTTTTACGCTGTTCTCCTGCAACAGGTCATCCACCTTGTCTATCAGGTGTGGCAAGGATTCCTTCCACTTGTTAAAAGCTTCCTTCCTCATGGTGAGATAATTCTTATATACATTGGAAGTATCTATTATGTCATCTTCAAAGATGTCGGGATTGTTGCGTATCGGCTCTAAAACGGTTTTTATCTCATCCAGAGAGTATATGTTTTTCAGATTGTCGATCAATGTCAGCATAATAAGGTGGTTTTTTGTATAATATCTTTTGTCAATAGGGGGAGGGAGAACACCAACTCTTACGTAATTTTGAATCATGGTCTTGGTAAAGCTCCTTCCCTGCTTTTCAAAGAATTTTACAACCTGGGATATGGTAAGTTCATCACTTAATGTGGCAATTTTCACCTGGTCGTCCTTTTCTATTATCTCATTCGCAAGATTGAGCAGCCGTTCCTTACTGAAATCTTTCACAACTATATCATCCTCTCTATAATCTAGGTATTTATAATCTATATAATGTAGTGTTCAACTCTATGTATCTTTATAATACACTTTATATGAGAGGATGTCAATAACTGCTCTTTACTATCTATCAGATTCCATGCTTTAATCAAAACTTTGTACCTATATCATGTTTAGCATCTTCATCTATCCTGCATTACATCTTAATCCATACCTTAATCCATTTATTTACTTAATCTATCTTGCTTCCCCATTCGATTCCATGCCTTCGCTCATCCTTCGTTTTAGCCTGCCCTGTTTCCCCATCTGATTTCATGCCTTTGTCCGATTCCTCGCCTTCGTTCATCTTACATCCACATTCGTTTTCTTTCCTTCGCTTGATTTTTCGCCTTCATCTATTCCGCATCTGCACCATCGGGTTTTCCTTGGTCTGATTCATTACCTTCGTCCGATTTCGTACCTTCTTCGGCTTCCACTCCGGGTTTTGACTCCTCTTCATCTATTGCACCGGACTGCAAAAGCTGCATCGCCTCATCAAACCTGTCAGTTGGCACCCATACCTCAATTCCTGTCAAAGGAGCACCGGTGATGATCTCAGCCAGTCCATCGAGGCCTTCCACTTTTTTTATGGCAGGTATATCGGCTGTTTCGAGCAAGCCTTTCAATATGTTGAATTCTATATCGTTGGATACCGTGGTAAGGCAAGCCCAACCGTTTTTCTCCCTCTCATGGAAATCTTTCAAAAGGCTTCCCTCCTTTTAAACTCTGATTTCTCTTTTAAAATATCACAGTTTATATTAAAAGTCGATAAAAAACACAGGAGCATTAATTGCTCCTGCCGTTTTTAAAATTCACCCTTAAATCAAGGGATCTCCAGCTCCCAAGCTGATTTATTGGCGACAGTGAAATCCCTCTATTGGAAAATCACCTCTGATTTTAACATGTGGGATAAAGGTATCTTGTGTCCTGATGGGCGGTTCACAGCGACAGAATACTATTAATTCAGCGGCAGGAACTTTCCCGTCTTCGGATCTATGTACACGAGCCAGTATCCAAAGGCTCCATATTTCGGCTTGCTGCCCTCCAACTGCACCCATCGGCACATGTCGCCGAAAGGCTTCTCGTCAATACCATATATCCCTGGTACTCCGCATACTATGTATTCCCTGAACCTTGTTTTGTCAGTATATATTCCCACGATCAAATGACGGTATTTGAAATTCGCGGTTATTACCAAGGGATTAAAAAGCAGCGGAGTGCGTATATTGTACTGATAGAGTATATTATTCAGATAAACGGGACTGTTCACCTTCCACCATTTATAATCCTTTCTCTTACTGCCAAAGGGGTCGGATATTTCAAAATACATGTCCAGCGCATTTTTAAAGCTTTCAAAGTTGCTTTCGGAAGGCTTTCCATTAACGGCAGCCGGCTTTTGGGGCATCCCTCCTATGCAGCCGATGCACTGGTTAAAATTCCTTCCCGGTGCCTGAAAAGGGCATACTGTATTCCCCGCAGCGCTGCAGCCACTAAAACCAAAATTTCCTTTGCCGTACAGTTCTTCATTAAGGCTTCTGTCCACAAGCCTTCCATACTCTTCCGGTGATGACGCATGGTATGGTGATTCTTCGGAATGCCCTGGAGTTTCCTTTACTCCTCTCTGCTCCGGTGAAGCTGGTGTTTTCCTTTCTCTGTCATATTCCGCTTCCGGTCTAAGAAACTCTTGCTTGTATCCATTCGTCTGCCTTCCCTGTCCGGGCACTTCCTTCCCATATCCGTTTGATTGCCTTTCTTCCCCTTCAGGGGATTCACCACCATTTTCATTCAGCGATATTTCCGCCCTGGAGGCTCCTTCCCCGCATTCTCCCGGCTGGCTGTCCTGTCCGGATATTTCTCCCTCATACTCATACGACTGCCTATCCTGTTTGGAGGTTCCCTCCTCATACTCTTCCTTCTGCATATCCCATCCGGAGGTTCCTTCCCTGTATCCATCCGGCTGACCTACCTGTCCGGGTGCTTCTTCTCCGTACCCGTTCCGCTGTTTATTCTGTTCGGAAGATTCCCCCTCATCCTCATCTGTCGGTATTTCCCATCCATAAGTTCTTTGCCCGTATCCTTCCGGTTGACCTTCCTGCCCTGAGGCTTCTATCTCATACTCACACTGCTGTCTTTCTTGTCCGGATGCGTCATTCTCAAACTTTTCAGCCTGCGCATCCCGTCCGTAGGCTGCTGATTCATAACCTTCGGATTTCATTTCATATTCGCAGGTCTCTTTTTCATGCTCACCCGATAGCATCTCCCGGTCCGGCGCTTCCTCACCGTATCCATCCTGAACTGCTTTCACCACGAAGGACTTTTCTTCTTTTCCGGAAAGACGCCCTTCATGCTCCATCGTTCCAGTATACGGCGGCACTTCTTCTTTTCGTAGGGTTGACTCTTTTCCCTTTATAAAAATGCTCCCCTCAGGCGCCGGAACCCCAGTATGCGATAGAGCCGGTCCTTTCCTATCGGTCGTCGTCTTCGGTGTTGTTTCCTCCGCCTTCTTTCGGGTTTCAGCCATATAAAAGGAAGTTTTCCCTTCCTGCTTTATATTTTCCCTTTCAGCCGTTATTTTTTCTTCGATATGAAGTACCTTACCTCCCGAACCTTTTTGGATTTCGGTGGTTTGAATCTTTGCTTCCTTGTCGGCATAGATGATTCCTTTTAGCTTTTCCCGCCATGCTATCCTTTTATCCTTATATGCCGCCAGAGGGCAGATGATCTGCCGGCTTTCCCTTTCCGGGTATTCTGCCAGCACTACGGCGGCGTTAAAGGCATCTGCAGCCTTTCCTGTTCCTGCTACATTCTTGGGATCAAATTCCCAGTGCAGTTCTCCTCTGCCGCGTTTAAGAGGTATTATGCCTGCATATGCAGGATATATGCTTCTCCCGTCGGAGCTCAGTATGTACAATTTATAGATCAGCTTGCCCTGCTCTTCCCGCAAATTTTGGACTGAGGCTGAAAGCTTGCCTTTGCCGTCCCTCGCTTCTATCCTGACATATCCCGAAGGTGTCTGGCCACTTCCGTACCCCACATCTTCCTGGTTGAATATCAGGAAGCTCTTATAATATCTCATTTTCACATCCACCAGAATTACCACCTGTTAAGATATTTTTTCCTGATATTATATATATGTTTGTAAAATTAAAAAAAACCGTCATACTTTAATTAGTATGACGGTTTTTTTCTAATGCGTTGGATAAATCGGCAAACTGTTCGATGGTCAATGTTTCTCCCCTTTGATTCTCATCTAAGCCCTTACTTTTCAGTATTTCCCGGATTTGCTCCTTGTCCTTGGCAAAATATCCGGAATTATAGAGGGCATTGAGCAGAGTCTTCCTTCTCTGCCCAAAGGCAGCCTTTACTGTCTTAAAAAACGCCGCCCGGTCATTAACCTTAACAGGTGGATCTTCATGCACCCTCAGCCGTACCACCGAAGAATATACATCCGGTTGGGGTATAAAGCAATGGGGAGGTACATCAAATACCTTCTCTGCCATGGAATAGTACTGTACGGCAACCGACAGGGAACCATAGTCCTTTCCCCCGGGTGCGGCAACCATTCTGTCGGCAACCTCCTTCTGCACCATGAACACCATAAGGTTGATGCCATATTCGTCTTCCAGAAGCTTCATTATAATGGGAGTTGTTATGTAATAGGGAAGGTTGGCTACCACTTTGAAGCATCCAGGTTTGAAAGCTCCGGTAGCGACATATTTTTCAAGAATATCCTTCCTTATATCAACCTTGAGAATATCTCCATTGATTATGTCAATATTATCAAAGTCTTTTAAATTGTCTGTAAGGGCAGGCATCAGATGCTTGTCTATCTCCACCGCAACCACTTTGCCTGCCCGGGCGCATAACTCCCTTGTCATGCTTCCGATTCCGGGTCCTATCTCTACAACCAGATCGTCTTTGTTAACCTCCGCCGTATCGACAATCCTCCGCACAATATTCTCATCTGTAAGAAAGTTCTGACCCAGAGATTTTGTCATTCGTATATTATATTTGTTTATGATTTCCTTTGTAGTACTCATTTAAGCCCCTAGTTAGTAATTTTCTCCTTTTTTTATTTCAGTATATATACTCTGACCGATCTGCGTCCCCATCTGTCAGCTTCTTCCTGGGTGTCGAAATACAGGTCGATCACATTTCCCTTCACCGCGCTGCCTATATCCTCAGCCACGGCAAAACCGTAATCCGGTGTATTTCCTACGCCTTCTATATACACTCTGGTACCTAAAGGTATTACCTTGGGATCTACGGCAATAATGCCTTCTTTCACTTTTTTTCCTGTGTAAGTTATTCCAAATCCGGCATCCCCCGGTTTTTTTCCGGTATCCTTATATGAGGCGGTATAAGCGGTTGCCTTCATATTGAGCACCTTTTTATACCTGACAACCTCTCCTCTGGATGTTTTAAAGTTCAATACAGTTCCGTACTCAATTATTTTGTTCACCGGAGCGATTGCCACCACATCTTCGATAAGTTCTCTTAAAACTTCCTTGCCGTCTTCAAAAACCACTTTATATACTTTTTCCCGGATGCCGTCCTTGCCCTCCCTTACCGTCCTGCTTGTGCCTTTATCCATGTTGTGGTTTTCTTTTTTGATTTCACTAAAGGGTATGGGTATTTGCTCTGTAACCAGTTCTTCCTTAACCCTTATGATCCGGATATCCATATTTGCTTCTATCTTATCATTCAGGCTGACATTGTCCAGTTTGTCCAACTCAGAAAGTTCTATGGAACTGCTCTTCAGAACATCTTCCACAGTATCTTCGCATGTCATTACCTGTATGCTTTTACCGTCAACAAATATGTTAACCGGTACGGCTCTCTCAATGTATATCTCATTAATACTTATCTTCTGTAATTTTGCATCGAGCGGTAAACTGATTTCATCATATTCACCTATCGTAATCCCGTTCTGCTGTAGAACCTCACTTACGGTAGTTTTCATCGTTCTTACCATGATTTGCTTTCCGTTGTCATTAATTATTACTTCCCTTTTCAGGTTGTAGAATACTGCAGTCCCGGCCAAAACTGAAAGTACAACTGACAAAAACACAATTGCAAATTCTTTCAATGAAAAATACCTCTTAATATTTTTCTCAAGTGGTATCACTTAATTAACCTCCTGTTAAAAATATCTAGGGGACTGTGGCTATTCTATTCCAAAATAGAATATTTGTCAAATTTATTAACATAAGTATCCCATTATGGAATTATTCACTAAAAGTCTATATATTATACATTTTTGCCAGGGGAAATATACCTTATCACGGAAAAGCTGCCACAATCCGCATAAAGCAATATTTTTCACTCATAACTCAGGAGGTTTTGATAAGATTTAAGGCAGATAGAGCTATCTGCCTTAAGATAAAATCATATAACCGCTCATTTCTATTGACTTTTATTCCGCAGGATGCCATCAAACTAATAAGGCATCATGCCGGAAGGCATATGGGGATTGGTCATGCATGGATTCTGTGGGCCTGGTATATATGGATTCTGCATTGAAGCAGGAGAATACATGCTCTGGCCATACATGCTGGGGGTCATCCCTGCCTGCCCGTAGAGCATAGGGCATTGAGCATTCATAAGTACAGGACAGCATACCATTGGCATCTGTTGCATATATGGCATTTGCTGCATATACGGCATCTGCTGCATGTAGGGCATCTGCTGCATATAAGGTGCCTGATCCATATAGGGTGCCTGATCCATGTAAGGCATCTGATCCATTGCCGGCATCTGCATCATTTCCGGCATTCCCTGCATATGGGGTGTTTCTGGTGCCATCTGAGTCTGCGGCATCTTCTGAACGTCTTCAAGACCGGTTACCTTGCTATTGGCTTTGGCCTTATCCTCTTTGAGCTTTCTTTCATCCTTCATATAATTTACCTCCGGAGTAAAATTTCTACTAGTTACAATACATTATATGAAGAGATGAAAAATTGGTGATAATTACTTAGTTAATTCAGGGGGGCTACATCTACAACGGATATAAACCAGTTCTTTTTCTCCTGGTCATATGAGAATCCAAAATACATCTTATTTAAGCCTTCTTTAAGTTTACTTCCTCTTCCCTCTTCCGGAACTACCACATTTACTCCGGCCAGCATAAGGATATCGGCTCCCTTTTCCTGTCGGGCTTTATCCGGACTTAGCTCCAGCGAGGCCAGCTCCATGGTCTTGACAGAATTCATCCAGGTACCGGCAAATTCATCCGGGCTTAAAGGCTTATCCCCGGCATTGGTTTTCAGCTTCATCAATTGGTATGCCTCTTGATATTGGCCTTCGTTTATTTTGGCGATCCAGTCCAGGATTATGCTTTCCAAGGGGCTGAAATCGGCAAACCGCTCCAGTGTGCTGATAAATTTATCCTTTTGCTCCATCTGGCTCTGCAATTCAAGAACACTGTCCTCCAGGAGGGAAATTTTATCCTCCTGGGCTTTCTTTTCTTCTTCCATAAGCTTCAGTTTGTTTGACAGCTGGTTGTTATAGTCCTCCAGATTCTTGATTTCTCTGCCTAAAGCTCCTATGGTGGCATCCTTGCTGTCTATGGAGTCCTCAAGATTCTGAATGCTCTGAGTGTTTTTTTCCCTGTCCCACAGCAAATAGTCAAAAGCGATAAAGAACGTCAGCAGTGCAGTGCAAACCAGTATCAGCACCAATTTCTTCATCAGTCTACCCCCAAATAAAAAATAATAAAAGCCGATCTATGTAATTTTGAAGAGCCTTCTGGCATTCTGCGCTGTTATCTGTGCTATCTCTTCAAAAGTCACTCCTCTTAACTCCGCAATTTTTTCCGCGACCAGCCGGACATATCCTGAATCATTTCTTTTGCCCCTGTATGGTTCAGGGGTCATATACGGGCAGTCTGTCTCTATAAGAAGCCTATCCTCGGGAACAAACTTAGCCACATCCAGAAGCTTCCTGGCATTTTTAAAGGTAACGGCTCCTCCAAGGGCTATATAAAAATTATTTTTAAGCACTTCCTTTGCCATCTCAACACTGCCGGTGTAGCAGTGAAACACCCCTCCGACTTCTGAGGCGCCTTCGGCTTTGATTATGGCCAGGGTGTCCTCATGGGCATCCCTGTCATGGATGACCACAGGCAGCCCCACCTCCCGGGCAAGCCTTATCTGTCGGGCAAACCAGTATTTCTGCACATTTCTGGGGGAATTGTCATAATAATAATCAAGCCCTATCTCCCCGATTGCCACAACTTTCGGGTGGGAAGCATATCCTGCCAGGATTTCCAGGTCATCCTCCTTCATTTCCCCGGCACTGTGGGGATGCACCCCTACAGCCGCATAAATGAAATCATATTTGTCGGCCAGTGCCATGCTTTTCCTGGAAGAATCCATATCGGAAGAAGCATTCAATATATATGAAACGCCACTTTCATGAGCCTTGCGTATCACTTCATCTCTATCGTCATCAAATCTCTCATCGTCAAAATGTGCATGGGTATCAAACAGCATTTATATCCTCCAATGGGGTATTAGGTATAGGGACACACCACAACCTTGCGCTCATGATTATCGCAGAATGTCCCTGGAGCTTAGGTACAGGGACACACCTCTCCTTGCATCCAAAATCATCGTGGAATGTCCCTGGGTATTAGGTGCAGGGACACACCACTTCTTTACGTCCATAATCATCGTGGAATGTCCCTGGGTATTAGGTGCAGGGACACACCACTTCTTTACATCCATAATCATCGTGGAATGTCCCTGTTTGTTAGCTTATCTTAGAGCCTGATTTTATGGGTTTGTCGGTGGTTGCCAGAACCAGTCCGTTTTCATCCGTCGCTGCCAGGATCATACCCTGGGATTCTATTCCCCTGAGTTTGACAGGCTTAAGGTTTGCCACCAGTATGATGGTCTTGCCTATGAGATCCTGGGGAGCGTAATGCTTCGCTATGCCGGACACCACCTGTCTGGTTTCGCTTCCCACTTCCAGCTTGAGTTTCAGCAGCTTGTCGGCGCCTTCCACCTTTTCTGCTTCCAGCACCTTTGCTACTCTCAAGTCCAGCTTTGCAAAATCATCTATCGTAATCATCTCCTGCTGCTTTTCAGCCTTATCCTCCTTGCCGCCCTTTTGGGATTTATCCTTATCCCCGGAGTTATCGGCCTTATTCTCATCCTTGGCTGCAGTCAGCTTCTCCAGCTCCTCCATTTCTTTCTTCACGTCGATTCTGGGGAATATGACCTCGCCCTTGTTGACCGATATGCCTTCCGGATATCCGCCCCAAACGCGGGCGCTTTCCCATGTAAGAACATCGGAGCCGGCCAGTCCCAACTGATGCCAAATCTTTGCGGGAGTCTGGGTCATGAAGGGCTGCAGCAGTATGGAAATCACCCTGAGGCTCTCGGCAAGATTGTACAAAACTGCCGCAAGCCTTGGCTTGCTCGCTTCATCCTTGGCCAATACCCATGGCATTGTTTCGTCAATATATTTGTTTGTCCTGGATATTACCTTCCAAATCTCCGCCAGGGCTGAGCTGAACTGCAGTTTGTCCATAAGCTCCTCCACCTTGGGCGTCAACTCTGTCACCATCTTCTTCAAATCCTCGTCGAAATCTCCGGACACCTTTTCCGAAGGCAGGGTACCACCGAAATATTTATCAATCATTGCCACCGTTCTGCTGACCAGATTTCCCAGGTCGTTGGCAAGGTCCGAATTAATCCTGTTTATCAGCGCTTCGTTGGAGAATACCCCATCCGAACCGAAGGGAACTTCTCTCAAAAGGAAGTACCGGATCGCATCAAGGCCGTATTTTTCCACCAATATAACCGGATCTACGACATTTCCTTTGGATTTGGACATTTTGCCGCCTTCCAGCAGCAGCCATCCGTGTCCATAAACCTGCTTCGGCAGTGGTTCTCCAAGGGCCATGAGCATTGCCGGCCATATGATTGTATGGAAACGGACTATTTCCTTTCCTACCAGATGTACATCGGCAGGCCAGTATTTTTTATAATCGGAATCATCCGAAGACCCGTATCCCAAAGCGGTAATATAGTTGGAAAGGGCATCTATCCAGACATAGACTACGTGTTTTTCGTCAAAAGTCACCGGTATTCCCCAATCGAAAGAGGTTCTGGAAACACAGAGGTCTTCCAGCCCTGGGCGCAGAAAGTTGTTGAGCATTTCATTCTGCCTTGAAACCGGCTGTATGAAGTCCGGATGCTCCTCTATGTATTTTATAAGCTTGTCCTGGTACTTGGAAAGCCTGAAGAAATAGCTTTCCTCTTTGGTAAGCTCCACTTCCCTCCCACAGTCAGGGCATTTTCCGTCTACCAACTGGGTCTTTGTCCAGAAGGATTCACAGGGGGTACAGTACCAACCTTCGTACTCGCTCTTATATATATCTCCCTGGTCATAAAGCTTTTTGAATATCTGCTGGACGGATTTTATATGGTACTCGTCGGTTGTCCTTATAAACCTGTCGTTGCTTATATCCATCAGCTTCCACATATCTTTAATGCCGGACACGATTCCATCCACGTATTGTTTTGGAGTAACGCCTTTTTCTTCGGCCTTTCTCTGAATTTTTTGTCCATGCTCATCGGTTCCGGTAAGAAACATCACATCGTAGCCTTTGAGCCTTTTGTACCTTGCCACGGCATCCGCTGCAACTGTGGTATAGGAATGGCCTATATGTAATTTGTCACTGGGGTAGTATATCGGCGTCGTAATATAAAATGTCTTTTTTTCCAAATCTGCTTCCTCCCTTATATATAAAAATGCCTTTTCAGCTTTTTTAAATTCCGTACTGTACAGGTGTCAATATGATTATTGCCCGGATGAAATATGAAATACATTAATGGCGCATTTAAATTTTAAATGCTACAATCGCAATGACCATCCCGCTTTGCCAATATATTATTACTATACCCTGCGGATTTTGTTTTTTCAAGCGGAATATCAACCTTATTAATATTATCATTATTATAGCATATAAAATGTAATTTCACCGAAAAAAGTCAATTTTGCTGTCCAAAATGAATTTCTCCATGTACAGGCCGCAAAACGCGAAAATTCGAATCACAAAACCATCCGCCTTGAACAAAGTAATTTATGTTATTGTTCCCTGCTTTATGGTGAAAATAGTATATGCGCACAAAATAACAGTGCTTTTGGGATAAAATATTTAACATGTTTAGACAGGGAGGTTTTATATATAGACAATAACTACCGTCATGGAATGAACCTTATAAAGAGCTTTGTTGGCAAAGCATTTCCCATTGTGGACGGGGAACTGGAGCACTGGAAGGAGGTCTGCGGCAAGGCGGAAGATGATGAACTTAAAAAGCAGGCCCTTGCAAGCATTGAAATGAAAAGGTTCCATGCCCTGGGAGGAAGTGTTTATGCTCTTTATCCCGGAACAGATCTTGAGAATACGGTCAAATTCATCACAGCGCTGCAAACCATAAGCGACTACCTGGACAACCTGTGTGACAGAGCCGGTGTGTCGGACGAAGCGGCTTTCCGGCAGCTTCATATTTCCATGCTGGATGCTGTGGATCCTTACAGGGATAAAAGCGACTACTACCTGTATTACCCCTGCAAAAAAGACGGCGGGTATCTTGAAGCCCTCGTCGATATGTGCCGTATACAAGTTCTGACTCTGCCATCCCATAGCATCATCCTGGAAAAAATGAAAAAATATATCTGCCTGTACTCGGAAATGCAGTCTTTGAAGCACATCAAACCGGATGTCCGGGAAAAGCGTCTGTCGTCTTGGGCTGAAGGTTTGCTAAAAGAATATCCGGGCATATACTGGTGGGAATTTGCAGCTGCAGCCGGATCTACCCTTTATGTTTTCCTTTTGTACGCTATAGCCTCCGACCCGCATCTCTCCCCCGATGAGATAGACCTTCTGGAAAAAGCATATTTCCCGTGGGTATGCGGCCTTCACATACTTCTGGACTATTATATAGATGCCCGGGAGGATATTGAAACAGGAGATCTGAATTTCACCAGTTTCTATGAAAGCCCCCTACAGATGGAGGAGCGTCTTTCCCTGTTCATCGGGGAATGCCTGGAACTTTGTTCCCAATTGAAATACCCGAAGTTCCATACCACGATAATAAAAGGTCTCCTTGCCATGTATCTTTCTGACCCAAAGGCCCGTACAGAAGGCATAAGGAGAACAACCAGAACACTTTTAAAGAAAGGTGGATACGGTGCCGTGCTGTATCACCGTATTTGCCGTATGCTAAGGCATGCAGGAAAGATATAGGCTGCACGGATAGCTTTGTAACAGGAATTCAAGGGATTCCGGCAGTCCTGCTCTTACAGGAAATATGATATGTGATTTTAATCCTTCACAAAACAATCCCTTGCTTGCTTAATTGCTAAATTCTTTTTATAGCTTTATTAACTGCTTATTAAAACTTCTTACTTGGCCGTTTGCTTAGTTGCATGCTTATTTGCTTCTTAGTTGATTTTAAGTTGTTCACTTGGTTGTTTATTCAGCTGTTCATTCGGTTTTGCTTGGCTGTCCATTTAGCTGTTCCCTTGGAATTTTATTTGATTGTTACTTGGAAGCACACTTGGCTGGTCATCTGATTATTTTCAGGTCAGCTTTATATTAAAGCACTATGCTAATTCGCTCTTGACTTAAGCATTTCTGCCATCTCATTCAGAAGATCGACGTAAGGCGACTCCGGCAGCAGTTCCAGGTATCGTTGGGCTTTTTCAATATGGGTACGGGCAACATCGAAGGATTTTTTTATCACGCCTGATTTCTCCAGTATTCCGGCGATTTCCTCCATATGCTGGTCGGTTATTTTCTCCTCCGCCAATATCTCTTTAATCCTGGCTCTATGGTTGCCATCCCTCATCAAATATATTAAAGGCATGGTAATGCTGCCCTGCTTTAAATCTTCCCCCCTGGGCTTTCCCATGACATCGACATCACCACAAAAATCCAGTATATCATCAATTATCTGGAAAGCCAGTCCAAGATTAAGACCGTATCCGCTTATAGCTCTCAGATGAGCTTTTCCGGCACCACCGGCACAAGCTCCTGATTCGCAGCAGCATTTTATAAATATGGCAGTTTTCTTGGATATGAGCTCATAATACTCTTCCAGGCTGATATCATGGTTAAACCTGCTTTCTGCCTGCAATATCTCACCATGGCACATATTTTGTATGGCTTCAACCATATAATCCATGCTTTTTGTCAGCCTTTTGCCGGATAATATGCCGAAAGCCTTGGCAAAAAGATAATCACCGCATAGAACCGCAAAATGGGTTCCCCACATTTTATTTACCGAAGGCTTGCTCCTTCTGAGATAGGAGTTGTCAATTATATCATCATGCACTAAAGAGGCCATGTGAATAAGCTCTGCAGCTACAGCGGCATTGAGGATATTGTCTATGTTCCGGGAAAAGATAAGGCCGCTGTACATCACCAGCATTGGCCTCACTCTTTTTCCCCCGGCATTAAGGATGTGCATGCACATTTCCCTTATGGTTCCTTCGCTGTCCGATAAGGCATTGAGCAGCTCCTGCTCTACTCTTTCAATGCCCACCAGCTTGCTTGTATTAAACTTAATGCTTTTGAGCTCTGATACCATTTTTTCTTGTACTACTGTCAACAAACATCGTCCTTTACCTGTTTTTTGCAGGGTTAAAAAACCTGCCGTCAGGTTTATTCTGTCCAATACTTCTCCAACATATAACACCGATGTTGTCCCAATGAACAACAGGCAGTAAAAAAGGAGGCACCTGTCATATTGGCAGGTGCCGGCATATAAACTCATTAATCTAAAATAATATTTATTATGAAAGCGTCAAGTTCTGGCCTTTGTTCTTCTCCCCCATATTCAATCAACTTTTGGCCAGAACAGGGCCGCTTTTGCTCCTGAATCAATATTTTATCCAGGGAAGCTCCGTCAAGCGGAGATTAGTGCATCCATAAGGAATAAGCTTCAGCGTTTCGGTTTCATCGGCAATCCAACTCATTGCCGGGAAAGGAGCCGCAGAATTGCCCTCCTTGCTCCAGTCCACCTTTCTTCCCGGGACACGGACGGAAACCGGCGCACCTTCTGGTGAGAAAGGACAATCCCCTATCGGATGCTCCTCAAAGACCAAACCGGATTCCGGATCGGTTTTGCTAAGATAAAAACCGTAATTCCAAGGCGTTGTGGGATATATTTCATAATCGCAGTGAGGAAACTCATGCCCGGGGACGTCCTCGTTGATCCGCACCCAGCGCTCGCCTATAGCCAGAGAATATACCAATGGGCCGCGGGTGACGGCATACAGGTCATTAGGACGCTGCACCAGCTGTGGCTTCATCGGAAGGCGAAGGGTGAACACCGTTTCTCCCGACCATCTGCGGCTAAGCTTATAAAAAGCTCCTTTCTGCGGTGAGATGCTGGAATCATCCAGCTCTATTACAGCGTCGCAAGCCCATTCAGGAATCCTTAAATGTAATGCGAAATCCACTTCCCTGTCGGTTACAACCTTAAATTTCAGGGTATCCCGGAAAGGATATCCGGTTTCCAGGGTTACCGACACATTGGCATCCTTTATTTTGGTATTTACGGTGCAGGGAGCATAGACCGCCGCAACCAATCCATCATCGCTGCGCATGAAGGTAGAATGGGCAAATTTAGGCCATGCCTGGTTCAAGTTCGCAGTACAGCATCCGAAGTTGGGCTCCAGGCCGAAAGTGTTGGAATATCCTCCATTAGTGCCGAAAACAGGATTCTCCTGATAACTGCATTCTATCTGATTTACCTGCTGGTCATACTGATGGGTCCACATGTCGGGGCTGAAAGTGGCCGGCAGGGCATTGAAGGTGATTTTCTCCAAACGGTCTCCCCATGCGGAGCATCCGGTAATGGAGAGCAGGTGCTCCAGAGAATACATGTATTCAGCAACTGCGCATAATTCTGTACCTTGAATGGGACTTTTTCCATTAAGGCATTCGTCACCGGAGAACACCCCTGTCACCATGCCATGATATTCGTCCAGAAGACTCACCATATTTTCGGCGCTTTGCAAATCATCCTGGGAACCGGTAAATCTCCACAGCAAAGCCCCCGATTTCAGCATCATTGCATTATTTACCACATGGCTCATCTGGCTCCAGCGTCCTTTGGGGTCCGGCTTTCTGTAAGGCCATATTTTGAAGAAGGACTGCCAGTCAAAACCCTGGGAATGGATTTTTGAAGCAAGATTTATCAGCCATTCCTCGCCCGTCCTGTCATATAGCCAGAGCAGCGGTATGAGGCATTCAAACCAACGCATTTGTCCCCAACCGAAAAGAGTATTGTTGTCTATATGTCTGTCCAGAGCGATAAGCGCTTTACGCACGGCATTCTCGATGCGTTGGTCTCCGGTGGCATCATGGTATACCACCAGGACTTTGAGAATAAGGAAATAAGCCCACATGTCGTAGGTTGAACGATTGGAATCGCTTACGGGACAGAGCCATCCGTCGGGTTGCTGATGGTCAAGAATATAATTGATATATTTGTTGGCTCTGGCCTTCATATCTTCGTCATCCAGCAGCCAGGCCAGAGGAATAAATCCATCCAACCAATAGGGAACACGTTCCCAACCGTCGGCAGATCCTCCTATCCACTTGCTGTCCTTTATATCACGCCAAAATTTGTCAAGATTGCCGGAAAGACCGGCAGCCTGTATCTTGAGCTGGTTCAGCAGCCAGCCTTCAGGTCTGATCTCTTCCGTTTTTAAAAATGTAAATGCCGGTTTGCGCAATGCTGATTTCATTTAACCCCTCCATTCTCATATTTCAAATATCGAACATCTATTAATGTCTGTTGACTATGCAAATATAATTTTATCAGTTAAAATAAAGATAGCATATTGCAATAAGATACTTGAAATATGCAAAAACCGAACAAAAGGGTGGATTATGGCAGAATCTTTCATTTTTGATATACCTCCATGGCCTGAATATCTCATAAGCAGTTACCGCCATTTCAATGAAGGAGAGAAGCATGTCACGCGCATATGCAAGGATTTTGTGCTCATATTCATGCTGGAGCGCGAGCTTTATTTCACCGAGGACAATTGTCACATAGAAGTAAAGCCTGGCCAATGGTATATGCAGATTCCGGGACTTAAACAGGAAGGTTTAAAGGGCAGCCCTGCCCCCAAATACTACTATATCCATTTCAAAGCGTCGGGACAGGCAGGTCCAAGCAAAGAAAGCATGCTCCAAAGCAGAATAGAGTTCAAAGGAAAGCCTGCAACCCTTTCGCTCCCAATCCGAGGGAATTTTGACCCTCAGTTTTTCAAACCAATGTTTGAGCAGCTGGAGCATTTTTCAAAAAGGTCTCCTTCAGACATATTGGGAAAGCAGGCGGTTTTTCTTAATATACTTAACTGCCTTACAGATACGGCCCGCCCAAATACGGACCACATTCAGAGCATTATCAACCAAATGATGGAGTATCTTGCCAAAAACTATAACAAACCTGTTACCTGCAAAGAATTATCTGACAGATTTCATTTCACGGAGGACTATCTTACCCGCAAGATGAAGCAGTATGCCGGGATAACCCCATGGCAGTATTTGCAGCACCTCAGGATTGAAAAAGCAAAAGAGCTGCTGGCAAATACCGATTACACCCTTTCGTCCATCGCCGGCAGCATCGGATATGGCGATTTGTCGGTATTCTATAAAGCATTTAAAAAACAGACCGGCATGGCACCGGGAGAATGGAGAATGAAAAAACGAGGGCTGTATTGATAAAGACGCTTTGTTTTACATTCCGAATACCATCCAGCAGGCGAGGACAGATGCGATGATGCTCACGGTGTCGGCTATCAAGGCTGCCACCAGGGTATACCTTATGTTCTTTATGCCCACCGATCCGAAGTATACCGTAAGGGTGTAGAATATAGTTTCCGTGGAGCCCATCATGGTGGAAACAACCCTTCCGACAAAGGAATCCGGACCATTGGCTTCTATAATGTCGGAAACCAATGCCAGGGAGGCGCTTCCCGAAATTGGCCTCATAAAGGCAAGGGGCATTGCCTCCGATGGAATGCCAAGAAAGGATGCCACAGGACGGGTAGCGTATATCAAAAGGTCCAGGGCTCCAGATGCGCGGAATACTCCCACTGCGACCATAAGACCCACCAGGGAGGGAATTATCCTCACTACCGTAGCGACGCCTTCCTTCGCTCCGTCTACAAAAACATCAAAGACTTTTACATCCCTGTAAACTCCTACCCCCAAAATCACAAGGAATATCCCGGGTATTGCATAGGATGAAACTATTTTCACTGCTTCCATATCCGCACTACGCCCTCCTGCCCTTGCTGCGCACTGCCGATAAAACCTTCGCTGCTATAATGCCTGCTATGGTAGCACATATGGATGCAATCCACACCGTGCCTATGATTTCCTCAGGGTTTTGCGAATTGAACTTTGTACGTATGGCTATGACTGTTGCCGGTATCAGTTGTATTGCCGCCGTGTTCAGCACCAGAAACATGCACATGGAATCAGTGGCAGTATCCTTGTGTCGGTTAAGCTTCTGCAGTTCGCTCATGGCCTTTAGTCCCAGCGGCGTTGCGGCATTGCCCAACCCCAGGAAATTAGCCGCAAGATTCATCACTATCGCACCCATTGCAGGATGCTTTTCGGGGATGTCGGGAAAAAGAAACTTCAGTACGGGCTTCAAGGCCCTGGATATATACTGCATCATTCCGCTTTTTTCTGCTATATTCATCAATCCCGTCCAGAGGCACATTATGCCCAAAAGACCAATGCCCAGCTCTACCGCCTTACCCGCTGAATTTATGGCAGCTTTGGTGACCTCTTCCACCCTTCCGTTCAATATCCCTACAAAAAAACCTATTACCAACATTCCCATCCAGACATAATTTAGCATGGCAATGATTATCCCCACTTCACAAAAGCTTTGTTCTATGTATATGAAAGGCAGCATTCAACTATACCGCTTGTTTCCACGAGGTGTGGCAAACTTTTCTCAAAAGCTGAATTGATCTCTGCATTCTAACGGTTACTACTGTCCTTTCCAAGTCAAGTCAGTCTTAATTACTCTAACTTTCTGAACTTGATAAGCATCTAACTTGATACACTTCTTACTTGATATACTACTGACTTGATATGCCTCTGACACGCTATCTAGTTCTGCTTTGTTGTTAAAGGTTTAAATCTTTCTGTAAAGCTAAGGATATGCGAGATGTCGAAATTGTTCGAAATTCAGCAATTCTTTACGCGATTATATCCTTCATTAACCATAGGATAGTCTATAGTATCTTCCCAATTCTGACAGTCTCGCAGGGATATTTTACATTAAGTCCGATTTCTGTGGCATTTGGGCGCATTGCGTCATTTTTCGAAATTTATGTTAATAACATTATTTTGAATTTTTTTTAAAATATTGTTGACGTTTATTGGAATATATGGTACTATATTTATAGAAAGTTTGTCGAATACTGTTACAAATTAGGAGGAGATATTTATGAAATCTACTGGTATAGTTAGAAAAGTTGATGAATTAGGCAGAGTTGTACTTCCCATCGAGTTGAGGAGAACTCTTGATATTGCTGAAAAGGATGCATTGGAAATATACGTTGATGGTTCTACCATTATCCTTAAGAAATATGAACCCGCATGTATATTCTGCGGTGACGCTAAAGACGTAACCGTTTACAAAGGAAAGAACATTTGCCCTAACTGCATGAAAGAATTGAAGAAATAAGACAGAAAGAAAGATAGAAAAAAAGATAGAAAAAGACAGATAGAGAGATATATATTCAGGGGTCTGGTTTCCAGATCCCTTTTCAATTTGCTCAAATATGGGCTCACCCTGTGATAAAGACCTGGTTTCCGGCCTTTGGGTCACAATAGGCTGTTATATATATCCCTTTTGCTTATACCCCTGTCCTCAGCAGCTTTTTTCATAGCTTCCTTTTTGCTCATGCCCTGTTCCATATACATCTCAACATGTTCTGCGATGCCCATGTCCTCCCATTTGTTGCGTTGCTGCTGCTTTAGCTCTTCCTCGGAAGCTCCTTCCAATATCAAAACGAATTCACCCTTGGGAGATTCCTCCTCATATTTTCGTATTGCTTCCTCAAGGGTCATCCGCAGCTTTTCCTCAAATCTTTTGGTGAGTTCCCGGGCCAGAACGATCCTACGGTTCCCCAGCACCTCATAAAGATCCTTAAGGGTGTAAATCAGCTTATGGGGAGCCTCGTAAAAAATAATTGTCCTTGTCTCACCCACCAGATTTTTAAGATGTTCCTTTCTCACCCTTTTGTTCATCGGAAGAAATCCCTCAAAAACAAAACGCCCTGTAGGCAGTCCCGATGTGATCAAACCAGTCACCGCAGCCACCGGTCCGGGAACGGCAGTTACTTCAATACCATTTTCTATCGCCAGCCTGACAAGGTCCTCACCCGGGTCCGAAATACCCGGGGTGCCGGCATCGGATACCAGTGCAATATTTTTTCCCTCCAACATCTGCCGGATCAACTGGTTTCCCTTTTCAATCTTGTTATGCTCATAATAGCTTACCAGCGGCTTTTTTATTTCAAAATGATTCAGGAGCTTCAGCGTCTGCCTTGTATCCTCTGCGGCCACCAGGTCAACTTCCTTCAGTATCCGCAGGGCTCTTAAGGTTATATCCTCAAGATTTCCTATAGGCGTAGATACAAGATACAGCATGCCTTTTTCCGCCGAATCCGTTTTAATTTCCATGCTTTCCATCTCCCCATGAGTTCTCCATACCCCTGCAGTAAATTCTGTTTATCTCTTCGGAGTAATTCCCCTTTTCATCATAAATATACAGGGGATCCATCATTTTAAGCTGTGGCCTTCCGCCTTTTGAACCTTTAATTAGAAGCAGGTTTGCCTTTTTATAAGGTGAAGGATGAACAAACCTTATGTATTTAGGCTCGATTTTATAATTTCGCATAAGGCAAAGGATATCCACCAGGCGTTCAGGCCTGTGAACCATAGCCATCTGCCCTCCGGGCTTTAAAAGCTTGCTTGCTGCGCTTATCACATCCTCCAGGGTGCACAAAATCTCATGCCTTGCAATGGCCTTGGTATCCGACAAATTTATAAGACCACCACCCTGGTTCATATATGGAGGGTTGGTCACCACAACATCGAAAGTAGAAGATCCAAAGAGCCTGGAGTGGTTTCTGATATCCCCGCATACAATTTTCACCCTTTCCTCCAGCCCGTTCATGGATACGCTTCTGGATGCCATTTCGGCCATCTCTTCCTGTATTTCCAAGCCTGTTACATGGCGGGCTTCGGTCTTGCCGGCTATCAATACCGGTATTATTCCTGTACCTGTCCCAAGGTCAATGACTTCCGCACCCCTTTTTACGTCGGCAAAGTTTGCCAGAAGGACTGCATCCACACCAAAACAAAAGCCGTCCTTCTTCTGTATGAGTTTCAAACCCTTGTACTGCAGGTCGTCAACCCTCTCATTGTCATATATCCGTACTTGCAATTTATCCTCTCCATCGGTAAAATTCAGATCGCAGGCTGCCAGCCATTTTGGCGGTTTCGCAATCCGACTGCCCGCGCAATATAAAAAGACCAAGCAAGAAAATTACCTCACCTGGCCATTTTATTATTCAAAATTACTTCTGCTGTGGAGCATCTACAGGGCATACATTTGCGCATGCGCCACATTCTATACAAGCATCTTCATCTATAACGTATTTGGAATCTCCTGCTGATATGCATGATACAGGGCATTCTGCTTCGCAAGCGCCGCAGCTGATGCAATCGTCAGTTATAAAATATGCCATTATTAGCACCTCCCAACTTAAATATATTGGTAATCAGCATATTAATAATTAATCACAAGATGGTTTCTTATGATATTATTACCGTAGTCTATTCTACCACCAAAGTTAAAGAAAGGAAACACTTTTCAAGCAAAAATAATTCTAAACTGATAAAGATATGCATCCCTTTTTGGACAAATACGCATGGATAACATAACCGGAAGTTTGTTCGAAAAGCCTTCCTTAAGCCTTAATTAAATGGAACACATCCTTCTTTATTAAGTTTTATATTTAAGATTTAAGGCCTGCTAATCCTCCAGTTCTTTCAAGTCCTCCAGATCTATGTCCAAATCATCAGTATCATCATTTGTTGCGGACGCTTCCTTTATTACCTTGACTTCGCTGGCTTTGTATATCTTGAGCTCAGTTTCGTTCACTTTATCAAGCTTTACTTTTACCTCTTCTTTCAACAGGCTGACTTCCTCCACCGTTCCCTGTCCCTCCGGGGTATCGACAATAGCTCCTACCTTCGGAACCCTGGTCAGCAGATCCTCATAAGCTTCCTGCTCGTATTTAAGGCAGCACATAAGCCTTCCGCATGCCCCGGATATTTTAGCCGGATTGAGGGATAACCCTTGCTCCTTGGCCATTTTGATTGAGACAGGCTGAAATTCGCCAAGGAAACTTTTACAGCAAAGCACCCTTCCGCAAATACCCAGGCCGCCCATCATTTTTGACTCATCGCGGACTCCTATCTGCCGAAGTTCTATCCTTGTCTTGAAAACTGAAGCCAGGTCCTTCACCAGTTCCCTGAAATCGACCCTTCCTTCGGCAGTAAAGTAAAACAATATTTTGTTATTGTCAAAAGTATACTCCACATCAATGAGCTTCATATCCAGGTTGTGGGCGCGGATTTTCTGAAGGCATATTTCAAAAGCTTCCTTTTCCTTTTCATCATTTCTGGCAGCATGCTGCTTATCTTCTTCCGTAGCTATCCGTATAACTTTCTTAAGGGGTGCAACTATTTCTTCCTCCGGTACTTCTCTGTTGGCAACAACCACCTGGCCAAACTCAATTCCCCTCGCTGTCTCGACTATAACATTGGAGTACAATTCTATTTCCAGGTCTCCCGGATCGAAATAATATACCTTTCCCGCCTCCTTAAACCGTACTCCTACCACCTTTACCATCTATCCTAATCCTCCTGAAGTTTCATAAGCATTGCTTCGATTGAAAGCTGAAAATTTGCATTATATTTAAGATTCCTATAAGTCTGCTCTACCAGTTCAATGTTGCGTATAAGCTTCTGAACTGTGAAAGCATCAGCATTTGATAATATGATATCCTTTTTATCATAATTAATCAACATATTTTCCTTTTGGTTGGTTTTCAGCAGCATGATATCCCTGTAAACCATCTGCATGATATCCAACACCGTATTTATATTGTCCTTGTTTTCATCAAAAAAATCATATATATCAAATATTGCATCAAGACCTGAGTTTGCAATCCTGAAAACCATATCTATCGTCCTGTCCCTGAGGGATATAAACTCCTCCGATTCAGCCAGTTTCAATGCTGTACCTATTATGCCGCCGGAATAGGCCGCAATAAAGTCAATGCCCTTCAGGCTGCTTCCGAATCTCTCCCGCAGCAGGCCGGTAACTTCTTCTATGCTGTTCCTTTTGAAATTGTATCTTATGGTTCTTGAACGAATAGTCTCCAGCAAAGCATTATAGTTTGAGACAGTTAAAATTATGACTGCGTAACGGGGTGGCTCCTCAAGAATCTTTAAAAGACAGTTTTGCGCCTGAACCGTCATGAGATCCGCATTGACTATGACATAAACCTTTCGCCTGGAATACAGCGGTTTGATGATGATATCACTCTGAATACCCCGGATTTCATCTATTCCAATGCTGCTTCCACTAGGTCGTATCACAATGAAATCAGGATTCGTACCTTCATCCAGCAGTCTGCAGGCTGTGCACCCTTCGCAGCGTTCCGGGGCATCCGCATCAAGACAAAGAAGCTGCCTTGCAAAGGCTTCTGCCATCATTCCTTTGCCAATCCCCTCCGGACCGCTGAACACATAGGCATGTCCTGCATGATCGTTCTTTACAGCTCTTTTTAAAGTGTTCACAATCTCCGTCTGGCCTATTATATCGTCAAAACCCATCTCTTCACCTTTTTCCTTCATTAAAGGGACACATCCCAAGCCCTAAAGAAATACATCTTGTAGGGACGTGTCCCTTTTCCTATTACAGACACATCCCAAGCCCTAAAGAACACATCTTGTAGGGGCGTGTCCCTTTTCCTGTCACAGACACATCCCAAATCCTAAAGCAGTACATCTTGTGGGAGGTGTGTCCTTTTTTCCTTTCTCTGGCATTTCCCAAACCTTATTGGGATATCTCATGCAGGAATGTGTCCCTTTCCCATCCCGGACATATCCCTAGCTATATAAAAATATTTTTTACAGGGCTGAATCCCTTTTATAATATCCCTGGTCATACAGAATACTTTCAAGCGGGGTTATGCCCCCTACATCATAATGTCCAAAATCATTCCCCTTATGTCATCCAGTCTTTGCAATATCCTGATGTTGTCCTTTTCTTCTTTCAGGACATCCTTTGTAAGCTCATCCAGCTCGTGGTTTATTTTCTTTATTGTAGCAAAAACCTTATACCTTCCTCTCCTGTCCAGGAAGCTTTCCTTTGAAAATCTATGGGAACCGCCTACTGCTTCCCTTAAGAATTCGGAAACCAGCCTTTTATACACTTTAAGCTCTCTTATGTCTATTCTTTCCCCGAGCTTCTCTCCCTGGGCAAAAATTTGGTCGGCAAGAGTCCTAAGCTTTTCATCATAGTTTTTTTCCTCTATGCTCAAAAGCCTGCTTTGGAACTCAGATACCTTACTCCCGCTTATTCTCCTGTCATCTCTGCCCTGAGCGGATGCAATTCCCGTCGGGTTGTTCAACATATCCGCAATTTTCATATCTTATCAAACCTCTTCCGATTAATTGTTAATGGTAATCGGTTAAAATCCAATGTATGACATCCATCAGTACTTGATTATTAATTAACTCATTGTGCAAATAATCAATTGTTAATTACCACCCGTTAGTTTTCTGAGGGCAACTAAACTATCTCGTCCAGCCACCTTCTGACATCTTCCGCGATTTCCATAACTCCCCTTGTGGCATCTATGGTCTTGATTCTTTCGGGAAATCTGGATGCCAGGCTTTTATACCCTTCATACACCTTCATATGAAAGGCCATTTTTTCGTTTTCTATCCTGTCAGCTTCTGTGGAAGCAAATCTCCGCTTTAAAGCAATCTCCGGGCTTATATCGAAGAAAAACGTAATATCGGGAATTACGCCGTCCATTGCCACCCGGTTTACATCTTCAATGGTTTTTAAGCTTATTCCCCGGCCGTATCCCTGGTATACATAGCTGGAATCTACAAACCTGTCGCAGATGACCACCTTTCCGCTCTCTACTGCAGGCTTTATTACCTCGGACACAAGCTGGGCTCTGGCTGATGCATACAGCAGCATTTCAGTCACTTTTGCCATTTCTCCGTTTCCGGGGTCCAATATTATCTCTCGTATCTTCTCACTGATATCTGTACCTCCGGGATCCCGGGCGATCACCACATCGTATCCTTTTTCCCTGAGATATTCTTCCATGAGGCGGATTTGCGTGGTCTTACCCGAACCGTCGGTCCCTTCTACCGTTATAAAAATGCCCCGATCCATTCTGTACCTCCATATCCGGTCATTTTCCCCGGAAAACTGCTTCCGGTGATTTTTGCGGGTCTCTTCCCCTATTGTCTTTCATATTCTACCCCAATTATTATACCACATATCTCAAGCAACCACACTTATGCGGCCGTTGCCGTCCAGTCCGTTAACCGTTCCTCCGGATTCCAAAATACTCAGAAGATAATCCACAATATCATCGCTGATGACTTCCCCGGGACATACCACCGGTATCCCCGGAGGATATGGAGTGAGCATGTCGAGACTGATTTTTCCTGAAGCTTCCTTTAAGTTCACTTTAACCTTTTCACATCTTGAAATTTGGCTAAGTGGAATTTTCATCTCCGGTATGCCGGGCTGCTTCTTAATTTTTATATCGGATTCTGCCTCAATTTGCCTTAGCTGATTATCCATTCCGTCAAGAGCCTCCATAAGTCTCGTAAAATCTTCCTCCCTGTCGGCTACCGTAGCTATGCAAACCACATTATGCAGGTCGGACATTTCCACCTGGATGCCATATTCAGCCCTTAGCTTCCTTTCCGCCTCAAAACCTGAGCATCCCAGCCCTTCCACATTCAGCACCACTCTGGTCCAATCCTGCGCCATTTCCCGGCCAAAATGGGTAATTTGCGGCATTTTTATGCCGTGCATCCTGTCCACCGAATGCCTTAACCTTTCTACATACTGCCTTAATCTTCCCAGAATACGGCATCCTTCATATTGCATCAATGCCCTTGCCATATCCAGAGAAGCCATTATGAGATACGATGGGCTTGAAGTCTGCAGCATCCTCAGGTAGAACTTCAATTTTTCGATATCTATCCTATCCTTCCTCACATGCAAATATGAGCCCTGGGTCAAAGCCGGAAGGGTCTTATGGGCGCTTTGCACGCAAATGTCCGCTCCTACATCCATAGCAGCCTTTGGAAGGCTTCCCTCAAAAGCCAGATGGGCACCGTGGGCTTCATCCACAGCCAATACCTTTCCATAGGCATGAACCACCGACGCGATACTTTCAATATCTGCGCAGACGCCATAATAGTTTGGTCTTGTTAAAAGGACTCCTACCGCATCCGGATTGTCCCTTATGGCGTCTTCCACCTCTTTGGCCAGCACCCCCGTTGGTATTCCAAATTTGCTGTCAAAATGAGGCTTTATATATACGGGCATCACTCCGGCCAGCATCATACCGTTTATGACCGATTTGTGGCAGTCCCTGGAAACTATAAGTTTGTCTCCGGGATTGCATATGGTAAGAATCATGGCATGTATGCCCGTAGTGGAGCCGTTTACCAGAAAAAAGGTCTCTTCTGCACCGAACGCTTCGGCTGCCAGCTTCTGTGCCTCTAATATCGGGCCTTCCGGAAAATGAAGGTTATCGGTTCCCGGAATTTCTGTAACATCAAATAAAGGCATTGACTCTGCAAAGCCGGAAGGTATGCCCTTGCCCATTTTGTGTCCCGGCATGTGGAAGGGAAGAGGGCTAGATGCTGCATATTCCTTAAGTGCCTTGTAAATAGGGATGTTCCAGTTATCTATATTGCTTATGTCTTATCCCTCCAAAAATTTTGCGTTTTTATGATGAATGTACTTTCTATTTTGCTGCCTATGCTGCACTATATTGTTATATAAACAACCTTTCATACATGAGGCTTGCATCCTTCATATATGGGACTTGCATCTCTTTATTTAATTTTAACACATCATGGAAGAAACTATCAACTCATGGGGAAAGCCAGGCTGTCTGGCATGACTACTTATGCTTGCAAAGAACGACCAATAATGAACATACCATTTTATTTTCATGTTAACAGTGTAAATCAAACGATGGCTTTCAGCTTCTGAAAAGACAATATTCAGCCCCTGGCATTTCATATTTTTTGATTCTAAATACCATAAAAAACAGACAGACGGCACAGCTTTCGGCTGCACCATCTGCCTGCGGAATTAAAGCTTCTTTATGACACGCTTTATTTAACTGAATGACATGTTATATATCAGCCGTTCTTTTTTGTCAGCTTAATACGTTATACATACAGCTTGTATGTATATTTAAAATTTTAATCCTTATATCCTTGCAACGCCTGTATCCCTTGCTGCCTGTGCAACTGCCGCAGCAACTGCCTTAGCTACTCTCGGATCGAACGGAGCAGGAATTACATATTCAGGATTCAATTCTTCATCAGAGATGAGGGATGCTATAGCTTTTGCAGCCGCTATCTTCATCTCATCATTTATATCGCTGGCCCTTACATCCAAAGCTCCTCTGAATATTCCAGGGAATGCCAGCACGTTGTTTATCTGATTTGCAAAGTCGGAGCGGCCTGTACCAACCACCAGAGCACCGGCTTCCTTAGCTTCATCCGGCATTATTTCAGGAACCGGGTTAGCCATTGCAAATATCATAGGATCCTTTGCCATCGACTTAACCATTTCCTTTGTGAGCACTCCAGGACCAGAAACTCCGATGAATACATCAGCACCAACAATAACATCCTTCAGTGTTCCTTTTTTCTTTTCCAGGTTGGATATCTTGGCCATCTCTTCCTTTATGGGGTTAAGACCTTCCCTACCCTCATAAATTGCGCCCTTGGTGTCGCAAAGGATGACTTTCTTGAGCCCCATGGACATGAGCAGCTTTGTGATAGCTATACCGGCAGCACCGGAGCCATTAACCACAACTTCTATATCTTCAATATTCTTTTTAGCCAGCTTCAATGCGTTGAGCATCGCAGCCAGGGTAACTACCGCTGTACCATGCTGGTCATCATGGAAAATCGGAATATCACATTCTTCTTTCAGCCTTTTTTCGATTTCAAAGCACCTTGGAGCTGAGATATCCTCCAGGTTTACTCCACCAAAGCTTCCTGAGATAAGCTTTACAGTTTTGACGATTTCATCTACATCCTTTGACTTGATGCACAGAGGGAAAGCGTCAACATCGCCGAAGCTCTTAAAAAGAACGCATTTTCCTTCCATGACAGGCATTCCTGCTTCCGGGCCTATATCTCCCAGCCCTAAAACTGCGGTACCATCGGTAACAACAGCTACGAGGTTCCATCTTCTTGTCAGTTCATAAGAACGGTTTACATCCTTGCTTATCGCAAGACATGGCTCCGCAACTCCAGGCGTATATGCTAAAGAGAGGTCCCTTTTATTCTCAACGGGAACCTTGCTTATAACTTCAATTTTGCCCTTCCATTCGCCATGACATTTTAGTGATTCTTCACGAATATCCATAATCAAATCCTCCTGTTGTTCTGTGAAGGCCTTTTAAAATCAGGCTTTCTAACAGTTATTTAATGGTTGGTTATTAAGATCTATATAGGAAATCTTAATTGTCAAAAAAAACACAATGTTATTATAGCATAACAATTGAGGATTTCAAGCAATATTTTATTCAAAATCCGGCATACAGATAATCGGTTAACTAATACCTCTCCCGGTTTCTTTCATAGATAATCCTTAATCCCTCCAGCGTAAGGAAGCCATTTACTTCATCTATGGTCCTGGACTCGCCGGCGATAAGCCTGGCCATGCCTCCTGTAGCTATCACCTTGATGTTATCTTCATTTAATTCCGCTTTCAGCTTTTCAACTATGTAGTCCACCTGTCCCACATAACCATAGTAGATTCCCGACTGCATGCTGCTTACGATGTTGCGCCCCAAAACGCTTTCCGGCTTAACAAGCTCTATTTTCGTCAATTTTGCAGCCTTCTGGAAAAGGGCCTCCGATGAAATCTTTATGCCCGGACAGATGACTCCGCCAAGATATTCCCCTTTTGAAGACAATGCACAGAAGGTGGTTGCCGTGCCAAAATCAACAATTATAGCCGGTCCGCCATATAATTCATAGACGGCGACAGCATTGGCAATCTTGTCGGCTCCGACTTCTCTTGGATTTTCATATTTGATGTTTATGCCGGTTTTAGTGCCCGGTCCGACCACCATCGCCTTCTTTTTAAGGTATTTCCTTATGGCATGCTCCAGGGAATACATCATCGGAGGCACAACGGATGCTATGATTACAGCCTCTATCTGTTCATAGTCAAGTTTAGCGATATTGAACAGGCTTATCATCATCATGCCGATCTCATCGGAAGTTCTATTCCTGTCGGCAGCAAATCTCCAGTGATGAAGCAGCTTGCGGCCTTGATAAACTCCCAGGGCAATATTTGTATTTCCTACGTCTATTCCAAGAATCATATCTACCTCAACTCCGCCTGCGCGAAATAAATCTGTCTTATCGTATGTTTACCTAAAGCAACGGAAGAAATTGCGCAGCAATTTCAACACACCGTTTCAACAAGGCGGGAGATTCTAACTCACCGTCTATTGTGAAATCAGGTACCCGCCACCTATAAGAGGTAAGGATATCTTTAGCCTCGTTATATCCCAAGCCTCAGACTCCTTATTTCTTTTATCTCCAGTTCTATTTCCTTCTCTATACGCCCAATATCCATCCTTATATCGTCAATTGTCTCCACAGCTTTGGCTTTAGCCGTATGTTTTGCCGGAGGGGCCTGGTATTGGTGGTTGTTCCTTCCAGGGTAAGCATTGTCCCTTGTATGGTTTTTGCCAAAACTGCGTTCCCTGTTAGTCGGCTGCTCCGATCCGTTCTTTCGCGGCTGATTGCCTCCCTGCAGCGTCTGCAAATTGTTAACACGGCTCTTGTGCCTTTTCTGGAAATCTTCCTTCCTGCTCCTCGTATCTTCCTTTTTGCTCTGAACTTCTTTGTTCTGAATTTCTTCCTTTTGGTTGTTCACTACTTCTCCCCCTTTGTAGAGCGCTAACTGTTTTTATGACAACGGGAGCGATTGCTCCCCATCGCAACACACATTTATGGAATCTTTACCTCAATAAATACTACAATAACAAAACCAAACTATCCGGCGAAATCATACATAGCCCATCAAACCTCTTACCGACACTTCTCCTGATACAACCTCCCGTGTTATGCCGTCGGTACAGTCCACCACCAGTTTGCCGTCTCTGGTGACATCTTTTGCTGTTCCCTCATATTCGCCGTCTCTGCCTGTAATTTTAACCTTTCGGCCTAAAGTAGCTGAATAGCTCCTCCACTCATCTATAATCTCATCCGTAAAGCCTTTATTTATTTTACTATACATCTCCTCAAGTTCCAACAGTATTCTCCCTATTATTTGACTTCTGGGAAAAACGCTTCCATGCCCTTCCTTTTTTGAAGCCTCCCTGCCGGAATCGGCATAGCATTTTAATGAAGTGGCTCTATCCTTGATTTCATCGGGGAAATCACCCTCCTCATGGTTTACATTTATTCCTATGCCGAGTACGAGGAAATTTACCCGTTCCATTTCGGAGTTCATCTCCGTCAGGATACCGCAAACCTTCTTTCCGTCCAGCACAATATCATTAGGCCACTTTATTCCGGTGCGTATTCCGCATGTCCCGGCAATAGCCCTGGCAACAGCAACGGAAGCCGCCAGGGTGATGATCTGCACATTTTCAGGAGCGATGGATGGTTTTAAAACAACAGACATCCATATTCCCTTGCCGCCTGCGGAGTCCCAGGCACGGCCAAGCCTTCCCCTTCCGGCCGTCTGACAGTCAGCCACTACCACCGTGCCTTCATCGCATCCTTCATACGCAATTTTTTTCGCATAATTGTTAGTAGAATCTATCTCGTTAAAGTACCGTATATCTCTTCCTATTATTTTGGTTTTCAAGCCCCAGCGGATTTCGTACTCATTAAGCATATCGTAAACCGGCATTATTCTGTATCCCTTTTTGGGTGAAGATTCGATAACATATCCTTCCTTTTTCAGTTCACTGATATACTTCCATACGGCAGTCCGCGAAACACCCATTAACTCACTCAAAGCTTCCCCGGATACATATTCCTGAGTATTCTCTTTAAGCGCCTGCAGCACTTTTTCCTTCATATCGCTCATCTTTTCTACCTCATCGTCTTTTTGATTATTTTATCCGTGCCCGGCTTCAATTCATGCCATATATGGCAACATATTGTCCTTTCTCACGGGTGGTTTTCCACGGAATATATCGGCAGTCTCCAATGCCCATCGCTTTTTATCAGGTATCCTGACGGTGCAGGTACTGCTTTCATCCTTGTTAATAAATACAGCAACACCGGCATCCCTGTCTTCTATTTTGGCAACCTTGCCGTCATCAGCGAGGCTGCACAAAAAACAATACAGCAGCATATCATAAAAATCATCATTTATCTCCCTGTTGTTTTCGATGATGCTGCTTACATATAGTTCCTCCGAATTGTTGAACAGGACAGGGGAATCTATTCGTTTGTCCATAATGCTTATCTGCTCCGACATTATGGTGCTGGTGATAAGGCATACGGGCAGACGGTACAACCCGAAGGTGTAATCTTCCAAAGGCATAATAGACCTTTCATAAAGAGATAGCATCTCCGGGAATTTTTGTCCTATATCATACAGATATCCGTCAGAAACAAGACTGTATCCGGGTTGGACTTCAATTTTCAGGCACCGGAATTCCGACGACATAAATTTGATCATATCATCTTTTGGATTTAGCAGGGCAGATATGCATTTTTTATTTTCTCCACCTATGTTAACCACCCTGTCATGCCATTGGGAAAGCTTTAATCCGCATTCAACCGCCTTGTCAGCCTCGTTTGCAGGTATGTAAAAGTATACCTCAGCCACAAAATCCCACCCCATTGTCCATTTTCTTATACAGCTTTACCCCATCCTTGTCACAGCATTCTTGGATCATGTCTTCCAGAGTTTTTTCACCCACCATAAAACCAGGGTTCACATCCTTAAGCGGTATCAGCACAAAAGCCCGCTCAAGCATCCGCGGATGGGGTATTACAAGCCTTGGATCATCTAATTTTATATCATCGTAAAGCAATATGTCCGCATCCAGGGTCCTTGGACCCCAGCGGATTTCGCGGGACCTTTTAAACTCCTGTTCCATTTTCTGCAATTCATCCAGAAGCCTGAGAGGAGACAAGCTTGTCCCGACCAAAACCACCATATTGAGAAATTTGCCCTGCTCGGTATATCCGACGGGATCAGTCTCGTAAATATTTGAAATCGAAAGAATGCGCGTACCGGTTATCCCGGATATATATTGCAGTGCACCGGTCAGATGTCCTTCCCTGTCCCCCAGGTTGGATCCCAGGGCTATATATGCCTTATGCGCCATGGGCAGACCTCTCCACTTCAACTTCGGCCCAGTCCAGCACACCGCCTATAGGAGCCTGTGGTTTTCGGACCCGTACCTTAACTGTTTCTATACGGGTAAAAGTGGACAATATTTCCCCGGAAATACTCTCGGCCAACTTCTCAATTAGCTTGAAACTATTGCCCTGCGTGATTTTTTGTACAAGTTTGTAAACATCGGAATAGTTTATCGTATCTTCAAGATTGTCCGTAACCCCAGGCTTTCTTAAATCCAAGTACATTTCCACATCTATGAAAAAATTCTGACCTTCCAGCCGTTCCTTTTCATAGACCCCATGATAAGCAAAAAACTTCATATTTTTCAGTGTAATTTTATCTATAGCCATTGCCTCCTCACTATTTATGGTTATTTTCTCTACCGGCAACAGTAGTGGCATAATTCGGCCATCTATACTCTCACCATGGCATCGGTCATTCTGACCACTCTGGACATTTCCCTGACATCATGCACACGCACTATATCAGCTCCGTTTGCTATTCCGAGGGTGACGGTTGCCGCCGTACCCTCCAGCCTTTCATTGACAGGCAGCTCCAATACGTTGCCTATGAGGGATTTTCTTGAGGTCCCCAGCAGCACTGGCAGATTCAGCGAATTCAGCTCCTTTAGCCTTCTCATTGTCTCCAGGTTTTGCTCCAGAGTCTTGGCAAACCCTATTCCTGGGTCCACGCATAAGCACTCCCTGCTTATCCCTGCTTTTTCGGCTATTTCGATGCTCTTACGGAGAAATCTCAGAATTTCTTCCATAACGTCTCCACGGACCACTTCATTCCCATTGTGCATTAATATCACTCCGGCTCCAAATCTCGATGCCACCTCCGCCATAGCCGGATCCCTCTGCAGTCCCCATACATCGTTTATGATATGTGCACCAGCCTTCAGAGCCTTCTCCGCCGTAGCCGCCTTGGAGGTATCCACCGATATGGGTACGTTCAGCTCTTTAGACAAAATATCGATAACCGGCACAACCCGGTTAATTTCTTCAGAAGCATCTACGGGTGTATATCCGGGCCTTGTAGACTCCCCGCCAACATCAATTATCTCAGCTCCATCCTCTACCATTTCCTTAGCTCTGCGCACTGCTGCCTCTATACTGTTATATTTACCTCCATCAGAAAAGGAATCGGGAGTTACATTCAATATGCCCATGATATATGTTTTTTCACCTATTTCCAGCTTGTGCTTTCCGCATTCAAAATACTTCGGCTTTCCCTGATCCACAGCGCTTATCACCTGCCGGATCTCCTCGCCTATCCCCTTCAAGCCGGCAGAATGCAGACTGAGCTTGTACACAAGCCTGCTGATCTGACTGTAAGTTCCCATCAGCAGCACGCCGGTTTTCTCAACACTGCAGTCGGCACATCCTTTGTTTACTGCTGCATCGCCGCCTAATCCAAGCATCTCCTGCTTGATGATATTTGCCGCAAAAGAGCTCACGTTCTCCAGCTTTATTGTCATATGCACCGCTTTTGGCGCAAGCCATGATATGGATGCTGCATCTGCACCGATCTTTCTGACTTCTTCCTTTGCTTCGCCTATTTTTTCTATATATAAAAGTCTTGCATTTACCAAAGCAGCCACTCCTTTCTCAAAATACGGGTGCACACCGGTGCCTTCGGCAAATTACGGGCTATAGCAAAGCTTTACCTGAAGGTTTGCCGCATGTCCGCGCCAAGCAAAGGCCCGATGTTGTATTTGAGTTTTTTAGGAAAAATCCCGAATAGGAATATAGAATTTTACTCTCTTCAAAGCCGCGTTCATTGCGGACATGCCGTATCATCCTTATTATTGCTCTTATTATATAATAAATATCCATTTTTTAAAAGCAATAATGCTTCTTTGTATTTTATCAGTACAGGGT
Source organism: Clostridium thermosuccinogenes (assembly GCF_002896855.1). Classification (NCBI taxonomy): domain Bacteria; kingdom Bacillati; phylum Bacillota; class Clostridia; order Eubacteriales; family Clostridiaceae; genus Clostridium; species Clostridium thermosuccinogenes. The sequence goes on along the minus strand of NZ_CP021850.1, from coordinate 206,611 downwards.
ATTTTAGCAGCACAGGCAATGGTCATTTAACCGCTGGTTTTCTGTAGTAATTCATTTTGCTAAATTCCCTATATATTGTTGAAAAGTTTGTAGAAAATTCATATTGAAAGCTGAATTATAAAAGTACTAATATATTGATATCAACCAATTACTTTACTAAAATACAGGGAAGGAATCATCAAGGCTAATGGTAAATTTGTTTAAACTAAGCACAGATGAGCTAAAGGCTCTGGTTGAGTATAAGGAAGTGCTCGAAAACGAAGACAAAAGATTTCCAAAAAACACCTGGTACTATGAAAAATACCAGCTTAGCGGCATTAAGACAAAATGCAGGATATATACCCGTTATTGCCTTGAAAACCTAGCACATATTGAAGTCACCGACCTTCCAAAGTATAACCTGAAAGAGATAAAAAACATACTTATTGAGCATAAGCTCTTTGGAATGGTACAGCAGGTTTTTAACCATGACATCCTGGCTCTGTTAAAGAACGCTTACCCCGAGGAGTTCAAGAACAGGACTCTCCGGGAATGGATGTGGAGCAAGCATGGAATCTGGAATGATGACAATGCTGTTATCGAAGCTGTACAGTATATGGTAAGGAATGAGGGCATCCGCAGGGTTGAGGATATTCCTACTCTGGATTGGAAAAAGAGGCTGTTGAAGTACGGCATATACAATGTGCTTTCCCGCTTCAACTGGTCTATTTTCGCCCTTTTTGACTTTGTTTACCCTGGCAGGTTTCACCCTACCGACTTCAAGTACAAGGTGAAATGGGCTGCATCCGAATCTCTTGATAATGCATTTTATCACATGCACACAACTTTCAAAAAAAAGAGATATACATTGGATGATATCCTGCTGTTAAATTCTTCGGATTTCAGAAAGCTGGGACTAGCGGGGATGCTGGCGGCTCTGTTCGATTCGTCGGTGCTAAAGGCAAAGGAATATTATTTGTATAAGACAATAGATGATCCTGAGCATAAAAGTGAGCTTATAAAAGACATAAAAAATCTGGCAGACAAAAAGCGTGACCAGAAAATAGCCGAACGCCTGAAACAGGTGGCTAAAGGCAAGTATATATATAATTTACGCACTCATATTACATTATACAATTTTATCAAACGTCACGCAAAAAGCAAAAATATGTCGATTAGTGATTTTGTAGCCAGTTATGGGTTCATCTATAAAACCGCGAAAAAGGATGCCGGCGAAATCGATAAGGACGAGGTATACAGGCTGCGCAAGCAGGGTTTAACTTATGTCCAGATAGCCCAAAAGCTCTGCAGCAATCCTACTACAATAACGAAACTATGCAACAAGTACTTCGGAGGCGACCCTTTGATACCAAGGCCGCTGGAGGACTACATCACCGTTCAGGAATTGATGAACAAGTACCATGTGGACCATAAGACCGTCATGAAGCTGGTATATGAGAACGGTTTTGAAAATCATACCACAATCCGTTTTCGTTACCTGAAAAAGTCAGAAATTGAACCGGCGTTAAAGCAATACATATCCAGCAGCAAGCACCATCAGTTCATGGTGAACAGATACGCCAACTAATATTTTAAAAAGACCTTGGCAATAAGCCAGGGTCTTTTTTTCTAACTTTTCATTTCTCTTCATATAAGTTTTTTTGCATATAATTTTTTATTTTGCAAATAAGTTTTTGCATATAATTTTTGTATATAATTTTTGCATGTAAAAAGAGCTATCTCCAATTCTTTTTAAGCTATTACCCCAAAGTATCTGTTATAATTTTATGCTTAATCATATTTTTAAAAAAATACTTATCTACCGTCCGTTAATAAGGGACATGGTCTCAGCTCGCGTTCTTGCATCCGTTTTCATTATTCCTCTGAGGGCAGATGTAACCGTTTTGGCTCCAGGCTTCTTTATCCCCCTCATGGTCATGCACAGGTGCTCTGCCTCAATCACCACCGCCACACCGAGGGGTTCGAGGGTCTCCATGATGGTGTCTGCCACCTGGCTTCCCAACCTTTCCTGAAGCTGAGGCTTCTTTGCTATGATATCCACTATTCTTGCCAGCTTGCTCAGGCCCATTACTCTGCCTTTCCTGGGGATATAGGCAACATGGGCGACACCTATGAAAGGAAGAAGGTGATGCTCACAGACTGAATAAACCGGTATATCCTTTACCAGCACCATCTCCTCATGGTTTTCCTCCTGAAAAATTTTTACCACATCTTTGGGATTCATGTACATCCCGGCAAATATCTCCTCGCACATCCTCGCCACCCTGTCCGGTGTTTCCCTCAAGCCTTCCCGGTCAGGATCATCTCCAATAGCTGCCAGCAGTTCCCTCACTGCCTTTTTAATCCTCTCCTTGTCCATATCCTTCGCAACCTCATTTCAAAATCTCGTCCTTGTCAAATCTGCACTATATTTGCTTTGGTAATAATTTAACTTACTGTTCCAACGTTTTCGACAGCACAATGAACTTTAACTTAAATATTGCCTTTGCTGTTAAAAGCATCCCTCGTAATACCACAATGAATGACAAAGAAAATTTACTTTGATACAGGTTTAATTATACTTCACTGCCGGCTAAAGTGTCCAGAGCATGGAAGGGACAGGCATGGTTTTATGCAGGAAATTCTTTATACAGCACATCAACAAAGAATTTACATATTTATTTGCATGAAAGAGAAAGCCTAGCCTCTCGGATAAACTTCAATAGCATCGGAAGATGAATTCTTAAGGAAAATGTCTTAAAGCAGGGGAGCCTAAAATTATTTCCTCAGAATACGTTCCTTATATATCATTGAGTTACCTTCCGGCAATTGCTTTCTCCTCATTGCCAAGTTGAATTTTATTGACTTTAAAATTACACTTTTCTTGCTATATTTTCTCGCTATATATTTCCAAGCAAACCGCAATTAAGCATAAATCGCAGCCATTTACCTACCCTACGTGCTCCTTCACCTCTAAATCGGTGCAAAGGGAGTTTTTCTCAAGTTCATGGGCAAATCTGCTGACAAGCTCCACAGCCGGTTCAAACTCCTCATAAAGCATTACTATCATGTCTCCCGGCTGTGCATCCAGCATGGCTGTCTCAAGAGCCTCCAGCTCATTCCTTATGATTTTTACATTTTCCTTTTCTATGGGAGATTTCATTACCCCCTCATATAGTATATCTGCCACTTCTCCCGGCTTTCTTCCCCTCAAGTCCCGGTCTTCCTTGATATATATGTTGGAAAACACTTTGCCGCAGATTTCCCCCACTTCCCGAATATTTCTGTCCAGCCGGTCTCCCGGAACACCGATTATCCCTACCAGTCTCTTGGCATCCGTCTTTTGGAGGAATTTGATCAAAGCCTTGTATCCTGCAGGGTTATGCCCGTAATCCAGCATCACCTTGAAATTGCCCATATCAAACAGGTTGAATCTGCCGGGGTTGGATACGGTATCAGGCTTGAAGCTCCTGAGGCCTTTTCTTATGGCACTTATGGAAACATTGACAGAAAAAAGGGCAGATACCGCTGCAAGGGAGTTTTCAATGTTGCAGTCCACCATCCCGCCAAAAGTTATAGGGATGTCCTCCACGTTCATTACAAAGCTTCTCACTTTTCCATTGCAGATATATATTGAGCTGCCCTCCATATATACCGCCTTTCCACCTGAGCCAATATGGCTTACTACCAGTGGATTGTCAGGACTGCGTGAAAAAAGCACCATCCTTGAGCGCACCCTGGAAATCATATATTCGGCCATCTCATCGTCCGCATTTATGACCGCATAGCCATCCGGTTTTACTGCCTCAAGAACGAGGGATTTGGCAAAGGCAAGATCCTCCAGAGTCTCTATTCCGTCCAGGCCTAAGTGGTCATCGCTTACATTGATGACAACCCCCACATCCGCCAGGTCATACCCCAGTCCTTTCCTTACAATGCCTCCCCGGGCTGTTTCCAGGACCGCTGCCTCCACCCTGCTGTCGGATAAAACCATTCTGGCGCTTATCGGGCCAGTATTGTCACCTTTTAATATGCATTCATCACCAATATAGATACCACTGGTGGATGTCATGCCGACGACCTTCCCGGTGAGGGAGAGGGTATGCCGTATAAGCCGGGTGGTGGTCGTCTTTCCGTTTGTTCCTGTCACCGAAATTATCGGTATGGTGAAAGGTTTGCCTTCCGGAAACATCATGTCCAGGATATCCCCGGCTATATTTCGCTTCTTTCCTTCTGTAGGGTACAAATGCATTCTGAGCCCGGGCGCTGCATTCACCTCGATTATGGCTCCGTTTGTAGAGTTCAGAGGAACGGAAATATCTTCTGCCGTGATATCAATACCAGCTATGTCGAGGCCGATCAATTCAGCTGCTTTAACTGCCAGGGCGCAGTTATATGGGTGTATCAGGTCCGTGCAATCCTTCGCTGTCCCACCGGTGCTTAAATTTCCATTTTCTCTGAGCCGGACTGTCTTTCCCGGTTCAGGGACATAGTTTTCATCCATTCCGTATTTAGCCAGAACCTGCCGGGCAACCTCATCCAGCTTTATCTTTGTGAGAGGTTTTTCATGATCATCCCCCCGCAGCGGATTCATGTTTTCGATATCCACCAATTCCTTCACCGTATGCACCCCGTCCCCTGTCACCATGGGAGGTCTTCTTTCGGCTACTGCCGCCACCTTTCCCCCTACGACCAGAACACGGTAATCTTTACCGGGTATATATCTTTCCACTATCACGGTATTACAGTATTTTGCCGCTTCCCTGTATGCCCTGCGCACTTGATCCTCATTCCTGATGTCCAGGGTCACGCCTTTTCCCTGGTTTGCATTATATGGCTTCAAAACCAGCGGAAATCCTATTTCCCTGGCAGCAGCCACAGCGGATTCTTCTGTATAAACCAATTCCCCAAAGGGAACGGGGATATTGCTATCCATGAGTATCTGCTTTGTCAGATGCTTGTTTCCTGCTATATCTACGTTAATGCAGCTGGGGGCATCGCTTAAGGAAGCCTCGATAAGTCTTCGATATTTCCCATAGCCTAGCTGCAGAAGGCTTTCGTTTCCTATTCGCGTTACAGGGATTCCCCTTCTTCTGGCTTCATCATATATGGATTTTGTGCTGGGACCCATCTCCGACTCAATCGCAACTTTTTTCAGATTGTGCAGAATAGTGTCAATATCGATTTCCTTACCCTCTGCCAAGCACGTAACTATGTCAACGGCAGCTCTACCGCACTCTACTGCGCATTTCTCATTCTCATATTGGTAGACGATGTAATACAGACTTGGTTCCATGATAACTCTGGTTTTGCCATAGTTTACATTGCTGCCGGTCAGGCACTGCAGTTCCAGAATCAGATGCTCGGTGACATGTCCGATATAGGTTCCTTCCTTCAGACGTTCCAAAAATCCTCCCTCGTAGCCAAGGGAACAATGGTGTTTTCCCAGTCCTGGGAAAAGTTTAATAAGCTTTTCATTAAAGCCAGGAATATCCTTGGTAGTTGTCTTATAATAGTCTCCTATATTTAGAACCATTTTGACAACAGGTTTGTGGCTGTAAATATTCCTGCCTGAAAAGCACTGAATACTGTATATTTGCACTTTTTATCCTCCTAAAAGTCGTTAAAATATTGTCATGCCAGGAAGCCGTCATCAGACTTCCTGTGCCGCAACAATATCTATCCTTTGATTTCATCATAAGTTAGTACTTTTCTATTTTTCATATCAAATCCATATCCACGGGGGAGCACATGCAATGTAACGTTGGTTATTGCCAGGATTTCATCCGGCTTCAGCTCCGAGACATTGGAATTTTTAATTGAGGTACCGTCAATAATTGTAACGGCGTTAGTCCCCAGCACTTCCAGATGGGCATCGGGGAAAACCTGGATTGCTGTGTCCTCATCTATTCCAATCCCAAGAATATACGGATTTTCTGCCACTCCGCACAGAAGCCTTCCAATCCTTCCCCGCTGTTCAAAATGCTGGTCTATTATGGCTCCTTCCAATAAGCCCAGACCGGGGGCCATTTTTAGAGTGCATTTTCTGGCAGGCTCATTGTTGTCGCCGTCGACAATCATTGTAGCGCTCATAACCGAAGCCCCGGCACTGGTGCCTATTATTGCGGCTCCCTTCAAATGTGCATCCTGCAGGGCCTGATGAACTTTTGTGCCCCCCAGAATGCTCGTGATTCTAAGCTGGTCTCCTCCGGTAAAGAAGATACCCGTACATTTACCTATCCTTTGGGCATAATCATCTCTATCTGCTTCGGTTCTGGAGCTTATGTCCAGTATTTCTATATTTTTGACTCCCAGCCTCTCGAATACTCTTTTATATTCATTTCCCACTTCCATCGGTTTTTCCGTTGCAGTAGTCAGCACCATTATACTGGCATCGGCTCCTCCGGCAACCTCAACCACCTGTTTTAATATTTTGCTTTCACCATATTTATCTTCCGCTCCTCCTATGATAATGAGATTTCCCTTCACTTTTTCATCCATTTATATCCTCCGTTAAAAGTCAAATTATATCAATCTGCATAATCAGTACACTGACGCAACGTGCATATGCAAAAAGCAGCCGTATCCTTCCGGTGCGTCTTTTTATCCGGATGCTGTCATTTTTCCCAGGAACACAAAATCTCACCGGCTAATATTGTTTATTTTTACCTCTACTTTCAGTCTTATTCAAAATCTATCGCATGTAATTAAAAATTTGCATCGCATAATCCAGGATACTATTTCCAAACATCAGTCCAACGGCCATAAGAGCTATGCTCGCTACCACCAGCGGCAAACCGGCCTTGCTTTGATATTTGGACGCCAGTATGCCGGACACCACTCCTAAAAACCCAAAAATAAAAGGATATACGAATACCGATAATACTGCCGATACCCATCCTAACACCATCAGCATTATGCTCCTTCCCCGGACGGCTATCCTTGTTTTTTGTGAACTGTATGCTTCTTTCATAAAATCACCCTTCATACCTTCCTTTTTTTATAATGTTGCCCTGCTTGATAAAAGGTGAACCCTTTATAAACAGGGTATCCAGACTTAAATCCTTCTCATCAAGAACCAGGATGTCCGCATCGCTCCCGACCGACAATATGCCTTTTTTCGGATATAGCTTTAATATCCTTGCCACATTTGATGTAACTGTTTGCAGAACAGTCCCGACATCAAGCTTCTTTTCAACAATGCACGCTCTGACGTCATTCAAAAGCTGCACCATCTTACCTACCCCGGTGCTGTCTCCCTGCCCGGAAGGCATGCTTCCGTTGCCATCCGAGGAAAGCGTTACCTTTTGCATGTCAACACCTCTGCCTATGAGCATCTCCATCGCATCCGGTATGCTGTATCCTTTTTCTGAAGACTCTCCGGCGGTAAGATCGATATTCCCTCCTTTGGCGGCATATTCCACCGCCTGCTCGAACAGCTTCTTACTCCTGTTTAGATGAGTAGGGACAAACATTTCCATCGGGAAATCGGAATCCTCCAGCATATCGGTCAGAGGTGTCAAGCCCTTAAATCCGTCTCCTACATGTATATGAACCACTCCTGCTTTTGCACCGAGCAGCCCTCCCACTCTGGCCTCATAGGCCAGACTTTTCAGCATCTGCATATCAGGATGGGACGACCGGTAATCCGAAATAGCAACCTCTCCCACTCCTATGATTTTGTCTATAAGGGTAATATCTGATATGACTTTGCCTGTAAGAGTAGCGGTAGGTATGCCATAGCTGCCCGTATAAATATATGTTGAAGGGCCTTCTGCCTCAATAGCCCTTGCCTTGGCCAAAAGCCCTGCTATATTTCTCGTAATGTCATCAACTCCCAGCACGCCCACCAGTGTGGTGACACCGGCGCTTATTATGTCGCCCAGCATTATTTCAGGTATCCTGCTTACAGGGCCTTCCTCCCCACCACCTCCTACTATGTGCACATGCTGATCTATAAGCCCGGGGCAGACAATTTTCCCACTGCAATCGAACACTTCCACGTCCCATAGATTATCCTCTCCGATCCAGTCTTCCATCCTGCATATGGTTCCATAAGCCACCAATATATCTTTTTTGCCTGCGTCACCAGGCGTAAAACAGTGACCGTTTTTTAACAGCTTAAACACAAGTCCTCCTGGTCTTTATATCTATTAATACTATTTGATGTGCTAGCCAATTGGAGATAGCGTTGTGGAGAGCTAATAGAGGTATAGACAGCGTAATCTAAAGTTTCAAGCTTGTACATAGTCCAACGCTGGCTAAAATGGTAAGTCGCATTTCCTTGTTTTCTATTTTTCAAAATGCGACATCCATGTTAGCCAAGTGGAGGATAAGGCAAATCACCTGAACGCAGGGAATTGCTTTATCTTCTGCCAAGCTTGTAATTCGCTAATTGTAAATTGGCGAATTATATCGATAACTACCTTAATTTACTATAAATTTATTGTTTGTTATCAATTCTAGCTCTTTAACTCGGAACTCCGCTATCGAAAATGCTAGCACAACAAGTTAAAGCTATAAATTAATATTATCCAATCGCAAAAATTTAATACCCTAAGTGATACTAATATTTTCCACCTCAACAAACCAACCACCTCCAATGCGGCGCAAAGCCGAAAAATTCAGGCATAGCGTCTCCTTTTGAGGTTTAGATTAATTTTACTATAATGTAATTAATTTATTTGAAAAATCGAATTAAGTCTGTTAAACTATTATGCGTATTATGTAAATTAATCTGTTGTGCCAGCTATTTGGAGACATCGTTACGGAGAGCGCTAGAGATATTAGACAACGCTATCAAAGCATCAGCTTTGCTGACAGCCCGGTGCTGAGCTAACATGAAAAGCCACATTTTTGGGTTCCTTTTTTAAGATGCGGCATCCATGTTAGCGCAGAAAAGGCCAAGGTAAATGTCCTGGCGCAGGGAATTGCCTGGCCTTTTTAGCAAGTCTGCTATCTCTTTAACTCGGAACTTACGCTTTAAAATGCCGACACAACAAGTTAAGCAAAAATCCGGTTCAACTAAAGAAAAAACTGAAAGGTGATTGCTATGAATTTTGATTTCAATTCATTAACCAGCAAGCAAAAGAAAGTTTATTCGGTAATAGAGGCTTTTATCCGTGAGAAGGGCATCCCTCCCACAGTAAGGGAAATTGGCGAGCTGGCAGGCGAGAAGACTCCGGGAGCCGTACAGGGCATACTTAACCGCCTGGAAAAGAAAGGCGTTATAAAAAGGGAAGTGGGAATGGCAAGGTCCATACAGTTAGCCACCAATGATTCCCATTATCTCAAGCCGACCTTCGTACCCGAAGTCAAAAAAGTAAGCAAACGCACTTTAAATGATCTTTTAAGCGTTTACAATGTTTTACATTATCATCCTCTTTCACCATCTATATTAGGAAAATATGACAACTGTATTTTGGTAGATTATAAAAACTGTATCCTGCCGGAAAGCAACCATCAGGAAGACATTATGCTGCTGGTTTGCAGGGATGCTGAATTATCCGAAGGGGATACTGTTCTTGCCGTTTATGAAAACCATGCCTTGCTGCGTAAATACTATCCTGCTGATGTTCCAGGATATATCAAGCTTGTAGCGGATTTGGACCTTCTTGGCAAAGACATCTTCTCCACCGATGAAGTCAGCATCGTCGGTAAGCTTGTTGGCATGATAATGAAATATTAATTATTTTGGGGGGCATATTCTGTCCCCCGTAAAATATCAATGTTTTTCTACTTCTTTTTCATCTTTTGCCGTTTTCTTCCCATCGCTTTTCCAACCTCTTCTATGAATATTTTTCAGCTTTTTTATGATGCTATGAAAATCCAGCCATTCCATATATACCTATTATCTGCAATAATCCAACAGCTTTCCTTCATTTTAGACCATGCTTTCCCACATTTCCCTTGGAAGTATAAAATAACCTCCAACCTCTCCTTTAAGCTGAAAGACGCATAAATCCAGCGTTTTATCCATAGCTTCCATATTGTTTACATAACTTATTTGCTAAATGTAGTTGAAATTTAGGACTAATGATGGTATAATTTTTCGAGTTTAGAGGAGCTTCCAATGCCGTATAAATATGCATTTGCAAGGATATTTATTTTTCACGGGCATGTAAGCGCATATAAAAACAGGGATGTAAGGTTTTCCCATATGCATCCGGCCCTCAATCGGTTTTAGCTCTCCAAATGCTTGATTATACTGCAATAGCTGATGTTATATTTTTTACCATAAGCTTTAGTATATTAAAGCTTTATATGGCAAAATCGTAAATATTGCTGCTATTTTTATACATTATGTAAACTTTATAAGAGGTGTTGAAATGTACAGGTATATTTTGAAAAGGATAGCTTTCGCACTGGTTACGTTATTTTTTATTGTTACCATAACATTTTTCCTGATGCATGCAGTTCCAGGAGGACCTTTCACAGGTGAGAAAACGCTAAAACCGGAGATTCTTGAAAATCTTAATAAAAAGTATGGCCTTGACAAGCCGCTGGTTGTGCAATATGGAAATTATCTTTTAAGTCTCATAAAGCTGGATCTCGGACCTTCATACAGCCAGATAGGCACATCTGTCAACGAGATAATATCCAGATCTTTCCCGACTTCTGCCAAGCTTGGCGGCGCTGCGGTTATACTCGCCCTTCTTATGGGAATACCCATGGGAGTGCTGGCAGCTCTTAAAAGAGGACATTGGCAGGACAGGGTAATCATGCTCATAGCTACGATTGGAATTGCCGTACCAGGCTTTGTGATCGCCACCGTAGGCATGATAATTTTCGGTGTCAACCTTCGCTGGCTGCCGATAGTTGGCTTAAAATCGATAAAGCATTATATATTGCCGTCTATTTCTCTGGCTTTCTTCCCTGCAGCTTTCATTGCAAGGATGATGAGAACCAGCATGCTGGAAGTCATAAATCAAGATTATATACGCACGGCAAGAGCCAAAGGGCTGTCAAGTTTTCTGGTGGTTTTCAAGCATGCGCTGAAAAATTCGATACTGCCCATTGTTACCTACATCGGACCTCTTATGGCAGGAATAATGACCGGTAGCTTCGTTGTAGAAAAAATATTCACAATCCCGGGACTGGGAAGATACTTCATAAACAGCATCACCAACAGGGACTACTCGGTTATTATGGGTGTCACCATCTTCTATGGAGCACTTCTGATTTTGATGACTCTTGTTGTTGATATTATTTATGTATTTATTGATCCGAGAATAAAACTGCAAAAATAGGAGGAATAGAAGTGAACTCAGATATAAATAAGGTTGAACTGAATATCAAGGAAGAGCTTTTCAAGCCGGCAAGCAAAGAAGAGAGAACCCAACTGGTGGTGATGAGGGAATCCACTACTTACTGGAAAGATGTTTGGAAAAAGCTGAAAAGCAACAAGGTAGCCATTATATCATTATATGTGATCATATTGATCACCTTGCTGGCGATAGTAGGACCAATGCTCTCTCCTTACTCCTATTCGGACCAGTTCAGGGGCGAAGAACATCAGACTCCCAACGCGCAGCACTGGTTCGGCACCGACTATCTCGGAAGAGACCTCTTTGTAAGAGTGTTGTATGGTACCAGGATATCCCTTTCCATCGGTATTGTTGCCAGCATAATGGTCCTGGTCATCGGTACCGTATATGGAGCAATTGCAGGATACTTCGGAGGCAAAGTCGATAACATAATGATGCGTTTTGCTGAGGTATTAAGTGCAGTCCCTTCAACTCTCATGGTTATTTTGCTGTCAGTCGTGTTAAAAGAGCCTCTTAAGGAAGCTTTCAACACCAGTGGCGTGCTTAAGCATCTCAGCACTATAGGACCCGGTCTCATAAGCATATTTATAACCTTTGCACTGCTGTACTGGGTTGACATGGCCCGAATTGTGAGGGGTCAGGTGCTCAGCCTGAAGGAACAGGAATATGTCACTGCGGCAAAAGCCTTGGGAGGCAGCAGCCGCCGGATAATATTCAAACACCTGATACCTAACAGCATAGGTCAGATAACAGTTACCGCCACATTGGAGATACCCAGTGCCATATTTACCGAATCGTTCCTAAGCTTCATAGGCTTGGGCGTTGATGCTCCCATGGCCAGCCTCGGTTCTCTGACGGCCAGCGCCATGAACGGTATATATTCTTATCCGTACCAATTGATTTTTCCGGCATTATTTATCAGCATTATAATATTGGCCTTCAACCTGCTGGGAGACGGTCTGAGGGATGCCCTCGATCCAAGAATGAAAAAGTAATTAGAAAGGTTAAGGAGAAGCGAAATGACGAAAAATACCAAAAAATTGCTTGATATAGATAATTTAAAAGTTTCGTTTTTCACCCCGGCCGGTGAGGTTAAGGCTGTCAACGGAGTATCCTTCAGTCTTAACCAGGGTGAGGTTATGGGAATAGTCGGCGAGTCCGGCAGTGGCAAGAGTGTATCCTCTTATGCCATTATGCGGCTTATCAGCCCTCCCGGAAAAATCATCGGCGGCACCATCACTTTTGATGGCAAAAACCTCCTTGAATTGGATGAGAAAGAAATGCAGTCAATCCGGGGCAATGAAATCAGTATGATATTCCAGGATCCCATGACTTCTCTTAATCCGGTGTTCAAGATTGGGAACCAATTGATGGAAGCCATCATGAAGCACCAAAAGGTATCAAAAAAGGAAGCCCGGGAAAAAGCCATAGAGATGCTTTCCCTGGTAGGGATACCCAGTCCTGAAAAGAGGCTTGACCAATATCCTCATGAGTTTAGTGGAGGTATGAGGCAGAGGGCAATGATAGCCATGGCTCTTTCCTGCAATCCAAAGCTGCTCATTGCCGATGAGCCTACTACTGCTCTTGATGTAACCATACAGGCCCAAATTCTTGAATTGATTAAAGAACTGAAAAACAAAATCAACATGTCGGTTATACTGATAACCCATGACCTCGGCATCATATCCGACATCTGTGACAAGGTAATAGTCATGTATGCGGGAAGGATAGTCGAACAGGCCTCGATAAACGACATCTTCTACAAGCCTAAGCACCCTTATACCTGGGGGCTTTTGAAGTCTATTCCAAAGCTTAACGCCGATAAATATGAAAAGCTTGTGCCCATAGAAGGATCGCCTGTGGATCTTTTGAATCCTCCTGCCGGATGTCCGTTTGCTCCGAGATGCTCTCACTGCATGAAGATATGTCTTACGGAAAATCCTCCCTATTTTGAGGCTTCCGGCGATCATAAGGCCGCCTGCTGGCTGTTGCATAAAGATGCTCAAAAAGCAGAAAAGGTTCAGGAAGAGGGTGCTGGTGTAAAATGAACAAAATATCAGACAACAAAGATTTGCTGGTAGTTAAAGATTTAAAAAAGCACTTCGTCGCTAGAAAAGGCTTCATAAGCAAAAATTCAGTATATCTTAAAGCCGTTGACGGAGTAAGCTTCACATTAAAAAAAGGCGAAACCCTTGGCCTTGTGGGTGAAAGCGGATGTGGAAAGACTACCTTGGGAAGAACTGTGCTGAGGCTTTATGAACCTACCTCCGGCCAGATTTTTTTCGACGGTGAGGATATAACCAAAGTTGACATGAAGCCCTATCGTCGAAAGATGCAGATAATTTTCCAGGATCCCTTTGCATCGCTGGATCCCAGGATGACTGTCGGCGATATTTTAGGCGAACCAATAGATATACACAATCTGGCTTCAGGAAAGCAGGACAGAAAAGACAAAATTGCAAAGCTTATGGAACTGGTGGGCTTAAACTCAGAGCATGCAAACCGCTATCCTCATGAATTCAGTGGCGGTCAGCGCCAAAGAATAGGTATTGCCCGGGCTCTTGCCGTGGAACCGGAATTTATAGTATGTGATGAGCCCATATCCGCCCTGGACGTATCCATCCAGGCGCAGGTCATCAACATGCTGGAGGATCTTCAGCAGGATTTAGGACTCACATACTTGTTTATCGCCCATGACCTGGCTGTTGTCAAGCATATAAGCGACAGAGTAGGAGTTATGTACCTTGGAAAAATGGTTGAAATGGCATCCAGCGATGAGCTGTATAAAAATCCATTGCATCCTTATACTCAGGCGCTGCTGTCGGCAATACCGATAGCCGACCCCGACACAAGCCGAAGCCGCAAGAGGATAATCCTGAATGGCGACGTGCCAAGCCCGATAAATCCTCCGTCCGGATGCAAGTTCAGAACGCGGTGCCCATATGCTACAAAGAAATGTGCCGAAATAGAGCCTGAACTTAAAGAAGTAGCACCAGGTCATATGTCCGCATGCCATCTTATGGATAAAAAATAATATCGCTTTTTTAAAGCCAATAAAATGCTTTTTTGCGAAGGATGCCTGAAAATCCATGTGCATCGTCGGAGAATATAGATTATGTATATCGTCAAATAATATCGGTAAGGATTAAAATTCTGTTTTCTATGTTTTTTAAAAGATGTTTGTGCGAAAACAGTCATAATTTTCACTCTTATTGGTATTATGTATACTTAACCATTATTGTGCAAATAAATGACTGAAGTCATTTATTAATAAATAAAAATCCCAAAGTTAAAAGGAGGAGTATAAATGGCAAAAAAAGTTATTGCCTTATTCATGGCAATGATACTGCTGGCCGGAGTCATGGCAGGCTGTGGAAATACAAAAAACCAAAGCGCCGGAGATGGTAACAAAGGCGGCCAGGAGATAGTTGTTACCATAGGATCAGAACCTAAAACCATCGATCCCACTCTCAACAATGCAGTGGATGGTGCTACAATGATAATCCATGCCTTTGAAGGACTTACCAAGCTGGATGAGAATGGCCAGGTAGTCAAAGGTGTGGCTGAAAAATGGGACATGTCAGAAGACGGAACCAAATTCACTTTCTACATCAGGGAGGACGCTAAATGGTCCGACGGGCAACCGGTAAAGGCCCAGGATTTCGTATATTCCTGGAGGAGAGCCCTCGACCCTGCAACTGGAGCTGAATATGCTTACCAGCTGTACTACATCAAGAATGGACAGGCTATAAATGAAGGCAAAATGCCGGCAGAAGAACTGGGCGTAGTTGCCAAAGACGACAAAACCCTCGAAGTCACTCTGGAATCTGCCACATCCTATTTCCTTGAGCTGACTGCATTCCCTACATTGTTCCCATTAAGGGAGGATGCGGTTTCAAAGGATCCTGATGGTTGGGCAACCAAACCGGAAACTTATATAGGCAATGGTCCTTTCGTATTGGCATCCTGGGAACATGACTCTGAGATAGTATTCAAAAAGAATGAAAATTACTATGCCGCAGATACGATCAAGCCCTCATCCATCAAGTTCATGCTTATAGCTGATGACAATGCGGCACTGGCTGCTTACAGAAACGATGAAATAATGCTGGCAGATAGCATTCCTACGGAAGAAATCCCTGCTCTGCAGCAAAGCGGAGATATAAAAATAGATCCCCAGCTGGGAACCTACTTCTATGTATTGAATGTGGAGAAGGCACCTTTTGACAATGTAAAAGTTAGAAAGGCACTCTCCTTGGCAATAGACAGGCAGTATATAATCGACAATATAGCCCAGGGTAATCAGATACCTGCCGGTGCATTTGTTCCTTTTGCAGTGCCGGATGTGGAAGCTAATCCTGATTTCAGAACTGTAGGCAAAGACTACTATGATCCGTCAGCAGAAGCTTATGAGAACAATATAAAGGAAGCACAGAAGCTTCTTGCTGAAGCAGGCTATCCTAACGGAGAAGGCTTCCCGCAGGTAGAGCTCGCATATAACACCGAAGGCGGCCATCTGGCGATTGCCGAAGCAGTACAGGAAATGTGGAAGAAGAACCTGGGAATTTCAATAAAACTCACAGGACAGGAATGGAAAGTATTCCAGGATACAAGACAGACCGGCAATTACCAGATTGCAAGACATGGTTGGTTGGGAGACTACAACGATCCTATGACCTTCCTTGACATGTGGACATCCTACAGCGGTCAGAATGATGCAAGATGGAAGAACGCAGATTATGACAAGCTCATTGAAACTGCAAAGGTATCCGGTGACAGGGCTGAAAGAATGAAAGCAATGCACCAGGCGGAAGACCTTCTCATGGGAGAAGCTCCTATCATTCCTGTTTACTACTACACTGATGTATACGTAGTAAAGGATTACCTTAAAAACTACTATAATTCACCTCTCGGATTCAAGTACTTCATGTACGCAACAGTTGAAAAATAAACCGATAGGTTTACAGGATTATTAATATTCTATAAAATAACTGCAAAGTTGAGACAGATTCATGATATAACCGGCTGCAAAGCCGGTTATATTTTTTATATAGTGTTTTCTGCAGAGGATGCTGATAGTTTTAGTTTAGAAAGGACATGGCATAACATATGACTCAGTAAGGCATAGCTTATATTTTTAGTTTTTCACTGTCATATGCGTCTCAGCTTAAAGAGCCGTATTTTAACAAAATGCCGGGAAAACTCCCGCATATGAAAGCGGAATATTCCCCGGCATATTATACTTTATATATGGCAGCTATTTACAGCAGAATTAAAAGACCATGTCCCGCTAAAATCTCACAAAAGGTGAATTTGCTCATAAGGCTATTTACCTGCCAGTTGGTCCCTTATCAGCTTGCCCATCTCCTTCGTGCCTACTATCCTGCTGCCCTCCGATGCTATATCCCCTGTCCTGTAGCCTTTATCTAAGACTGCTTCTACAGCGTTCTCAATATCCTTTGCCGCAGCATCAAGGCCCAGGGAGTATTTTAAGAGCATGCCCGCGGACAGGATAGCTGCTATGGGATTGGCCTTGTCCTGGCCTGCTATATCCGGAGCCGAGCCATGAACAGGCTCATAAAGCCCAAGTGTACCTTTACCAAGGCTGGCGGAAGGGAGCATTCCTATAGAACCGGTTATCATTGAAGCCTCGTCGGAGAGTATATCGCCGAACATATTGGCGGTCACTATGACATCAAATTGTGCAGGATTTCTTACCAGCTGCATAGCCGCATTATCCACATACATGTGATTTAGCTCCACTTCCGGGTATTCCCCGGCCACCTTCTGCACAACCTCTCTCCACAGTCTCGAGCTTTCAAGCACATTGGCTTTATCCACCGATGTCACCTTGCTGCGCCTTTTTTGCGCCGCTTCAAATGCAATTCTTGCAATCCTCTCAACTTCAGCAGTGCTGTATGTTTCGGTATCAAAAGCCGCTTCTCCTGCTTCTGTCTGGAACCGGCCTTTTTTTCCGAAATACATGCCCCCTGTAAGCTCACGAACCACCATGATGTCGATACCTGTACCTACAACCTCTTTTTTTAACGGTGAAGCATCCTGGAGAGCCGGATAAATCACTGCCGGCCTTAAATTAGCGTATAGTCCCAGACCTGCCCGGATTCTAAGCAATCCGGCTTCAGGCCTCTTATCCCCAGGAAGCAAGTCCCATTTTGCTCCTCCTACGGCGCCCAAAAGAACAGCATCACTTTTCTTGCAGGCTTGCAGAGTATTTTCCGGCAAAGGGTCGCCGCAAGCATCTATTGCACATCCGCCTATCAATTCTTCATTAAAATCAAACTCATATCCATATTTGCTTCCTACGGTTTTCAGGACCTCGACAGCCTGCTCCGTAACCTCCGGCCCTATCCCGTCACCGGGAAGCACTGTAATTCTATATCTCATAAGACCATTCTCCTCTTTTGCCCACTGCATCCATCAATCAACCGACAATTGGTTTTTTACATATCCCATCAAGCCATCGGATGCTATTATCTTTTTTATAAACTCCGGGAACGGGTTTGAAAGATATTCCTTACCCGTCGTGAGATTGATTATCTTTCCGGTGTCAAAATCGACACTTACTTGGTCGCCGTCCGAAATATCCCTTGCCGCCTCCGGACACTCGAGGATCGGCAGTCCAATATTTATTGAATTTCTGTAAAATATTCTCGCAAA
The DNA here is from genome assembly GCF_002896855.1 of Clostridium thermosuccinogenes. Lineage (NCBI taxonomy): Bacteria > Bacillati > Bacillota > Clostridia > Eubacteriales > Clostridiaceae > Clostridium > Clostridium thermosuccinogenes. Next base: position 188,687 of record NZ_CP021850.1, on the reverse strand, counting down.
GGTCTCAGCTATGACGCAGGATATACCGGAAGCCTTTATTGCGATAGGAGCATGCTCCCTCGAGGAGCCACATCCGAAATTCTTTCCTGCAACCATTATGCTGCCCTTTTCCACCTTGTTCACAAAATCCTTGTCAATATCCTCCATGCAGTGCTTTGCCAGCTCCGCAGGGTCAGACGTGTTCAGATACCTCGCCGGGATTATGACATCGGTATCCACGTTGTTGCCATATTTGATCACTTTTCCCTGTGCTTTCATCTACCTCAAACCTCCTTATCGCAGTTGATGATACGAAATCTGCTTATACGAACCATTTATATCTCACTAAAGGGAATTTCCTAACGGATACCTTTAAGGCAAGTACCTAAGTAAAAATGACTTCATAAGGCATCTTGCCGGTAAGCATATCTCTATATAATGTAATGAATATTTTGATTTGATCCTTAACTTTACTTATAAATATATCCAGAAATACTTGCCAAACACTGCATATCGATTATTGGCTGATTATAGCTCTTCCGGTCCTGCTATTCTTCCGGCTACTGCCGATGCAGCCGCTACTGCAGGACTTGCCAGGTACACTTCGCTTTCAGGGTGCCCCATTCTGCCTACGAAGTTCCTGTTGGTAGTCGCTACGGCTCTTTCGCCCTTTGCCAGTATGCCCATATGGCCGCCAAGGCATGGTCCGCATGTAGGCGTACTTACTGCCGCTCCAGCATCAACAAATATATCAAACAGGCCTTCATTCATAGCTTGCTTCCATATCTTCTGGGTGGCAGGTATGATGATGCATCTCACGTCAGGATGTATTTTTCTGCCTTTAAGAATTTCCGCCGCAACCCTCATATCCTCAATCCTTCCATTGGTGCATGAACCAATCACCACTTGGTGTATTTTTACATCTCCCACCTCGTCAATTGTCCTGGTGTTTTCAGGAAGATGCGGAAACGCAACCGTAGGCTTTATGCTGGAAAGGTCTATCTCATAAGTTTTCTCATACTCTGCATCTTCATCTGCTTTATACACCTTGTAAGGCTTTGTTGAATGCTCCCGCACATATTCGAGGGTTTTCTCATCCACTTCGAAAATGCCGTTTTTACCGCCGGCCTCAATAGCCATATTTGCCATGGCAAACCTGTCGTCCATCGACAAATGCTTCAGGCCTTCTCCGGTAAACTCCATTGATTTATACAGCGCACCATCTACTCCTATCATGCCTATTATGTGAAGTATGACGTCTTTACCGCTTACCCATTTTGAAGGCTTGCCCTTCAGAACAAATCTTATTGCTTCCGGAACTTTGAACCATGCTTCGCCGCTTGCCATACCTGCTGCCATGTCGGTGCTTCCCACACCTGTGGAAAAGGCTCCCAATGCTCCATAGGTACATGTATGGGAATCAGCTCCTATAACCACATCTCCCGGTACAACCAGACCTTTTTCCGGAAGAAGCGCATGCTCCACTCCCATCTGGCCTATCTCGAAGAAATTAACAATACCCATTTCCCTGGCGAACTCCCGGATAAACTTAACCTGCTCGGCAGATTTGATATCCTTGTTCGGAGTAAAATGGTCCGGTACTATAGCGATTTTATTTATATCAAAAACCTTGTTAAGCCCTGCTTTCCTGAACTCTTTGACTGCCACAGGAGTTGTGACATCATTGCCCAGCACCATATCCAGCTTGGCGCTTATCAACTGACCTGCCTTGACGCTTTTCTGTCCGGAATGGTCAGCCAGTATTTTTTGTGTCATCGTCATGCCCATAATAAAACCCTCCTTATTGTTAAATAGATTATACATGCTTATCACTCTGTCTTCTTCCCGATACTTATTGACAATTGAACGGTTTTTTCACGTTTTTTGATATATGCGCCATCATAAGCATATATAACAGTCTGCGGACATAGAAGACCTGTTTCCTCAATTTTTGCTGCATCCCGGTGGTAACCGAGCACATTTTCCGCCCGGTAGGAATAAACTTACATCAGGATTATTTTTGACGGAGCAGAAATGATAGTTATGAGTACGGTGATGAATACAGTGATGCCGCCGGTCATGGTGTTCACCCGCAGGCTTTTGATGCCGAATATGAACCTCTTTTATCCTGTTGTGTCAGGACTTCCAAACATGGCAGTGCAGCAGAGCATAAACAACAGGATTTATAACCTTGTCATTCAACTTATAGCTCAACAGGGATATTATGAGAACCCACAAACCCAAGTTACAGGCTGGTACGAACTAAAGTCCAATTTAAGGGGTATACTAAGCCTAAATATCGGCAATTATTCTTACCCACCCATGGCTGCCCATGGATTGACAGTGATCAAGTCCCTCACTTTTGACATTCAGACAGGAAGGGAATATCAATTAAGTGATCTGTTTAAGCCGGGCAGTGATTATGTAAGCCTGATTTCGGAGAACATAAGAAAGCAGATTGCGGAAAGGGATATACCACTGCTGGACAACTTTAAAGGTATAAGCCCCAACCAGGACTACTATATCGCCGACAAGGCTCTGGTGGTGTATTTTCAGACGTATGAAATCACCCCTTATGTGGTGGGACTTCCCATGTTTCCCATTTCAGTTTTTGAGCTTCAGGAAATTGCGGCAGACAACGGACCCATTGACAGAATGGCTACCAATGACTAGAAAAAAAGCCCGGGTTTCTCCAGGGCTTTTTTCTATATCCTTATCCGAACTTTGTATCTTGATTTGTTTTTTACCTTTCCGAACAGATTTTTAAATGCTTTCAAAGTTTTCGATGACTTCAAGTCTTTTGGTGCTTTTAGGATCTTCGGGATAATAATTTCCGGACGCCTGTCGATCGCTATATCCGCCATCTTCATTATGCTTTCGAAGGACTTCGCTCCGGCAATGAATCTTGCAGGGTGGCAGAATACCGCATCATCGATGCCTATAATTTTACCGAGCTCCTCATCCCTTTTTCCAGCCCACTCTTTCGGCAAATTCTTTCTGGATTCGAAGGAGCCGCCTTCCTTTCTCACCGTCTGAAGGGCATAGCCTTCCCTGTTGGGGTACACAACAAATAACACCTCTTTTTCGGTGTCGATTTCTTGAAGTATCCTTCCCCATGGGCAATATTGATCAAGAACCAGCAGTTGGGGCTTGGTGCGGTTTTTGTAAGCCTCAATCACTTTGCTTCTCGCTTTTATGATTGAAAATTGCTGATTGATAGTATTGTCAAGAACCATTGATGCCAGGCTCACTGCTTCATGAAAAGCATCATCCTCGTCCTTGTGCGAATACCATGGCGGATTGAAGCCTGAAATGATGGTTGATATGCACATGGTGGGAATAATGGTTTCACTGGTCTTCACTCCGTTATCGTTGGCATCCACCCCTTCCATCAAGACCGCATCAATTTGCTTGAAGACCCAGTCTATATCAGATTCCGTCAGGGAACTATCCCTGGCTCTTATCACATCTCTCCCGAACTTCCTCCATATTAAGCCGCAAGCTGCGTAGGGGGTGCCGCTTTCCCGATAAATTTTATCATTGTCATGATGGTCGAACTCGCCGCCTCCCACGTCATATACCAGCTCCAGACTGCTTAACACCTCCGGGTCTCTGCTTCTGACTACCTCTATGTCATATATTTCTTTAAGAATTGCAGTCGCCAACACCTCGTCGGCATGGAATTTTCCATTGTGGGTTCCTACTCTTTTAAAAGGTTTCTTGTTATCTATAATATCATCCTCCCATCCAAAAAGGAAATCCATGAATGCCAATCAAATTGCTAAACTTCATCGCACAGGAAGGCTGTGTAATTATGTTGCCCATCATTAGCGGCGATCATCCGGTGTTGGTTCGCTTTTTTATTTACTTTATCTGCTATGGAAAAGATTCAATATTAATAGAAATAAAAGCTCAAAGACATGATGCTTTTGAACATGAAAAAAGCCGCAGGCTTGCTTTACCTTGCGACTTCCGTACTATCAGCTGATTTATAACTAATTGATTTAATTGACAATTTCCTCTTATTTTCCTCATAAAAGCAACCTTCTAAAGCTGTAAACTGTTTCATGAGATCAAGACAGGCCTTCATCCCAGTGACTAAAGTCACAGGCTTTCGGCTAAGTATTATGTTAACTTGATCCCTCCCCTGATCTGCTTAAGAATCTTCTCTTTTATCCTCGCCGGTTCAGAATCTTTTCCTTTTCCTGCTTTCTGTACTGAAGGGGTGTCTGCTTAACATATTTTTTGAAAATCTCATTAAACCTCTGTTGATTTGAAAATCCTACGCTCAGCGCGATATCGCTTATTTTAAGGTTTGTCTCAACAAGCAGCTCCTCCGCCCTGGCAATCCTAACCTTGAGCAGATAATTTATAGGGCTTATGCCCACCTCTTCCTTGAAAGCCCTTGTAAAATAGCTCGGACTCAGAAACACGAACCTTGCTATATCTCCCAGGGAAATATCCCTTTCAAAGTTGTTGTTTATATAATTTACCGCAATCCGGATCAGTTCCTTAAGCTTGGGGCTCTTGTCCTTTATGCTGTTCTCCCATTCCATTTTCAGCGCTCTTGAAATGAGCACAAACAATTCCAGCACAAGGAGGTAATTCAAAAATTCACTGCCTATTTCCTGGCTTTCCCTTTCCTTTAAAATCCTGTTTAACAGCAATATTATATCATTCTTCTGGCTTACCTTGAGGGAAATAAAAGGTCCGGATTCCCGTCCGCTTACAAAGTTAAGGAAATCCCCCAGGGATACCTCCGAATAATCGCTGTGCATCTGACCGGCAAACTTGAAACTCAAAACGATGAATTCGCATCCCGGTTCCGATTTTACAATGAATTTATGCGGTTGATTCGGTTTTATAATGATTATGTCATTGGGTCCTATGGGCGCAGGCTGGCCGGAAATTTCAAAAACGGCTTTTCCCTTTTTCATATATACCATTTCATAAAAGTCATGGATATTCGGCTCCATAGACCAGCTGGTATCATGCACCCTCTCAATGCTCTTGACTATCACTGGCAGATAATCCGAAGATTTGAGCAAGCTTTCCCAAGCCTTTGGAAGAACAGACACATCTTTATCCATGTCCATACAACCGATCCCCCTATTCTCAAACATTACATTTATTATAATATATTTAGCTACATTTTACTACAGCATGCATTTTTGTCTCCAATTCACATTATAAATTTATGTCAACTGAGCGTGTGGTTATGAAAGATAGTTTAAAAGATGGTTAAAAGATAGTTTAAAAAGATAGTCTAAAAATTAGTTTGAAAGATAGCTTCAAAAGATGTCATGTATGTAAATGAACACCAAGAATTCTGAGCTTTTCATTATTGCATGCAATTTAGCACTACATAAGAGTTTCTAAGATGTTATAAGCATGGATTTGACGAATCTACAAAAAGTCTATTGTAGCTCAATAGCAGGTTTATGCATGGATGATAGCCTGCTAACAAGCTAATAATCTCATGATTTATAAATTGCCCCCTATCAAAGCGATGAGCCATCTGCCAAAAGAAAAATACGATATATGCCTGTTAGCATCAAAGATGCAAAAGTTATAACATACGCCGTAATACAGATGGGTACCGGGAATGAAATGCCTGGAGAAAGCATCATTAAAAGCCTTAAAGAAAAAAACGATGGATATAAAAATCTTTACTATAATAATTACTATTTACCGGTTATACTGCCAAGAAAAAATGGCTTATACCAAGAATCTTCTGATAAATTAGGAAATCAATCATTTTACTACTCCCCAAAATTTGTAATTCAGACCGAAGCCGACCACTACAGCTACTTAACCCTTTTCTCTACTCCGCCTTTTATTACAGTTATCTCAACATCCTGCTTTTCAAGCTTTTCCTCGATGGAATCCAAACGCTTTGCCTGTTCCTTCTGCATTTCATATACCATTTGGTAGCCTTCCAAAGAGGCCTTTATATCAGGCTTTATTTCACTCTCCAGAATAGTTTCAATTTTTCTAAACCGGTCATCGGTTTCCTTCCTGAATTCGTTAAAATCCTTTTCCAGACCTTCAAACCTGTTCTCCAGACTTTCAAACCTGTTTGTGAATTCACTGTACATCCTGGTCAACAATTCTAAAATCTTATCATCCATTATATGACCCTCCGAACCGTTTATGTTTATTTCTGATTGAACTTACTGATTAATATTTTATCATAACAGCAATCTCAGGCAAGGGGTAAACAGACTTTCCTCCCAAAAGGGTTCTACAAAAAGCATGGTGCATATCCAACTAATCTACCGGCTGTATGTATATCAAATCATATACATTGCCGGTTATATTTATATCTGTGATCATATAAGTGTCGGAGGAACTTCCCTTGTATGCCGTTACTTTCATCCAGTACGGGCTCCTCAACACATTGTTGTCCCAGTCTTTGGTACTTGGAGCCAGCGGCAGGATGTATTCCCACACTGCTTTATTGTCATTAACAGCAGGCTGGTAGGGAAATCCCACATAATAGCCCACCATCTCCCTGTAATCATATCTGTTGCCCTTAGGATCAACATACATCATAGCTTCCAGTTCAGGGCTGAATCTCACTTCTATCCTTTCGGGATTACCTATCGTCGTTACCTCTACTCTGACCTTTTCAAGGCTAAGGAACCTATGAGGCTCATTGGTCATGCGTTTTCCCAATAGGTCTGTCTGCCCGCGCCAGTGATTCCAATAGCCGGATATGGTTACGCTGGTGATTTTTACAGGATTATATATATACGGCCCGAAAACTCTGTAGGTCGAATTGCCGGCGTTATCGAAAGCTTCAACATGCAGGTAATGTGCAACATTTTCTATAGTAAGGGAAGTAGTAAAACTGCCGGCAGTTGATGTTGACCATCCGCTTGTGGGTTTTGCAGTAGTAGTTGACCACCTGTAGTTAGTCTGTTTTAATCCGCTTCCTCCAGTATCAACAGATGTCACCGCCACGGTGACCGGATTGGTGCTTTCCAATGTTGCAGGGTTAGCAGTTATTGTAGGGGCTATCTTGTCTATATAATAGGTTCCTGATGTTACATAGCCAATATTACCGGCATTGTCCTGGATCTCTGCCTGTATCTTGTTAAGACCGGTAGTATCAACGACTACAGTCCAGTTTGTGTCCCCTGTTACATAATTGCTCCATTCCCCATAGGTGCTGCCGTTATCGGTGGACTTCCTGTACCTCCATTGTTTAATGCCGCTGCCGCCTGTATCCGAAGGATCGATAACCACATTTACATTAGTGTTTCTCCAGGAAGCAGAATTGGGGTTAAACACTGCCGAAGGTGGTGTCTTATCTATTTTATATGGCCCTCTCATGCGGTAAAATCTGTTTCCGCCGTAATCGAACGCTTCCATATGCAGATACCATACACCTTGCGTTGACTGTGTTACATTAAATGTGCCGGCGATATTCATTGTCCAGCCGGAAGTCGGCTTTGTGGTTGATGTGCTCCACATATAGTTAGTGTAGGCATAATCCCCCGAAGGATCGCTGGCCGTGATAGTACAGGTTACATTGGCATTTGTCCAATCTACACTTGTAGGGGTTGCGTCAACTGTCGGCGCCGGATTGGCCAAAAGTGTAAAGTTCATTCTAAAGGGATCAGACCATACACCTTCTACATCTTTGACATAGTACTCCAGCTCATAATTGCCCGGAGAAAGCTTTGCCGGGATGTAATAGTTCCAGTCGGCGCCTACCTGACGGAACTTGATTTTCCTTTCCACTATACCCTTATCCGCCCTGCTGTATTGATGATCCAAGTCATAGGACTTGTCCGCCCAGGTGGTGTTGTATGTTGTGGTGGTTTTGTCAAATGTCCATTGCAGTTCAGCCAGGGCTATAGGCTTCCTGTGGGCATAGACCGTAATATACGGTGTTCCGGAATAATAGCTGTAACCGGCAAACCTCGGATCGGTGGAAGGTTGGTCTTTTATCCTCCTGTAAATATTGTATTTGCCCACTTTATTGAGCTTTGTGGCCTTTGTTGTTGTCCATCCACTGGTTTGGCTGAACTCCGGCACTGCAAAGCTATCCAAGCCCTGAGTATTGTCAAAGTAGTTGGCATCCTGGACATACAGGAATTTAGCCTCAACTATCGGGTCATTCTCCTGGTCGAAATCATCAACCTTAAAGTCTATAGTGTCAACCCCTGCCAGAACATAGTACCCATCTTTTTTCGGAATGGTTTCAACTATGAAGTTGAGAGCATTGTTTATATCTGCGCTTATGTCCCCTGTAACCGGTATATATTTGACCGATGAAACCTGGGATGCAGCAGCAGAGCTGCCTATCAATATGAGCTTTGCTCCGGACTTGCTCAATACACTTTGAAGATCCGGCATATCATTAATTTTTCCATCGCTTATATATATCACATACTTTTCCGATGTTGCCCGGAAAGGATCGATATAAGGCGCCTTTACATATTTGTAAATAGTTCCGCTATAAAAGCCTGTATAGTTAGGAACCCATTGCCAATCCGATACCCAGTATTGCACCTTTCTTGTAACAGTACCGGAATAATATGCGGTATAATATCTAACCCTTGTATATGTAGCACCTTCCTCAGCCTCTCCCGAAGGTACTCCGCTATCATATGTCTTTTCGACATTCCTTTTTTCTAAAGTTCCGGTAAATCCATCGGCATCACTATAGCTTATGGTAGGGGTATCGGAGCCGCTAGAACCAGTCTCGACCCAACTACCATTTGTGTATTTGTAATAATTATAGTTGTATCCACCAGCTGTACTTGTTGCGGTTTTTGATTCTTCCCTTTCCTCATAGTGGCCGAAATCCTGGTAGCTTCCGTTATCGCTTACGCTTGTCCTGGACAATGTTCCGGAATACCCACCGCTTGAGTAGTATACGCTGGAAGGAGGATATGATGTACCGGTATTCCTGCTAGCGCTTGCCGACTGGGAATAGGTGTATGTCTTTAAATCCCAATGCTCAACTACAGGATTAAAATTATACATCCTCAGGTAGTTATTGAGATCCATCCTTCCGTTTTTTACATGGTCAATTTTCTGCTGCGCCAGCTGGGAGTCGGTCAGGATATGTACATCCACTTGTGCCCTCTCCATGGGCACATCGGTGTATATATCCGTCTGCGGTACATAGTTGTCAACCCAGAAATCCCTTTCGATTACTTTTACCTGGGCATCGGCAGCTGTAACATGTCCGTCGATAAAGCTTCCATGCATCTTTTCCTTAGAAGTAATCTTAAACCTGTACATGCCCAGCTTTGAAACGGTATATTCGGGGAATTCCCCATTGGCAACGTTGTTCCAGGTTTTCAACAGGGTTTCCGGCTCACCGTCATTGTCGGCATCATGGTAAAGCTGTACTGTTGTACTCTCAATGCTGTCGCCGTCAGTGCTTACCGATTCAAAGAAATACGATTTTATAGTTTCGCCCCTGGCAACGGATACATTGTTAAGCTCACATATAACTGCCGGCGGCGTATCCGGTAGAATTTCAAAATCCAATACATAGGGATCGGATACTCGTCCCAGGGTATTAGTTCCTACCAGGGTTATTCTGTATGAACCCGGCTCTTTGAAGGTAAACTCCCGGTACATGTCGGTAAGAGTTCCGCTTTTTATGGCTGTGTTGGAAGCCCCTCCCCCAACTGCTTCCACCGTCCATTCATATTTTACTATGGGGTATGTTTCAATGACCTCTTTTGTGTTGGCCAGCGGTGATGTGTTTTCGACGGACTGCTTTCTGTTCTGCTTGTAATCACCGGAGAAGATAAATTGCACCCTGGGCTTGGTGTTCAATACCCTTATCCATCTTGAGGTATAGGATACCGAACCATCCGATGCCGTATATACAACTATTATGTTTGCCAGCCTGTCATATCCGCACTCTCCGAACACAAATTCACCACTGAAAAATTCATCATAGCTTACCGGATCACCGTCCACATAAACCTTTTTGCTTACTATATCTACAGCCCCGCCCTTAGCATCCTTATATTCAGTCCTGTCCTCTGGCTTATATGGCACTATGTCAAAAGCCGGTTCAGGAAGGTATACATCGGGGTTTATAAAATCCGGCGGATCCACTTCCTCTTCTATTTCTTCCTTAGGAGGAGGTGGAGGAGGGGGAGGAGGGCCTTCTTTCACCTCAAATGGTATATGGTAGGTATAAACACTGCTGCTTATTTCAGTAGGCTCCGACTTATTTTCTTTGCTGTAAAACCTTGCAGTTGCCTTATAGGATACCTCTATCCCGGTTTTTCCTTCCTTATATGCCCTTATTATATCCGATACTTTCATGGTTATTGTGAAGGTAGCCCGGCCATGAGCATTGCCATCGCCCTGCCAGTCCACATAATATGGGGATTTTTTGTCCCAGCTGGCATTAGGCACACCGCCAAGGTTGGTTTTATCCGTAAGATTAATCCTCCATGCGTCCTCCCCTGCCACCATGTCATTTCTGTTGAAGTATATGGTCTTTTTTATCGGGTCGTTGAATATGTCTTTATCAGGTAGGGTGCTTATGACCTGTAATTCAACTTTTTTCGTTTCATTCAGATGCTTTTTATAATCGTCGGAATCATCCCAGTCTCTGATACTTATATCCTGCATTTCGTTAGTCAGCACAACGATCTCTGCTGAAACTTCTCCTTTTTTTAGCTTATCACCAAAAGCCGGTATAAAAGCCGTTCTATAGCGATATGTGCCATCCTGGGCCCTTATCCACATTTTTGCTTCACCGGGATATAAAGGAGTTGGAGCCGACATCACGTTGGCGTAATTATATGCCAACCTTCCGTTATAGCTGGAAACGACTCCCGATAAGTCGTCAGGCGCTTCGGCATTGCTCCAGTCCAGGGTAGTTATGGGCTGCTTGGTTTTGGTATCGGCTTCGTCTTTATAAAAGCCTTTGGAGATCCATTCGGCTAGCGTCTGCGCTTCTTCCGAAGGCTGCTTGCCTTGACGAATATCCATATCATAATACTGCAATGCATAATCATTCCAGTCACTTATTTCAACAATCCTATTATCCCATGGCTTATATATCCACTTGTATTCATTCATGTTCTTTCCTACACCGTCTATGGGAAAGGAAGTGTTGGAATACAGGTTTCCGGAGGCATCATAACCATGATACCGGTATTCTCCCCTTTCTCCCCCTCTAGCGTAGTATTGTCCACATGTAGGATCATCCTTTTTTGTTTTCCAGTCCTTGTAACCGTTAACTGCTGTCAACCTGGGATTTACCCCCACATCGGTGGCCTTGCCGTATACAACGATGTGCTTATCGTTCCAAAGCTTGAAATTAAAGCCATACTTTTTCCCTCCGACTTGAACGTAAGGAGAAGTTACAAATTCCGGCAGCTGCCCAGAGGATTTAAGAGTATTCCATGCCTTGGCGCTGGTATCGGCATTCGGGTTTGAAACATTGTATACCTCCGGGGCATAAACTCCCATCGTTCCATTGGAAACCCTTATTTTGTCCATCCCTATTTCATATTTAGGCTCTTCTTTAGGCTCTGCTGCTAAAACTTCGATGCCACCGGTATAGGAAATAATAATTTGAAGGGAAGCTATTATGGACATAATCAAAAGAAACGCTATTGGTCGTTTAATTCGATTCATAGGAGACCTCACCCACTTTACCACTCAGGATGTTTCTTTTTGAAATCTTCAAAGGACAGGCCGCCTCTGCATGTTATGGCTATTGTATAACCATTTCCTCCTATGCTGCCTCCGCCCCAAATGCTGATATATCTATCACCCAGCTTTACTTCCTTATTTATTTCCTTTCCGTTGGCTGAAAACACGGCATTTAATTCCTTAATAGCATCCTCATATTTGTCTTCAAATATATACTTGAACAGTTCCTTTAAAAATTCCATATGGTACTGCTTTGTTTCATTTGTGTCAAATATGTTCAATTCATATATCCAGTTTGCGGGATATATATTTATATCGTTTTTAATCCAAAGACTAAAATCTGTGCCAGTTACCGGATCTGTTTTCCTCTCCTGTTCATTCTTATAAAATCTATATATCCCTGCAGTTGAATATATGGTTTTATCTAAATACCCTTTAGATTTACTCAAAATTTTCTCTACAAAATTTATAGCTTTAACACCTTCATCCGTGCCAGCCGGATAACATATCTCACCGTATTTATCTATAAAATATTCGCCTTCCATCGGTTCAAACTCCGGCAGGGAGTCTGACTGCAAAAGCCTTATGGCTATGGTGCAAGCCTGGGCACGGGTAAGTTTTGCTTTAGGGTTGCAAAGGGCTGTATTGTCCAACACAAAATATCCCATTATGTATGCTTTCATAAAGTCGTCCTTGTATGCGTCCCCTATCTTTGCATAGTCCTTTACCCTGTTTCTCATTACATTTACATAGCCGACATTTTCTACTGCCGGACGGAACAAGGTTGCCGCCCTGTATATGATTTTGGCCGCCTGCTCCCTGGTGATAGGCTTGTTATAGTCGGTATACTCCTTTTCATCGATAAGCCTGTCCTTTTTGGCCTGCTCAATATATGGGGCCGCCCAATAGCCGCTCACCGGCTGAGATATTTTATGTCCCAGGGTCAATACTACCACCTTTAAAAAGGCTGCCACCGACATATCCCCTTCCGGGTCAAATTTGTTGTTGCCCACACCGGCAAGGATGCCCAACTTAGTAAGCTTGCCTATTTCCTGCCTTCCCCAGTGCTTGCTTATGTCAGTGAATTTGGCTATGCTGGCATCAATATCTTCCTGGGTCATTTTAGCCAGCTCATTTATTAACGGCTGCATCCGCATACCTGTTACCGTGCTGCTTTCATCTGCAGCAAATACATTTAAAGTCAATGAACTCAATATTGCAAATATGAGCAATATACCGGTTAATACCTTGAATTTTTTTTGCTTTATCATATACATCCTCCTCCATCAATGAACTAATTTCAGATTGCTTCAATCCATGAATCAAACAGGCAGCATCGCTTACCGGCGGTACCCCTCCACTTTCAACCTTATTTCCTCGATGGCCGCACAGATATCTCCAGCCTGCCATGGCTTTTTGCATAAGCCAAAAATGCATCCTGCTTGTCATCCACCTCAAAGCTCACATACCGAGGCACAATATCCCTTTTGCCGTTGGATAAAAGGTTTCCTCTTTCGTCTATAATTGCCGCTACCCGGATGTTGCTGAGCCTTACCACCTTGCTTTCATCATATCCATGCCGCGCCTGATTCTGGGAATCCTGGGGTGCTGAAGCCTGTGCCACGACAATGGTCGGTTCTTCGTCCGGCACATACAGTATATCTACATATTGGTCCACCAGAAGCCACCATCCATTGGCCTGATCGGGCTTAAATTCTACTGTAAACAGCCTGTTTTCGGCTTTTTTAAGCTCAATAGCCGGAATATCATCCACATAACCAATCCTGCTGGATAATATCATCTCGCCGCTTTCTATTGCCACTCTGGCCTTTTGCCCTACGACATCCTCCAACCTCCTGACAGCCAGTTTATGAGCATAACTTATATTCACGTTCTTTATTTCCACCATGTCGGCTGTTATTTCGTCTTGCGGCAAAATTTGCCTTTTAGCATACACCACCGGTATTTTTGGTTCAAAGTTAGATAAACTCCTGATTATCACAACCTCAGTTGCCACAAGCGCCACTATCGCCACTGCAACGATTAAAGCCATATATAGCCGCTTCATATAAGATATCCCCCCTATCTGTTTACAGGCAGTTCCGTATCCACATGAACCTTCAGTTCCACATATTCCTTCCCCATGAGTTGGAGCAAAACTGCTCTATACAGGGAAGGCCTTACAGGCACGCTTACACAGGTGTGAATTGTAGGCCGGTTCAGCAGCTTACCCTTCGAGCAGTTGATCGGAAAGCCCCCGGTATACAAGTGCAGTTCTTCTATGACCACATTACTTTCCGCAATTGAGCCTGGCAGTGGGGCAAGGTCGCTGTCAAGCTTCATATTCATCGCCAACAGCTCCCTATAAATGTCCATTGCTTCCGCGCTGTTAAAATCCACCGAAGCCATGCTGGCAGCCTGAAGGCTCATCGCATTATATACCGCCACATTCGTGATATCAAGAGCATCCTGTATCTGCTGCCCTTTTGCCATGGCTATGTACTTCTCCAATATTACAGAAGCCACCGGAAATATTGCAAACACCAATATGAAGGCAAAAAGCAGGACATCGGTTACAGCATCGCCTTTTTCCCTGCAGATTAAGATCCTCAGCCTATTTTTCATTCAGTTTACTACCTTTCTAACGGTTGTCGTTTTTTCATATATTGCTTTTTGCAACACCATGTTGCGTGTAAATATGTCAACCAGCTTTGGATACTCAAAATCAGCCTCAACACGCAGTGTAATCTTGCTTCCCTGGGCAGAGCCTCCGGTGACGGTAATCACAATATTTTTAAAACCATCCTCAGCCAGATCTTCCCGCAGCTTGTTTTTATCTTCCTCAGTAAGCCCAGCCTGCTGTTCAACAAGAAGCAATGCTTTTCTGCAGTCGCTGTTCATTTCGAACCGTGCATTGAGGGGTACGAAATATTCAATAATGCCTACGGCTATGGCAATCAAGAAAACAATTATAATGCCTGCAATGATAGGTCTTTCCATTCCCCCCATCCTCCTTTGCATATCATTCTTTCTCAAATAGTTCCTTTCTAAATCTATATGAGCGGAAATCCATATCTGAACCGCGAAGGTAATAAGTGATTTAACAGCCAAGCACAAATAAGGACTTTCCCACTTGAATTTTCGATTCGCAAAGCCCTTTCCCAACATGGGAGAGGGCCGCAAAAGAATGACAGCCCTCCTTCCGGATCAATAAGAGGTCGGGAAAAGCACTTTTGATATCGTATTGGTCCACCAGCTGGAAAGGCCAGTTACAATAGTAACAGCAAAGGCTTTCAGATTAGGCACGATGATAAACGCTGCAATTATCAGTCCTACGCATATCAATATCACGAGCTCGGTAAAGCTCTGCCCCCTTTCGTCTCTCCTAAGCTTGCGCACTTTGCTTTTAACAAGGTGCTTGACCTTAAAGCAATCAAACATTTTAATCCCTCCATTTTGATATGTTAATCTTTTATATATTTGCAATTAAGCTTTTATCAGATTTGGAACACCGCAATTTCATAGAGTTATTTGAACTGCAATTCACCTTTGCTGGAACACCAAAAATACTTCCGGCATCAAAAATAATCGGGGCCGTTCTCCACATATTCATCCTACGAAAATCTTTCCCACCGCATCAACAGCGTCATTTATCATGGGAATTGACAGCATTATTATGATGATCAAAGCATAGACAGCGGTGATCAAAGTCCTTTTTCTCCGGCATGCGTCCGTCTCCGCCTGTATGTAGTTGAAATATTGGCTGAACATGAGCTTTTCCTGCCTTTCCAGTATATCCTTGTTATCACCGGTTTCTATTCCCTGTTTCAAGGCTACACACAGGCTTTCCACTTCCTGTAGGGAATAATTGCTTTTAAACTCCTCCAGCGATGAGTTTATATCCAGAGTCCTGGCATAACGGGCTGCCAGCAGTATGAGGTTGTCCTGGAGCTTGCTGTCGTCCGCCACCTTGTAGACGGTCTTTATAGCATCCGTAACGCTCACCCCCGACGATATCTGGTTGTGGAGATATCGGTATATCTTGTAGGCGGAATATTTGAATTCATTTTCCAGCTTCTGTCTCATCCTTCGCATGCTGTAGTTCACCAGCAGAAATATCAGGACAGCACCGGAAACTGCCGGAAGCACTCTCGGGTAGTTCAGCAAAAGCCCAAGGATAAATACTATTACAGGCAAAACGTACCGCAGGAATATATACATAAAGGCAGCCAAATTGCTGTAATAACCGCATCTTTTAACTTCTGCCTTTGCTTTGCGAAACAATCGGGTAAAAAAATTATCCTTATTTGCTCTGCTGCCATATCTTTCAATATACTTCCTGACATACCCGGCATATCTCTGGTATGGACGTTTTTTCTCCCCCCGGCCCCCCAGAGCTTCAACCAGATGCCTGTTCAGTATGAGGTACAGCCTGGGAGCGATGATAATCGCCAATATTGCATCCAGAATCAGTATCATGGTAAAAATAGCACCTTGATTATGGATAGAAACGACAAGGTCCTTCAATGGCAGCTCACCCCCGGTTTAGTAATCAAATCTTGAAATCCTCAAGGATGATATGAAAGCAGTAAAATACATTATTGAAAATATTGTGATCAACGCCCTTCCCCTGGAGGTGGACAGATAAAACTGCATGACGTTGGGATTAAATTTCAGGAAAAAGTATGCTACCACAAGCACAGCTATCATGGTCCCATATATAAGGAATTTGTCCCTGTAGGAGGATATCTTGCGCCGTGTATACTCCTCTTCCAGCCTGTAAAACTCATCCTCCATATTGGTAAGCAGCTTCCTGATGTCTCCCCGGTGTTTTATGCTCTGCCTGATATTCAGTATGAAATCCCTGAACTGTTCGCTATCCACCTTCATTTGAAGCAATTCCAGGGCTTCCTGGACATCCAAGCCCCTTTTAACCTGTATAACTGCATCTTTTATATACGTTCTCAAAGGTTCCCCTAATCCGGAATCCGTAGACTTTTCAAAGGCATAAATTATGTCTTCCTTTACTGCGCACCAGCGGTTCAATGTACTTATAAAACTGGCAAGCTGCCTTCTCACCTTTTCTGAATTGTACCTGCCCCATATTTCCAGCACAAGGTATGGAAAGCATGCACACAGGCTGCAGATTATGAACGTGGATGGAAGAGAATACAATAGAGCATAAACAGGTTTGAAAGTTACAATGAACAGAGCCGCCGAGAGAATTGCCAGAGAATAGAAGTTTACAAAAGGTATATAGGTTCTGATGTTGGATTTGTCAATCAAGGTGAGCTCAATCCTGTCTATGATGCTCATCTTTATGCTTATGTTCTTTGAATATTTCTTTATTTGGTTTAACAGCCTTTTCTCATTGTAAATATCATTCATTTTGCTGATGCCATAGTCCAGGTATCCTTTAATGCCGCTCATATGTATATACGGTATCAAAAGCATAATCAACACTATGGTCAATAAAACCAGTAAGGCGAAAATTAATGAAAGACGTACATCACTTAATAATAATTTTATGAACTCTTTCAAAATGATTACCCCTTTTTCATCATTTTCTTCCCCAGTTTGCCACTGATTTCCCCGTGCTGCACAAATTCTCCCGATATCCTCTCCTCGTCTTCCTCAAGTATGTTGAAACCAAACAAGCAGGCTGTATTTATAGTATCCTTATGTTCGTCATAGCCAATAACCTCGATTACCTCAACCACCTTGAATTTTTTCAGAAGCACTACCACATCAATGCTGGAAGCCAGCATCCTCCTCAGAGTTTTCTCCGTATGATCCACATTGGCGCTTTTTATCAAAGTTATAAGTCTGTCAAATACATCCTCCGAAGACTGGGAGTGGGTGGTTGCCAATATTCTGTGCCCTGTAAGCCCAGCTTTAACAAATTCCCAGGCCTCGTCCCCTACAATCTCCCCGATGATATATGTGTCCAGGGACATGGTCAAGCCGTCTTTCACTAAATCTCTCAACGTTATCGCCTTGCCTCCCTCATTGTTCTTCTTTATTCTCTGCACAATGAAGTTGGGGTTATCAGGATAGATTTCCGAATCCGATTCGCATACCAGAACCCGCTCTTTAGAATCAAAGGATTTGGACAGCGCCCTCAAAAGTGTGGTCTTGCCTGCAGCACCTTTTCCGCAGAACACAATATTGGCGCTGGAACAAGCCAGCTCTTCAAAGAATGCCCTTAGCCTTCCATCCATCATGCCCTGTTGCTCCAACTCCTTCAAGCCGGGGCTCTCTTTTGGATGCTTTCTGATATTTATAGCAGGACCGGTGATATTTCTGGGCCGGATGGAAACATTTATCCTGAGGCGATTTTTCTCATCCGTCACCCGGCAGTGGCTGTCATTTTCATTTAATATCCCGCCATTTCTTATAGCAACCAGCTTGCAGAAACTATCAAATTGTTGTTCTGTGGAAAACTTCAGAGGAATCTCCTCTTTTATACCATTTCTCTTTACAGTGAAATAATCATACCGTATCCCGTCGATATCACTTATGCTCTCATCCTGAATATACTGCTCCAGATCCCAGTATCCGAACATATAATCAAAGACTTTTCTTATCAGCTCTTCCCTGCTGCTTCCTAAAAAGTACTTGTTTTTATCAATATTTCTGATAATTTCTTTTTCCAGCATCCTTTTATCGAGGTTTCCGGATTCCACTTCCACTACCAGCTGAGGTATTTCTCTCAATATATCAAAAGTGATTTTTTCTACCAGATCATTCACTGAGCTTTTTCCCGGGTGGACAATACTTTCATCACATTTGTTCAAGGTTTGAACTACCGGCATATTCTGCTTTCCTCCTAGTCTTTTGATTTCCTATGATTCAGGCATTCTCTGCCTTTCTCCTCATGGCAAATGCCTTCCTGAGCTTTCTCATTCCCAGAGTCAAGCTGTCCCTTATGGTGCCAAGCAATGTCCTTCTGGGTACGATATTGAACCTGGAAAGAATGTGGATATATTCGTTCCGGATTTTTTTATCCATGTTTTTGGCATACGTCGGCCTCATATTCCGGTAAACCTGGCGTTTCTGGCTGCAGCTCACCCAACCTATGTAATTTCCTTCTGTAAGCTCATTCATAATATCCTTCCTGAGGTCAGTCCGGCCGTTATATTCATAAGCGACAAACTTGGTCTTTTCCGGTGGAATGTTCTGTTTCTCTTTAAGATAGACAAGGTATCTGTTGATTTTTCTGACTGTGATTTTATCTGCCTTTACCGCAGCTATATTATAATCGGACTTACGAAGGGCTATGAGAGTAAAAGCATCATAAATAAAGCCGTTCGTTATAATGATCGTAATGTCAAAAAGCTCATAAGCTTTTTCAATCAGGGTATTTAAGCTCGCTTCACTATAATATTCAAAGTTGGAGAGGTTGTAATTGCCGGTTAGTATATAGAAATTCTTCAGTTTCTGTATCAATGACTCCAGGAACAGCTCCCTGGTTAAAATCTTCTTATCTGCCGCATCCATGCAGATGTTGAGACCGGTATTGTCCAGTGGTTCTTCAAAGGAACGGATATTTTTCGGATATTTTGGTACATTAAGATATTCGTCGGCGGTGGCGTTTAGGGTATCGAGATCCAGCAGCAGTACGTTCAGATTTGTGCAGCGGGCAGCCGTATAAGCCAACTCGCATGCGAATTCCGCATTGTCAAAAACCGTGATGATGAGTTTCTTGAAGCTGATGATCCTGCCTTCTGGCGCTGTGGAAAGTGTCACAGCATCTCCCAACCTCACTTCTGAGTTCCCCAGAAAGCTACTCCTTTGAGAACTTTCCAATTGCTCCAAGGCTGTATGGAGCTCCATAGCTTTTGAATATCTTTCAGATGGATTATACATGGTGCACTTGCTGATTATGCGTTCAATTCCCACAGAAAGGTCTTTATCAAAATATCTCACCGGCTTCAGTTCAAAAGATGGGTCCATTGGGCTGATACCGGTCAGCAGATGGAACATGGTTATGCCAAGGCTGTATATATCGCTGGCCACACTGGTCTGGCCCAGTCCATACTGTTCCGGAGCCGCATAACCTCTAGTTCCTATATAAACGGTATCGCTGCCGGCATCCTCCTTATACTCCCTGGCAATTCCAAAGTCAATCAATTTTATTTTTTCATCTTTTGTGAGCATGATGTTGGATGGTTTGATATCCCTGTATATGATGGGGTTTGGCTTAAAAGTATGGAGATAATTGAGAACATCACAGAGCTGTTTTGCCCAGTCGATTACTTTTGCTTCCGGGAATTTTCCCTCTCTTTTCAGGATTTCTTCCAGATTTTCTCCATCAATATAATCAACGATGAGATATATGGATTCTTCATCCTCCAATATGTCAAAAATTCTTGGAAGGGCAGGGTGATTTAGCTTTTTAAGAATATTAGGCTCTACAAACATATCGGTTTTAGATCCGGACTTTCTGGTAATTTCCTTGATTGCCCACAGTGTTCCCAGTCGTATGTTTTCCGCCAGGTACACCGTGCCCATCCCACCTTTTCCAAGAGTTGAGAGAATCCTGTAGTTACCTTCAAACAGTTTAGCATTCATATAAAACTACCATCCCAGCATTTATTCTACATTATTTATGTTAATTGCCTTATATGTAAATATTTATAAAATAGGGATCAGTATTATAATAACACATATTATCGTAAATTTCTACACTTTTTTCCATATTATAAAATATTTTTTTGTTTTTCTTTATATACATAAACTTCCTTCTTGGAGAATATTCACGAAAAATCAGCAGCTTAACCCCTGCTAATATTCCTTTAAAATAGCAAAGCCAGCTCTTTATTAGAATGCTGGCATCTTATGCTAATTATGGCACATGGCTAATAGGCAAGAAAAATAGACATAATAAGTAAAGTAAAAATCTGCTCAGAAATCAACACCTTCCAGGTTGAAATCGGGAATGTACTCCTCTTCAGCTGAATCCCGCTCCTGGATATAGCCATTGTCCAGGCCTATTTTAATGCAGTGGTTCACCACCATATCATACTCATACCTTGTAATCCTCCTATTTATTTCCGGATGCTTTTCTGCCTTATAATAAGGTGTATACTGGCTCATAAGGCTTATTAGAATATCCCCGGGAAGGTTTGCTTTTATCCAGTCCAAAATTTTAATGGATTGTTTCGCCATACCCGGCAATATCAGGTGGCGTATTATCATACCCTTTTTTAGCAGCCCGTTTTCATCAAAAACAACTCCCCCCACCTGCCTGTACATCTCTAAAATCGCTGCAGTAGCGACCTCAAAATAGTCGGAAGCTGCTGAATATTTTTTTGAAACTTCGGGATTGTAATATTTTAGATCCGGCAGGTATACGTTTATCATACCCTCCATCGTTCTTAAAGTTTCAACCTTCTCATACCCATTGGAATTGTAAACCACAGGAATCTTGAGCCCTTCAGCCTTTTGAAGAGCTTCCCTTATCTGTTTTACAAAATGTGTTGGATTTACAAGGTTTATATTATGGGCGCCTTTTTGCTGGAGGTTGATAAAAATCTGCGCCAGCTTGTCTGTAGTTATCTCTATTCCGAAATTCTCCTGGCTTATTTTATAATTCTGACAAAAAACGCATTTTAAATTGCATCCGGAAAAAAAGACGGTGCCCGAACCATTCACACCGCTTATGCAAGGTTCTTCCCACATGTGCAGATAGGCCTTGGAAACCACCGGCATTTCTCCCATGCAGCAAAAACCCGGATTTTTGCTTCTTTTGGCAGAGCAATTTCTGGGACATATATTGCAAGTCATATTTTCCTCCAAAAAGTCACTATACATAAACATACTTTACATTATATTTAAATAAAAATATAATAAGATTAAATGAGTTTATAGTCAAGAGAGGTATTTGCATATGAAAATCAGCGGAGTAACTTATGTATCCCGTAAGAAGCATAGATTTCGCAACTTTTTACTGACCCTGGCAATTCTAGCCCTGATAGCAATAATAGCAATTGTCATATATTCCTTCTTTTCCGGGCGGGATATAAGCGATGTTGTATCAGAGCTGATAAATAAAATATCCTTCAATTCAGGGGAGTGAATTAAAGGATATCTATCGGAAGTATAGCGTATAAAGGATATGGGCTTTTCAAAACATCTCCTTTTTTGATAGGATATATATTACCACCAGTGATACTGCCAGAGATATAAGCAACACATAGAAAAATCCCAGAGGATTAGACGCATACGGTACAGGGACGTTCATTCCAAAGAAGCTGGATATCATCGTAGGTACAGACAAAACTATCGTCACCGATGTCAGAAATTTCATCACGATATTCAGGTTGTTCGATATAACTGAGGCAAAAGCGTCCATCATGCCACTCAAAATGGAGCTGTATATATTTGCCATTTCAATAGCCTGCTTGTTTTCAATGATTACGTCCTCCAGCAAGTCTTGATCCTCTTCATACATTTTAAGATATTTTCCCCTTAATAACTTCTCCATCACAATTTCGTTGGATTTGAGAGATGTAGTAAAGAACACAAGGCTTTTTTCAAAGTCCAGAAGTTTCAGCAGTTCTTTATTTTTCATAGACTTATGAAGCGCTCTTTCCACATCGTCGGTCTTCTTGTTTATATGCCGCAGATAGGTGAGAAACTCCCTTGCTATCTCAAAAAGTATCTGGAATGTAAACCTCGTCTTTTTAAAAGTAAAGAATTCTTTTACCTTTTTACTCCTGAAAACCCTAAGGACAGTGTTTTCCTTCAGGCATATGGTAATAAAACAGTCCTCTGCCACAAGCAAACCCATAGGGATGGTTTCATATTTGAGCTCCTTATTCTCTTCATAAACATAAGGCACGTCTACAATAATCAGGGTCTGGTTGCCATCAACATCTATTCTGGGCTTTTCCTCTTCATCCAGCGGGTCCCTTAAAAAATTGGATGATACACCCAGGGAGCTCTGGATACGGTTCATTTCATCCTCCGTAGGAGCAACTAGATTTATCCAGCATCCTTTTTCAATATTTTCTATGCTATAGAGTTCCTGTCCATTTTCACTGCTTTTGAATATTTCCATCATACCCGGCACCCTCCTTTAAATGTGTAAAATTCTATATGTAAATCTTCTATTTGTACTCCTTATAGAATTTGCGCAATTTATCATATCTTATCTATTTTTCTATATAAAAACAAAAAACTTCCAGACGAGTGGAAGCTTAATATAATTAATATACATATTAATATATACGTTTCTTCCCTCGTTGAGCTTTAGCACTTTATAGCGTAGGTGTTAACCAACCAGCTACATTAAGCAAAACCTTAATCCGGCAGTGCCTGTTGACCCATTTGGCGTCTCTCGACGTTTCCGGGTAGCAGCATGTGTCTATAAAGGAGCCTCGCCTAACAAAGCATTTTTTATTTAATATTCTTATAAGCATCGGAACATAAAAAAGCAAGTTAATTCTTCATGTTTCGATGCAAATCTACATCTCAATAGTGTTTTTATTATATATCCGGCTTTATCCCATGTCAATAGAATTACCGGTTCCAAGAATCAATTTCGTGTTATATATTGCTTCGGCAATTATCCCGGCAAATTCATTTCTCACTTTCTGCTGTCCACAAAGAATGACGGCGGTGCTGCAACTACATTTTTTCCATATGCTGCATTTATAGTCTTACCCTGATTGAGCTTTTTTATTTGAGTTGACAGCCCATCCATCAACTTTTCAGCATTCTCAATGTTCCGGGATTCCAGCTTTCTTATTTCTTCCAGGAGCTCCATTATCCTCCCGACAGTATCCTTCAGTTCCTTTATGCCTGGAATGGAAGCATTATTGATTTCTTCGAGCCTCTCTACCTTCAATTCCTGCTTAAGCTGCTGGAAGCAGGAGGTAAACTCCTCATCAAGTTTGTCGATTTCCTCTATCTTAGTTTGCTTTTCTGCTATGAGTTTTTGCAGATTCTCAATCCCATCCTCTGTTATAGTCCCGGACTGGGCCCGGGTCAATTCCAGCATGTCCTGCAGGAGAGAATATTTTTTTGACGATAACTCTATCATTTTTCTTATACAAATATCCACCATATATAACTCCTTCCGGACATCAATAACGTCCCTGTGAAATTTAAGACCTCTAAAACAATATGAATCCATCTACTATTATATCAGATGGATTCACACATGAACTAAGCAATTTACAAGACTGCAAGGAAAGCGCCAACTCATTGCAGGCGACGAGAATTTTACTCTTGCGCTTTTGGAGGTATTACTATCTTCCGCGTTTCGCCAACTTCATTGCTTCCTGCCAGGTGTCGCGGAGCTCTTTCGCATATCCGAGGACTTCTTCCAATATGGCTTTGTCCTTCCTGATATTCGCATCCACCAGACGCCTGTACATGTACTCATAAATACTGTCGAAACTTTTGGAAATTTCATAGTTCATATCCAGAGTCGCTCTGAATTCCGTAATTATATCCTGGCATCTTATTAAGCAACCGTTAGCCTTCTTTATGTTTTTTTCCTCTATAGCATTAATCCCCTGCAATATAAACTTCACGAGCCCATTATAAAGCATGAGGGTCAATTCCTCAGGAGTCGCGGTAAAAACAGAATTTTCCTTGTACTGGGCATAGGGGTTATTTATCACTATTAGCACACCTCCGTATTATTGCTACATCTTAACCTTGCGAAAATTGGGCAGCCAGCCAGCTACTCTGGGAATACATCTTGTTCAGAGCATCTTCCATGGCTGCAAACATGTTGTAATAACTATTTTCTTTTTCGATCAACTTTATAGTCATCTCATAAATACTTTTATCATAGGATTTTATTTCCTTATATAAAAGGTTGGTATATTCAGACGAATCTCCTATCATTCCTGCCTTCTCCAGCAGTGCACCCTTTTGTCCGTTGCTGTTTCCAATAACCCTTATGTTATCCTGTATTATATCGGAAAGCCTCACAGCCAGGCCCGACTCCTTATACCTTTCAGACTTCTTTGAAGAGTCGGAAAGGGTATTGTAATAGGATATCCCAGAATCATCCTTGGCAAACAGCTGCACCACTTCATCAGGATTGTTGATTATGGCATTTTTAAGCTTCTGCTCATCGATCACCAGCTTGCCTCCGTCCTTATAGTTGCTGCTTGTAGTTATTCCTATGGAGCTGAGGTGCAAAGACAGTTTCGAATCGCTGTCAGAAGCGTCAGAATAGATAGCGTCATAAAGAGCTCTTCTCATGTTGTTTAAAATACTGCTCAATGTGCTGTCATTGCGCAGCAAACCTGACCTCGCCTTTTCCTCCCACAGCTTTATCTCATTTTCCGACATTTGAGCTTTCTGTTCAGAAGTAAGAGGTTCATAATCCCTGAATCTTTCTTCATTTAACTTGGTATTGATAAGCCCCACCAATTCATTGTATTTATCTACAAAGCCTTTTATCTTCTCAAATAACTCATCGGGATTGGAGGATACCGTGACGGTTGCACTGATTGGGTCGGCACCACTGGCCATTTCCTGCAGCTTATATGTCACTCCTTCGATGGTGAATTCGTTGGTGGAGCGCTCCACATCCACTCCATCTATAGTAAGGCTGGCATTGGTACCTCTGGTAATACTTCCTCCCTGATCCGTTGTAGTTGTTATGCCAAGGGCTTTAAAGAAGTTGCCCCCATCACCGTCGGTATTGTCCTCATTGTCAATAACGGCAGCACTTCCTGTGTTTTTGGATTGGATGGCAAAACGGTTGTTTACCGTATCATACCTTATTGTAACCCCAGCGCTGCTGCTGTTGATTCTTGATATTATGCTGCTCAACGTATCCGTTTTGGATACTGTAAACTCCTCGCCGTTTATTGTGAAAGACAGTTCATCATCTGTTCCAAAATTAAAATTCTCAGCTAAAATCCCACTTTTGTTTATATTCTCAAGGGTATCGTTCAGGTTTATCCTGTTGCTGCTAGTCTGGGATGAGCTAAACCCTAAAGCGGACCTGACATCCTCAGCCTCCACAGTGATCTGCTTTACAGCATTTTGATCTGTAGAAACAAAGCTGATCTTTCCATCTGTAATTCGCACTTCAACTCCGGATACTCCGGATACTTTGTCACTTATCTGGCTTTGTATTGCAGCTTGCAAATCAGAGAAATCGGTATAATCGCCGTCCAAATAAATGTTTACAGTTTTGACAGTAGTACCGTCATCAACCTTTATATTGAAACTCTTATATGCATCGGAAGCGCTGATATTAACAGAACCCGACAGGTTGCTAATGGACGTTCCTGAGCTTATGCCAATCTTTGATAAAAGATCGGCATCGGAATTGTCGCTGCTTTGAAGCTTAATCGTCTGGGACGAATCAATGGCTACAAACTTCAACTTGTCAGATTCAGATGAACCGGAGTCTTTTATCACCCTGACATATTTACCAAGATTGCTGGTCTTTCCGTCAACTTTGACTTCTGTTCCAATGAGAGCGTCGTTTATACTATTGATAAGTTCGTCAATACTATTGACCTCTGCATTAATTTTTACGGTAACCGCAGTACCGGAGCCTATTTGTACTTTGAACTCCCTATCCTTAAACTCCGTTCCGCTGAAATCCGTTATAGCACCGCTGGTAATCGCATTACTCTTTCCATTTACCAGTCCCAGTACTGACAGGTAACTGTCCGTAGCATTTCCTATGCTTAAGGAACTGCTTTTGAGAGCCGGTGTAAATACTAATGCGCCGGGATTATTCTTGTCTTCTTCCACTTTTATTTTACCTGCTCCAAAAGCATCATCTATCAGCTTCTGCAGGCCGCTTGTCCCGTCTCCCGCCAGTTCTGATACCGTGCCTGAAGAATAATCCTTGTCCAATGTAATGGTTTTTGTAACTCCATCCAAGGTGATGGTAAACTGTTTTCCCTTCTTCATCTTGGTCATATCTACTGCCGAAGCACCTTTTAATGAAGCTGGCATTGAAGCTCCGTTTTTTGTCGCAGCAGAAGCGGTCGATTTCACTGTAATCTGGCGCACACCTGTAGTAGCTCCACTTCCTGCCGTAACTGATATGGCTGAATTGGAAGATACTGCTTTATATGCAGTAAAAGCGCTGGCAGAAGTAAAGTTGGTAGCAGGCTTAGCTATGTTGAAATATGTATCATAAAACTCCCTCATTTTGTTGGTTATAGATCTATAGTCTTCCATCATCCACGTTTTCAACTGCCTGCTCTTGACAAGCTTGTCCATTTTCAGCCTTTCAACCTTCATAAGCTGCTGTACCATGCTCTCGACATCTAAACCGCTGGTTCCTGTCATCCTGAACCTGTTGCTCATCGCATTGATATAACTGTTGGTAGCCATGCCCATCATCTCCTTTCATCCACGATAATTCCGGCAAGCTCCCATAGCTTAGCTACGAGGTCAAGGATTTTTTCAGGAGGTATTTCCCTGATTACCTCATTGCTTTCCGTATTTATAACCTTTACCATGATATCGTTGGTCTTTTCATGCACTGAAACCTCAAATTTGCGGTTGGTGCCTGCCAAGGATTTATTAGCCCTTTCAATGGCATCAATCAGTACCTTTTCAGCCACAGGCATCGTCATTTTATCAAATTCCGTCAAGCTTGATATGCTTTTGTTCTCCAGCAAATCGCCTTTTTTTTGCACTGTATTGGTATTAGCTTTTGCAACTGCAGTAACATCCGTGTTTGTCTTTATCATAGAAGCGGCATCCATGCCATTTATTTGCATACTTATCCCTCCATATAGCGTGCTAATAAATATATCGGATTGAAGGTAGAATATGTTTACATACATTTGACATCGGTACTTCCTAAATAAATCCTATAATCTCATTAAATACTGTCCATATTCAGTCTTGATTAATGGCTTCGCTAGTGTATGTAGCTGCTCTTTTGTTATAAACCTATTCCTGTATGCTATTTCTTCTATACAAGCAACATAAAGGCCTTGTCTTTTTTGAACCGTTTGGACAAAATTGCTGGCTTCCAGTAAGGAATCATGAGTTCCGGTATCAAGCCATGCAAAGCCTCTTCCTAATATTTGCATATTTAAGCAGCCTCTCCTGAGATATTCCCTGTTGACGTCTGTAATCTCCAATTCTCCTCTCGGCGATGGCTTCAGGTTTCTGGCAATCTGAACTACATTATTATCATAGAAATAAAGTCCCGGCACAGCGTAGTTGGACTTAGGTTTCTCAGGCTTTTCTTCAATGGATAGCACATGTCCCTCTTCATCAAATTCCACCACTCCATATGCTTTCGGATTGTTTACATAATATCCAAATATGCACGCACCTTCGCGCAAGAGAGAAATTTCCTGTAGTATGCCAGAAAAGCCATGGCCATAAAAAACGTTATCTCCCAATATCAAAGCAACTGAGTCATTTCCTATAAACTTCTCTCCAACAATAAACGCTTCTGCGATCCCATTTGGTTGAGCTTGTGCTTCATAGGAAAAGGACATTCCCAATTGACTTCCATCACCAAAAAGCTCCTTATATAACGGTAAATCCCTCGGTGTTGAAATAATCAATATTTCCCTTATATTTGCAAGCATCAAAACAGATAGGGGATAGTAGATCATCGGTTTATCATAAATCGGCACTATCTGCTTGCTTATGGGTTTGGTTATTGGGTATAGGCGTGTTCCGCTGCCCCCTGCTAATATGATCCCCCTCAAAATACCTACTCCCTTTCCCTATTAGGGTACATTTTACTGTAATATTTCTCATATTCTCCAGAAGTTACTTCATTTAACCACTTACTATTTTCCAGATACCATTTTATAGTCGCAATAATTCCTTCTTCAAAGGATGTCTCAGGTTCCCAGCCTAATTGGGCTTTAATCTTTGACGGATCAATTGCATACCTTCTGTCATGACCTTTTCTGTCCTTTACATACCTGATCCTGTTTTCTCCAAGAGAACTCTTACATTCATCACCATCTTCCAGCAAATCCTTCAGAGTATTAATAATTGTCTTTACTATCTCAATGTTGGTTTTTTCACTTTTACCACCAATATTATAAATCTCCCCTATTTGACCATTGTTTACAACCAAATCAATAGCACGACAATGATCTTTGACATAAATCCAGTCTCTGATATTTTTCCCATCTCCATAAATAGGCAGGTCTTTTCCATTAAGACAATTGTTAATCATTAAAGGTATCAGCTTCTCAGGAAACTGATACGGTCCATAGTTATTAGAGCATCTTGTTATATTTATCGGCATTCCGTAGGTATCATAATAGGATTTTACCAGCATATCTGCAGAAGCTTTGCTTGCAGAATAAGGATTTCTAGGGTCCAATGGAGTTGTTTCGGTAAAGTATCCGGTTTCTCCCAAAGAGCCATATACTTCATCGGTAGAAACCTGAACAAACTTCTTTCCCTCTGCCCAGATATCGTTTTCCAGCCAGGCTTTTTTTGCTGCTTCCAATAATGTGTAAGTTCCTTCAATATTCGTACTGATAAATTCCTTACTATTCAGTTTATCATCCAAAACCCTTTAATTTCATAGCCTAGTGGACTATGATTTCCGATTAATATTGTCATATCGATATTATCACTTATCTGCCAAAAAGCCTATTAATTCACAAAATATCTTATCAGTGCACAAACCAAAGTGCTCCCTTAAGACTCTATGCCCTCCAACGCAATGTGAATAACAATCTTTAATAGCTATTCGTTTGAATTTCACTTTACAATTTAATTCTGCTATAACCTCAGCTACTGCACTACCAAATCCACCAATAATGCTGTGTTCTTCAAGAGTCACTATAGAGAGATCTCTCTCTACTAATTGCATAATATACTCAACATCTAAAGGTTTTACTACAGGCATACTCGCTAACTCTATGCTTAGTCCAACCTCCCTGAGCCTCTTACTTAATTCGAATCCGATTTCAAGCATATTGCTGGTAGTTAATATTGCAAGAGTATCTCCTTTCAGTAATGGTATTGCCTTACCAAATTCACATCCTATTTTTTGCTGGTGAATATTTGATTCACCACTCTTACCAAGCCTTATATACATAGGTCCATTATACATTACACTTTTATTCATTACCCACTCCACTTCTAAAGGATCTCCAGGGCAACATACTGTCATATTGGGAAGAACTCTCATAATAGCAATATCCTCTATAGCGTGATGGGTAGCGCCTGCCGAACCATAAGATAATCCTGCTCCTACTCCCACAATTCTTACGTTTGTATTCATATATGCTACATCGACTCTTATTTGCTCGTAACATCTCATTGTCATAAAAGGTATTATACTGTATACGTATACAAGTCTTCCTGATAATGCTAATCCGGAAGCAATGCCAATTGCATTTTGCTCAGCAATTCCTACATTCAAAAATTTGTCGGGAAACTCTTCTGCAAAAGTATCAAACACCGAGTAACCCAAATCAGGGGTAATAACAAAAATCCTATCATCCTTTTTTGCCTGCTTCATAAGGCATCTAACAAAAGCATTTCTCATTTTAATCACCTAATTCCGCCAGTGCTTTTTGATATTCCTCAGTGTTTGGAGATTTGTAATGCCACTCTAACTTATTTTCCATAAATGATATTCCTTTTCCCTTTATTGTATTAGCGACTATTACCTTTGGCATGCTATGGTAATATTTTAACGCAACTTCAATTTCTTCTGTATCATGCCCATCTATATCGTAAGTGTCCCACCCAAAGGCTTTCCATCTTTCAATGATATTAGATTGATTTATAATTTCGTCACTTCTACCGTACCCCTGAAGTTTGTTTAAATCAATAATAACTGTAAGATTATCGAGCTTTAACATTGGAGCAATCATTACACCCTCCCATATAGAACCCTCATTACATTCACCATCACCAAGCAAAACATAAATATGCCCTGGATTATTTGAAAGTTTATTTGCTATAGCCATTCCTATTCCTATTGATAACCCATGTCCAAGAGAACCAGAAGAAGCTTCTATGCCCGGGACTGCTTTCATATCTACATGTCCCGGAAGCAAACCATAATCTACATAAAATCGCTCCAATAATTGTTTTTGGAAAAAACCTTTTTCAGCAAGTGTAGCGTATAATGCTGCACTTGCATGACCTTTGCTTAAAATGAATTTATCTCTGCTCTCATTGTCTGGATGAGCAGGATCTATGCGCATAACTTTGAAGTATAATACATATAGAATTTCAACTATAGAAAGACAACTCCCAATATGAGATGATTTTGATCTATACACCATTTGCAATATGGATTTCCTAATCTCTTTTGTAATCATTAGATTCATCCGCCTCAAATCTTAAGGATATTATCTGCTTATCATAGTGATATTTTTCTCTTAAATCCTTTACTATTTCGCTTTCATATGAAGTTGCAAAAACCACAATAGTATCAGGATTATTGTTTACTATGGTATCAGGGTTCATGACCAATGAATGAAAGCCATTAAGTCTTCTATTATCTAGGAAAGGATTACTGTCATATATAATAGGTATACAGTCGTGCAAATGAGCATTACCAAGCAAAATGAAAGTTCTGTGAGATGCTCCATACCCATGGATAATCTTATTTTCTCTGGACAAATCCAATATAAGCCTATTAATTCGAGAATAGTACTTGCTAATATTCTCAGCAAAACTTTTAAGCTTATTACGGAATTCTTTACTAATATTGCTTATTTCATCTAATTGTCTTAGTTTATAAAATACGAGTAAGGAGCCTCCATGGATATTAACTTTTGTTTCATAAACAGACTTAAATCCATATCTTGCAAATAACCTGTTAATTGACACTTGCGAAAAGTAGTTCAAATGCTCGTGAAATATATTTGAATAAAGATTATTGGTTAATATAGCCTCAACGTCAGGCACTTCTACTACAAGCAGTCCATCTTCATTTAGTATTTTGCGTAAGGAATCCGCTATATCATTTAAATCATCAATATGCTCCATTACATGTCTAACTACTACACAATCATATTTCTCTTCAGGATTTCTCCTTATATAATCTCCATTAAAATAATCATTCTTGAGATCTATACCTAAGCTATGTGCATAATCACAAAGCTTTTTTGAGGGCTCTACTCCTGCAACTTTATTGTTTCCTTTGTCTGCTATATATTTAAGCAATGCTCCATCACTTGCACCTACTTCAAATACATGCTTATTCTTAATATTCCATTCGTCAACAATTAGCCCGGCTATCTTTTCCAAATGGTTCTTATACGAATTCATAGTATTTCCACTAAAATTATAGTCGCTGTATATATTAGAACTAATAGTCTCTTTGAGCTGCACTAGCCCACAGTCTTCGCAAAATAGCAAAGTCATTGGTGACTTAATATTAAGAGGTTTAGAACCCTCATCATAATAAATACCCGCAACTGGTATGTATTCAGTCTTATACATTTCTATAATATTTTTACTCCTACATGACCTGCATTCACTAATAAGATTAAAATAATTCTCACTCATCGTATTCTCCTTTTAACTTGATATTATACCATTTCATTGTTCTATCTAACCCTGTTTTTATAGTAGTATAATGTAATTTTGAAAGAGAACTAACTTTTTCTACCGATGGACATGATATCTGAGGACTCCCTTTTAAATAGTCCGGCAGATCGTTTTTTATCTTTACACTAACTGTATCATTAGTCAAAGATGCAATAACATCAGCTAACTCTTTGATTGATATGTGCTTATCACTTCCAATATTATATACTTCCCCGTTTTCTCCATGTAACAAAACCAGTAATATTTGTACAACAGCATCCGCTAAGTAGCAGAAACCTCTTCGTGAAAGCCCATCTCCCAATATTTCTATGTCCCTAGCATTCACTGCTTTCATAATAAAATCAGCCCAAACTCTGCTATCGTTTTCTCTGAAACCTGGACCATATAGATGTACAGGTCTTATAATCCTCACAGGCATTCCATAATGTTTATAATAATTCCAGCAGATTGTTTCTGCAAATCTCTTTGATTCGACATAACATGATCTATTTGAAAGATTATCTGTCACACCTATATAGCTTTCAGGAGTAGGCACTGCTTCCATTGGAGGGTTACCATATACTTCTCCTGAGCTTACATACATAAATGCCTTAAGTTTTTTAGATTTCTTAAGACTTTCAAGCAATATTTGTGTTGCTCTCACATTTGTATTTATTGTGCCTACAGGATCTTCGAGATATATTCTTGGAGCAGCGTTCGATGCTGCGTGTACAACATAGTCATACTCACCATGATACTTTATTGCTTCGAACTCAGAACTTAAATCAACTTGCACAAAATTAATATATTTTTTGTTCGTCAGGTAACCTATATTTGCATCATCTTTTATCGATTTACTTCTATGCGTCAGCGTCATTGTAAGTGAATTATTCAGCTCATTTTCATTTAACCAACTGAGAAATGATACAAAATATGAGCCCAACATTCCCGTAGAGCCTGTTATAAACCATTTACTATTCATTAATGCTGACTTGTCGATATATTTATTTATGATTTTAAAGTCTTCTACTAAAATTGCATTCACCTATATCTCCTCACATAGTCAGTAATTTTAGAGATAATATACTCAAGCATTTGATGTGTCATACCTGGATATACGCCAATCCATAAAGATTGATTCATTATTCTGTCAGTATTAGTAAGTTTACCAACCACTCTATAACCTTCTCCTGTGTTTCTCATTTCATTAAAACAAGGATGCTTAATAAGATTACCAGCAAATAACATCCTTGTCTGAATATTATTGCTTTCTAAATAATCAACAAATTCATCTCTTGTAAATCCTGCATCCTCTTTAACCATAATCAAAAATCCGAACCAACTGGGATCAGAATTTTTTGCTGCCTTTGGCAATATAAACTTGTCACTAAAACCGTCTAAACCAGATCTCAAAATTTTCCAGTTGTGTTTTCGAGCTGCAATAAATGCTGGGAGTTTTTCTAACTGAGCACAACCAATTGCAGCCTGCATATCGGTTACTTTCAGATTATAACCAAAATGTGAATATACATATTTGTGATCATATCCATACGGTAGCTCACCAAATTGCTGACTGAATCTTTTATTGCATGTATTATCATATCCCGATTGGCACCAGCAATCTCTTCCCCAATCTCTAAGAGAATCAATTATTCTCTTTAATCTTAAATTATTAGTATAAACTGCCCCTCCCTCACCCATAGTTATGTGATGAGGAGGATAAAAACTTGAAGTGCCAATATCACCAATTGTACCTGTATATCTCCAGCAATCATTATAATAATACTTAGTTCCAAGGGCGTCACAATTATCTTCTATAAGCCATAATCCATGTCTGTCACAAAAGTTTCTCAAAGCTTCAAGATCAAAAGGATTACCAAGAGTATGAGCAAGCATGACTGCTTTTGTTTTTGATGACAATGCTTTCTCAAGTAACGAACAGTCAATATTACATTCTGGAATAGTAACATCGATAAACACTGGAACTGCTCCGTACTGTATTATAGGCGCTACTGTAGTTGGAAAACCTGCTGCAACAGTAATAACCTCATCCCCTCGTTTTATGGCTCTTGCTTCTAGTTCCGGAGATGTTAATGCCATAAAAGCAAGCAAGTTGGCAGAAGAACCTGAATTCACTAAGGAACAATAATTTACACCCAGGAATTCTGCGAATTTCCTTTCAAACATATCAGCATACTTACCTGAAGTCAGCCAAAATTCCAATGAAGCATCTATCAAGTATGATATTTCTTTTTCATCAAAAACTCTTCCTGCATAGGAGATGCGATCACCAGGGGTAAATCTACCTTTGTTTTGACCATGCATTACCTTATAATGCTCAATTGCAGCATTAATTACTTTCTCTCTAAGTGCTTTCTCTTTATCTAATGAGTTTTCCATATAAGCTATCACACTCCGTCTTAAGTATTTAAGTACTCATTAATCTGTCTAATGCAGGATTCCCTTGGATCTAATCCATCTTTATATTCTAGTGTCCAATCTACGACTTTTTTCAACGCAGTTTCAATATCCCATCTTGGGCTCCACCCAAGCATTTGCTTAGCTTTGGAACAATCCAGCCTAAGATAATTTGCTTCATGAGGTTGCTTGCTTTTGTCTATTCTGAAAGTCGCATTTTTGCCCCAAAGTCTACACAATTCACTTACGATCCAGCTTACCGGTCTGGCATCAGGAAACTCCGGTCCAAAATTCCAAGCTCCTGAGTATTCTGGTCCTTGTTCAAAAAGCTTCTGTGCCAAAATTAGATATCCAGAAAGGGGCTCTAGTACATGCTGCCATGGCCTAACAGAGTTAGGGTTTCTTACTAAGATTTCATTATTACTAAGCAATGCTTTGATACAATCTGGTATAAGCCTGTCTGTCGCCCAGTCCCCTCCACCAATAACATTTCCAGCTCTCGCTGTTGCTATAGCCACTCCATGAGTATCGTATTCATTTGGGTTAAAAAACGAACTTCTATATGATTCGGTTATAAGCTCGGAACAAGCTTTGCTATTTGAGTAAGGATCGTACCCGCCAAGCTGGTCTAATTCTCTGTATCCCCAAACCCATTCCTTATTTTCATAGCATTTATCTGTTGTAACATTAATTACGGCTTTAACTCCTGGACTCATTCTAACAGCTTCCAACAGGTTAACTGTCCCCATAACATTTATTTCATATGTACCAACCGGATTTTTATAGGACTCACGTACTATTGGTTGAGCTGCCATGTGTATGACGATTTCTGGTCTAAATGACATAAAATAGGTAATTAGAGATTCCTTATCACGAATATCTCCAATATGCGAAACAACTAGTTCATCTACTCTGCATATTTTATAAAGGCTTGGTTCTGTAGGTGGTTCTAATGAATATCCCATTACTTTGGCACCCATAGAATAAAGCCATATACTCAACCATGAGCCTTTAAACCCTGTATGTCCTGTCACTAATACTTTTTTATTGCTCCAGAAGCCTACATCTATCATAAGTTTATTGATTACCTCCATACTTTCCATGGTGCATTACCGGTTTGCCATATATGGTCCAAATAGTTTTTATCTCTCATGGTATCCATAGAATACCAAAAGCCTGTATGCTTATATGCAGCAAGTTCTCCCTCTATAGCTAATCTTTCTAGTGGGTACTTCTCAAGCACTGTGTCATCTCCATTTAAGTATTCAAAAATACCCGGTTCCATTACAAAATATCCTCCATTTACCCAGTTGCCGTCTCCTTTTGGCTTTTCTTCAAACCCTAACACTCTATCATCAGCACTAATACTAAGATGACCAAATCTTCCTTCCGGCTGTACAGATGTAAGTGTAACAAGCTTTCCGTGTGATCTATGGAATCTAAGCAATTCATTAATATCTATATCGGCTACTCCATCTCCATAAGTTAACATAAATGTCTCGTTTCCTATATATGGCTCAATTCTTTTAACTCTACCTCCAGTCATTGTGTTTATTCCCGTGTTAACAAGGGTTACTTTCCACGGTTCGGATAAATTACTGTTAACCGTCATATTTCCTCCATTTCCAAAGTCAAAAGTGACATCCGATTCATGAAGAAAGTAATGTGCAAAGTACTCCTTTATATAGTAGCCTTTATACCCTAAGCATATGATAAAATCGTTATAACCATAATGCGAGTAAATTTTCATTATATGCCATAATATTGGCTTATCACCTAACTCAATCATAGGTTTAGGTTTTAGATGTGATTCTTCACTTATGCGAGAGCCAAAACCGCCTGCTAGTATTACTACTTTCATGCTGTACCCCCCTTTATACTTTTGAGAACACTATCGATTATATTTTATAGCTTTTATAATTGAGTGAGCTTTTTCAAAATAAGGTTCATCCTTATAATGCTCTATAAATATGTTCTCCAGATTGCTAACATCCAAGTCTAGGTTGTTATCAAGAATATACTTATACCAGTAGAATATTGTTGAATCTAAAATTTTCTTTTTGTCTTCCTTCACCACTTCTGCGCTAAGACTTCCATCTTCTACAAAATAGTTTAGTATTGCTAAGTAATTTTTAATAAAAACTTCTCCATAATTATATCCAGAATTCTCATTCTTATCTTGATAAA
Organism: Clostridium thermosuccinogenes; assembly: GCF_002896855.1. NCBI lineage: Bacteria > Bacillati > Bacillota > Clostridia > Eubacteriales > Clostridiaceae > Clostridium > Clostridium thermosuccinogenes. Next base: position 151,964 of record NZ_CP021850.1, on the reverse strand, counting down.
AGATAGATTCGTTGATCAAGCAAAAGGTTGGATTCTTTTTCAAAAGCATAAACTGCCAGTATAAATGGTTTATGCTACTTCCAATGAATTTACATATATCATCAATACAATCAAATTCCTCTTTGCTAAAAAGGATAGATGAAGCAAAAGTTGAATTTATTGATGTCTCCTTTAAAAAAACATCTAGGCCTTCTAAAATCTCTACACTCTGATCATCTTTTAAAACATTAATAAAATACAAAGAACAATTACTAATTTTCATTATGATATTTAATAATTTGTATAATGTACCAGCCTTAAAATAATCATCATCACCATGCAATAGAACATATTTACCATTAGCTTTTTTAATGCAACTTATGAAATTTCTTTCTGGACCAATATTCGTATCATTTTTATAATAGTTTATATTACTATACGTTGCTTTATATTTCTCAACTACCTCTTTTGTATTGTCAGGAGAATTATTATCTGATATTACAATTTCAAAATTAGAATCATTACCAATTTGGCTGTATATTGAGTTTAAGCATTTTTCTAGTTTTTTTGCTCTGTTAAATGTAGGTATACATATTGATAATAAAGGGGATGCAGTCTCTCTAGCTTTAAGAATTTCATCTAGATGCTCCTTGTCTTTCACTCTAATCCATTTTCCAGAAACTCTATCAAACAGCTTAATTACTTTAGCAGGATTGCCTGCTGCCACACAGTATTCTGGTAAATCATCAATAACCACACTATTAGCACCAATTACACTACCCTTACCGATATGTACATTCCCAACGATAACGCTGTTAATTCCAATCCAAGAGCCTTCACCAATTACAACCTCGTTGTTAAATGAATCTATGCCCTGGTTTTTTATGGGAATCCCAATCAAGTCATATGCATGGTTATGGTCTGATATATGAACATTAGGAGCCACAAGTACATTTTTCTCTAACTCAATTCGGTTAGCAGCAGAAATATTGCATCTTCTACCTATATCGCAACCGTCACCGATAACAATCCTGGGACTACCATAAAAATTATTAAAAGGAAGCATTAACCAGCAATCTCTTTGAATTAAAACATTATTACCGATAGAGATACCCTCAGGGCAAAAAATATCATATCCTCTGTCAATCCTAGAATTTATACCAAAGCTATAAAAATTCATATCATTTTCTCCATCAGTAAAGATAGAAAACTTGCTATACTCACTAACAAATATGGAACGATACTTATCATATCCGTTTCTTACATTTACAAGGCCGCAGTCATGTATTACCCAAGGCTGTTCCTGTCTCGGAATGGAAACTTTGTATCCTCTCATATTAAACTCTATACATTGTGAAATATCATAAAAATGCCATCCGTCAAATATGTCCTCGCGCCATGGAACATCATACTGTGTAATCATAATAAGACCATCTATAGCCTGCACTATATCGTATTCGCTTTGTACATCGCCATAAGACAACAGCTGCATTTCACCTGTATGACTATCAAATACTTTTCCACACTTTCTACCAGATTCCCACCATATACCGCTTGGAGGAATTGTTTTGGAACCTATAACACCAATCATCCCAATTCTATCATCACTTTTAAAGATATTTATAATATCTCTAATGAAAAAACGATTCCTTATATACACGTCTTGATGCAAATACACCTTGTATTTCGCATCTGAGGCCTTCATAGCTTCATTGTATCCCTGAGCCATAGATTCGGCATTCTCTACGGAAATGCACTCTATTTCATAACCCTCCGGTACTTCCAACTGATTGATGTAAAAGAGAGCTTCCCGATAGAGCTCATGATCATTAACACAGCTTATAAAGCATATCTTTTTATCATTCATTATAATGCCTCCTCTATCTGGTGCTTTAATTGGGCGAATTCTGTATCTTTTTCTGAATAGTTTATTTCATTTAAAAATCCAAGTGCCGCTTCATTTTGATTTAACCGGTGCAAAACAAAGGCAATATTGTAGATAGTATCCCTGTTCTTCCTGTCCAACTTTAGGGCCTCTCTTAAAAGCATTAATGCCTTATCATAAAATCTATTTTGAAAGAATAATAACCCCATCAAATTAAACAATCTTATCTTGTCAGTTCCATGCTTTTGAATAATATTTTTTACTTTTTCACTATCTAGCTTGCCTTCCTCAACCAGTATACCAATCCTTTCCAAACACCTATCATAATCAATATTGCTGTCTAGTCTCCTAATGAGTTTTATTATAGCATCATGATCTGGCAATCCACTCCCTGGTATCCCATTAGCTACCAATTTGCATATATTCTCTTTGTTGTATACTTTCAGTTTTAAAACACTACCAGAACCTTCGTCACCTGCTTCCTCCATTACTAAAAACTGTCGGCCCATCACTGTAATAAACTTGAATGAATAACCTTCAATTTTTTCTCTCAAGCTCTTAATGAAATTTCTATCTGCGTTAACTGACTCTTCGGTAATAGCAATATACATAGTGCCGTTTTCTTTTAAATATTCTTTTATCAGCAATAAATCTTCCACTATACTTTCTTTACGTTGCGGCTGTGTATATATTATAAAGTCGAAATAATTCTTATCAAATGTCTTTATTGCTTCTAAATCACCAACTCTTATATCCGCAAAATGGTTTACATTAACAATACATTCTTTTACAGGTTCTATTCCGAACAGTTCAGATGAAGGAACAGTATTTTTTATGTCCAGCAATGTCCCGCCACCTGCGCAACCAATATGCAGAACACGGATGTTTTCTTTGCCTGTCTTACTCACTAGTTCCGTTATTCCCCTATCAATATCTATTATATAATAAGGATCAAACCCCCATTTTTCAGCAAACTTCTTCCTGTTGTTAATAAGCAACTCATTATATTTATCGGATACTTTTTTAAAAGAAGTACTTCCAAAATGGTGAATGAAGCTATCCTTGCAAAGAATCAGCCTATATCCGGCTTTTCTTATTCTAAATGAGAAATCATCATCCTCAAAATTTCCAGGTGTGAACCTTTCATCCAGTAAGCCTATCTTTTTTACCACTTCATTTTTTATCAGCATGCAGAAGCCTACAAGCCTTAGCCTTTCTTCCCATAAAGAACTGTTGCTCACATTGTTCTTAGCAGCAAAGGCGATCATTTCTTCAAGATTACTGTAATTTGCAGGTATAACCTGTAAATTTGAGCAAGAATTTGTTACCGATCCTACTGCACCTATATCATCTTTGCTGTATAAACATTTTTTCAAATTTTTTAGCCAGTTCGGGGTAACAATCGTATCGTTATTCAACAGCAATATATCATTGCCTTCCTCTGCAGCCTTAATTCCCTGATTGCATCCTTTGGGGAAGCCATAATTTTTATTATTCAAAATCAGTTTTAGATCATTTTGCTGTTTCAGCCAATCTACTGTCCCATCAGTTGAGTGATTGTCTACCACAATTATTTCATAGGTTTCTTTTTCTGTATACTTTCTGATGCTCTCTATACACAGTTTGTTGTATTCCAGATTGTTATAGGTTAGTATAATAATGCTTGTCTTTGGCAAAGCCTTACGCACAAGGCTATCTTTGCTTTTCTGAACTCCTAAACCCCGGAGTATTTCATATAAACCATTCGCAGTACTCTCATCATTAGCATTTTTAAGAGCTCTCTGATAAAACTCTATTGCCTTATCATTTTCTTGTTTAGACTGATATAGATAGCCTAGATTATATAGAAGATCAAAATTTTCATCATCCACAGCAAGACCTGCCTTAAAGATCTCTTCTGCGACCTCCATATCTCCATCCATCATGGCAATAACTCCTTGCATGGAGTATATCTCTATATCGTCTTTTACAATTTCGTTGTATTCGCTTACTAAGGCCTTGGCTTCCTGCAGCAATCCTTGTTCTATCATGGACTGAATACTGATTTTTACCTCTCTTTTATATTTATTCAGCATGCTGCCAGGATCCTTTTCATTATCCTGCCCAGCCATTTCCGTTTCATAGAGGATTTCATCAAATCCTTTTTCATTTTTGATTTGATCCAATATTGCAGCTATTTCATCTTTAAGGTTACTGTCCTTTGATACTTCATACGCTTTTGAATAATATACAAATGCCTTACTTTTATCTTCTTTAAGCATATAAACATAAGCTAAATTATAAAGAATATCGAAATTAGCTCCATCTATATTCATTCCTTTATTCAGCAAGCTTTCCGCATCATCCAGCCTTCCCTCCATCATGGCAATAACCGCCTCGATTGAGTATATATCTACATCCTCACCCACAAGTTTTTTATACTCATTTATTAATGTCAAAGAAAGGGCAATCTCCCCGGATTCCACCTGCTTTTTGATGTTCTCTTTAAATATTCTTTTATATTCATTCAGATTTTTCTCTTCAGATCCTTCTTCTTTCTTAATATCATCAAGCAACAGCTCTATGCCCTTTTTCATAGCTGGATATACTTTTAGAGCCTTTCGCAAATATTGAACATACTTCAAAGGGCTCTTTTCCTTATTCTGTTCAGCAAGAATCATGTAAATGAGAAAAGCATCTTCTTCGGTTTTCACCAGATGAACTGCTTCATTCTCAATTATTTCCCTCTTGTATAGATTATTAATAAATTCAGTTCCATCCTTTATATACTTACTGAATACATCACTGTATTGTTTCTCATCCAATCCACCAATCAGTAAAGCGCATCTTTCCAGAGCCCTTTTTATACTAAGCTCTTCAAGGGATTCGGCATGAGACATCACATTAGCAATATAGTCATAAATGACAGCTGCAGCATCTTTATGAAGAACGGAAATATATTCAATGCAGCCGATCAAATACTTCTCCATTAATCTGTCAAAAAATGGATGTATGGATATATTTCTCTTCATAAGGTAATATAGTATATCGCCATATGCAGCAGGCAAAGCAGCAAAATCCCAACCTTTTATGCTATCAACCAGGCTTGAAGCCAGATCATCCTTATCTTCATGCAGCCTAATCTTATTCAATAAAGCATAGTTCCCATCACCTGCTGCAAAAGCTTCGGTCAGCTTATGCTGTATTTCAGAACTAAACTCTTTATATTTTATGTTTTCAAGGCTGATAATGAAGTCATTCTCCAATTCAGGAAACTTACCCTTAACCACATTATCAAAATAATCCTTTAAGCCTGTAATCCTGTTATCTTTTATATAGGACTTTATGATTCCAGGAAATGCAGAGACAAGAAAACTCTTATCATTGATCTTTTCTGCATATGATAGTGCTTCAGAATAGTTTTCCAATGCTTCATACAGCAGAACCATGTCCCTGTATATTTCTTCATATGCTTGCAATGTATAGTGAGTCAGCGTTGCATCGTTTTTACCGGTAAATTTTTCGGGACATTCCAACATGGAAAGATATGCACTAAAGCTTTTAACCGCCTCATCATACTTTCCAAGATTCATTTGAGCTTTTCCCAGGTGATAATATATATCGATATAGCCGTCCTTTACTTTTATGGCCTCATGACATAGCTTCTCCGTTTCTTTGTATTTCCCATTCAAATTGTAAACGTACACCATATGATGCAACACATAATAATAATCGTTCAAATCTTTCCCCTTTTGCTTAAGCAGGTTATAGGCAATATCTATGGCTTCCATCGCATCTTTGAAATCTCTATGCATACCATAGGACTGGGACATTTGAAACCAGTAGTAAATATTCTCAGGGTCCCTGTCCAGCTCTTTTTTCAGCATTTCCACATTCCTTTTAAATTTATACTCCATAAGCTTGTTATCCGTAGTTATATAACCATAATGAAGAAGCATCAAATTAATCCTGCACACAGGCAAGCTTACTACCGGCTGTTCATGTATAGCTCCTTCATACTTAAATTGGGCAGTCTTCTTAAACAGCCGTGGCAAGCACGCATCATAATATGCATCATATTTGTCATTTGAAAAACTTCGGACAGTAATAACAGCTGCATTATAGTTTTTATAAATGCCTTTTTTAAAGAAATCTATTAACGGATCAGCATTTTCAATGACTTCATCTCCATCTATAATAAAAACCCATTCTCCTTTGGTATAGCTGATGGAAATATTCCTCATCTCGGCAAAATTCCCGGTCCACTCATGAAAATACACCTTATCGGTATATCTTTTCGCAATATCAACAGTATCATCTTCAGAACCTGTATCCACTATTATAAGCTCTGAATCTATTTTTTCTCTGACAGGTTGTAAACTCTTCAAGCATTCATCAAGATGTTTTGATTGATTTTTAACCATCATAGCTATGCTCAATTTCATAAAGTATGACCCTTTCTTCATCAGTGTTTTATTAGCTTTATACAACACTCCTTCCGAAGCACTCTATAAAGCTAATATGTAATAAAAAAGGAGAGCTGATTCACTCTCCTTTTTACAGTTATGAATTATCTCAGCAACTGAAGCACATTCTGTGGCACCTGATTTGCCTGAGCAAGCATTGCAGTAGCTGCCTGATTGAGTATGCTCTGTTTCGTATACTCCATCATTTCCTTAGCCATGTCTACATCACGGATACGGGATTCTGCAGCCTGCAGGTTCTCAGCAGCATTGTCCAGGTTCTTGATAGTATGTTCAAGCCTGTTCTGCATAGCACCGAGAGCTGAACGCTGAGTTGAAACCTTTTCTATAGCATCATCAATAGCCTTCAGCTGAGTATTGAATGCAGTACTGTCTGTAGCAAAAGAAGCAACGGCAATTGAACCTGCACCTACTCCCAAGCTTGCAACTGACATTGATGAAATAGTAAGTGATACCTGTTGTCCAGAGTTAGCACCGATCTGGAAAGTAAAGCCTGTTGTCACACTTCCATTCAACAAAGCTTTTCCGTTAAACTGAGTACGGTCTGAAATTCCACTATCTCCGCTAATTCCACCAAGCTCTTTCTGGAGAGCGTCTATTTCGTCCTGGATTTTCTTCAAATCATTTGTATCGTTTGTACCAGTGTTACCAGCCTGTACAACCAGTTCTCTCATTCTCTGCAGTATTTCATGGGTTTCATTCAATGCGCCTTCTGCAGTCTGTATGAGGGAGATGCCATCCTGAGCATTTCTTGAAGCCTGGTTCAAACCTCTGATCTGGCTTCTCATTTTTTCGGATATTGCCAAACCAGCAGCATCGTCACCGGCTCTGTTTATCCTGTAACCAGAAGAGAGCTTTTCCAGTGACTTAGTCTGTGCATTGCTGTTTATTGACAGCTGGCGATGAGCGTTCATAGCCAAAAGATTGTGATTGATAATCATATTAATTCATCCTCCTTGATTTTTCCCAAAGCTCCATCCATGGGGCTTTAGTTTATTATTTGGTATATAAACCATACACAAAGCTCTATTTACTGCCCGGCCGGCACAGAAAATATGCTTTATTCTGGTTTCTTATTATATATATCGAACACCCGGAAAAATACTTTATACCTTTTTTCATCTTTTTCTTTACAACTTTTCGACAATATGCCTTTCAGCCTTTCCGGATTAACATCCGCCGCTATCCTGTTTTCCTCCTGTATCTCGACAAACACTTCCTTCCTGTGGATAGCGACGTTTTTTGGAGCGTTTATTCCAAGGCGCACCTGGTCTCCCTGGATGTCCACGATGGTTATTTCTATATCTTCACCCACCATGATTGATTGGCCCTTTTTTCTTGTCAGCACCAGCATCTATACCTGTCCTCCAATCAGCTTCATCTCTTCCATTATGTAGTGCCTGACCCTGTAGTCGTTGTTTTCGGTTACCACCTGTTTGCCCGTCCTGTTTTCTGTGTTTATAAGCACAGGAGCCTTGAGATTCGCTGTCATTTTTGAGACATCTTCAGGTATCACTACAATGCTATAAACGATAACCTTGTCGGTATCCTTGATATCTAGTATTTCCACATCAGCATCATTTACATCCACCACATAATCAGGCTTAAAATATCTAGGGTCAATCAAAACGAGGGCCAGCTCAGGATTGTCCACGCCTTGCAGCCACCTGAAAGGGGAACTTTTATCTCCATCATCCAGAAGCACAAACTTCTTTGTGCCTTCAAATCCCGGAATCCCTTCAGGAAAGTCTATTATATCCTCATCTTTCACTGTAATCTTTCCAAAGTGCCTGGTATTTATATCCATATATATTCTCTCCATTCAGCTATTTTAGAAAATCCACCAGAGATGTCATTATAACCCTGGCGCCTCCCGCCAGGGAAGCATTATATACATTATATTCGTTCATGAGATTCATGATGGCCTCGGCAATATCCACATCCTCATTGTTGCTCATAAGCTCCGTAAAGTTCATCTCGTCGCTTCCGAGACGGTTTAAGGTCAGTTCCGCCCGGTTTGTCCTCGCACCTATGTCAGCCTGTATGCTCAATATTTTATTATGCAAAAGCTGCATATCGCCGATCGCATTCTGTAATCCTTCTTCACCTGTAAAGGAGGTGACCTTCTTGTCCGTATTGGTGTAAATATTGAGCTTCCTCAGGGCATCCACCCCGGCCGCACCTTCCGTCAGGGTTATCTGTTTACCACTGTCTTCACATATTACAATTCTGCCGTTGTCATTTTTTACAGTTACGCTATAGCCATCAGCACCGATAGCATTATTTATCTGGGTTTGAATATCCAAGGCCAGATCATCCAGAGTCTGATTAGCAGCGGCATCCCCGTCATAGGTTTTAGCGGATAGTTTTATATGGTCATAGGTGATTCCATCTATGGTTATGCTGAACTCCTCATTGCCGGTAAAAGTCAGGGGATTGAGGCTATCAGCCTTAAGGGGCTGCCCGTAAATATAGCTTCTGTCATCCGTATACGCCAGGGAATCTATAAAGTTATTCAACTTCAATATGAGTTCACCCATATCACCTTTTACTCCGGAGCCAAAAACCTCAGACCCCAGAGCATTTACATTAAGCAGATCTCCAATGCCTACCTGATAATTTATATCCTCGCTTTTGGAGATTACTATTCCTGTAATGACATCTGTCTTAATGTTTACTGCGCTCAGCAGATCGTTGGTTCCTTTCCGCAAATATATCTGCCGGTAATTCCCATTGGAATCAACAGTGTTTGGCAGTGAAAACTCCAATCTGCCGCCATTGTTTTTTACCCTTATTCCTCCAAGGTTATCCGGGTCTTTAGTAGTTATGGCGTTCTGTATATCCGCTGCCAGTTCATCCAAGGAGGTGTAAGCTTTAGGCGCAAGGGTAATTGTAGTATACCCTCCACCGGTAAGGCTTATGTCAAAAGTATTATTGGTTCCGTCAATGGTAACCGGCATATTAACCAACGCCCCGGTAATAACGGCGGTTTCCCGTGAGGAAACTGACACAGCATAAGTTCCGTCATCATTAAGGAGCTTTGAATCAGTGCTGTAACCGGAGAAAATGTATCTCCCTGCATACGAAGAATTAGCCAGATGGATGATTTGATCCTTTAATTGCATAATCTCCTGCCTTATGCTGTTTCTTTCATCAAAGCCCTGCGTACCTGTATTTGCTGCCTCCACTGCCTTATCATAAACCGTTTGCAGTATATTTCCCATCTTGCCGAGGGCATCTTCAGTCATATCCATCCATGAATTTGCGTCCTTTGCATTGCTTTGGAACTGGGTCACCTGGGACACATCGGTTCTGAACCTGAGCGCTCTTGCCGCAACTATAGGGTCATCCGAAGGTACGGTTATCTTTTTACCCGTGGCCAGCTGTGTTTGGTATTTGCTGACCCTTTCCAAGTTGCTCTTCATATAGAACATCATATTGTTAATCAACATATTGTTCGTGGTTCGCATAAATCATACTCCTTTCATTCGCAGAGAGAAACATATAGAACAGTTATGGGTTTTTATACTCCGATTCCGTTTATCAATTTATCGTAAATCTCAGCCATGGTGGTAATCATCTTAGCCGAGGCATTATATGCCTGCTGGAATTTCACCAGGTTTGCCATTTCTTCATTGATGGATACTCCCGAAACCGATACCCTCCTGTTGTCTATATGGCTGGTGAGGTTTTCCTGACTGCTGAAAAACTGAGCAGCCTGCTGAGAGTCTATACCCAGGGTCGCAATCAGTGATGTCATATAATCTTCCGGTGTACCCTCTGAGAATAGATGTGAGTTCTCACGCATATCCAGAAAATTAAGAAGATTGGAATTGTCCTCACCAAGCCCCGAATCCAACGAAGCCGCTAAATTATACTCTCCATACTGCTGGTTCAGCAAGTCTCCACTTACGCTGAAATTCTTAGCAGTAATCAGCTTATATTTTTTTACTATATCATCAACAGTGTCGGCATTGTCTATAAATTCATCCGATGTCAGTTCGGTGGTTTTATTATCTATATTTGACCATCCCGTCATGGTGAAAAATCTTATACCGGTAGGATTAACCGTTGTCCCTGGCTTTTGCATGCCATAACCGTCGGCATGTCCTGCATGTTCCTTAATCCAGCTGTCTGTTCCTCCGGCAGTCTGGACAATTCCCTCATTAAAAGCCAATGCAAATTTTCTGACGAATTCATTGAGCCTTCTTATGTAAAAAGGTATGCCTTTAAATCTGGGGCTTTGCCCGTTACCCTGATCCAGGCCTTCATTTCCGTCCCTCATGTCGAGATACCCTTTTAATTCTCCGCCTGTAATCTCCAGTTTGTTGCCGTCTTCCCAGCGAACATCGTACAGCCTGTCTATGTCTTCTTCCACATTTATCTTTTTATCCCTTTGCACAACCTCAAGCTTATATCCGTTAACATGATCCACAAGGGCTTTGCCGCTTACAGTTATTACAAAGTGCGTATTATTTTCACCATTGGGCAGCTTTCCTACCACTACCTCATTAACATCAATATTTATAATCTTGGACAGCTTGTCCACCAGCACACCTCTTTGATCCCTCAGATCGTTGGCCACATCCCCTCCGACTTCAAAGGTGTGTATCTTCTGGTTTAACTGAGCTATCTGTGATGCAAGGGCATTTATCTCATCAACTTTTAGTTTTACCGATTCATTCAAATCCGACTGCAATTTCTCCAAATGGGTGGCAATACTGTTGAAATACTTCGCCATGGACACTCCCCTGTTTATCACTACTCTTCTGGCGCTCAGGTCGCTAGGGTTTTTTGAAAGGTCGGATATGGCGTTGAAAAAGCTGTCCATTATAGCATTAAATCCTGATTTATTCATAGATGGTTCATTAAATAGCCTTTCCAGCTCCGTCAACTGAGTGCTCTTAACTTCCCACTCGCCCAGAGAGATGTTCTCGCTCCAGTATTTGTAATCGAGATATGCATCCCGTATTCTCACAGTCGAAACAACTTCTGTTCCGGTTCCCACCATCCCCGAACCATTGTATGTCAACATTGCCCGTGATGCTCTCTGTATATTTTCCTGACGGGAATACCCCTCGGTATTTATATTAGATAGATTATGTCCTACGGTATCCAAATTCCGCTGTGCTGCGTACAGTCCTGTAATAGCGACATTTAAACCGAAAAATGACGACCTCACCTATTACGCCCCCATTCTGTTAATTATCGTATCATACATCTCATCCAATATATTTATCACCCTACCGGAAGCCCCGTAGGCAAACTGATATTTCATCATATTGGTCATCTCTTCATCCATGGATACTCCCATGATGGATTGCCTTTGATTGTCTATGGAATTTACAAGGGTGTCCTGGCTCTTTAGTATGCTTGTCGCCTCCGAACCTCCATTGCCCACCAACATAATTATCGACTGATAAAATTCATCCAAATTCTGTACCTGTCCAAAGTTACCTACCAAATCCATGCTCCTCAAGTTGGCTATTTCAAGTGCTATTGTGTTGTCTCCGGTAGAATTGTTCAAGGAAGCAACTATGTTATTAAGACCTCCAATGGCGTCGGAAAATATGGGATTGATCTGTATATTTCCCATTTGAAGCGGATAACTAGGATCGATTGCCACAAAGAAATCCTCACCCGGGTTGCCCTCCAGTGTCGTACCGCTTCTGTGCAGCCGGTTGACCTCCCTGACCAAAGCGCTAACAATAAGGTTGAGCTGTTTTCTTATATCCGGTATTATATTCCCTGTGCTTTCCACATCACCAAATATGCTGTTTCGCATGCTCTCCAGGATGGTCTCATCTATTGCCACATCATCCGAGGTATCAGGAGTGGACAAACCGCTAATAATAAACCTGTCTCCCGATATTTCCGAAACCGCCCCCAGAACATCCTTGTTTCCATCGCCGGAAAATATCAGAGTATGGGCATTTTCCTTTTGCATGAGCTTTGCCTGCTTAATCAAAGCATCGACGTTGGCTGCATCGGATACATCCACCGTTGATTCGGAGAAGAGAATAAACTGCTTTGCAGCATTGGTCCAACCGGAATCCTCATCTTCCTGATTGGTCTTGTCCAGCGCATCCTTCAATGCGGCACTCACATCGCCTGCATCAGCAACTCCTCCGTCAAAAACCAGCGAACCCACCTGAGTTTTAAAATCTTCCACATCATTCGCAAAGGTTGTGCTGTTCCTGACTCCGTTTTCATCAAAGGTAACAAAACCCAGCTTTACCTGTATACCCTTTTCGGTATAGGTCTTCACTATGGAGTCTATTCGGACCAGCAGTTCATCCCTGGCATCCACAGAATCATTCAGATTGAATGCAAACACGAGATTCAATTTATCATAAGGGCTGCCGTTTTCCGTGCTGCCCTTGGTATATTTTACTTCACCTCTGGATTCCAGCAATCCTTTCAGCGTACCACTGTTTATCTGAAGGATCGTGTTTTCTTCCCCTATAGCCGGAGCTACAAAAAGACTTCCCGGCTTATTAGGAACAGCTTTGATGGGTTCAAACCTATCTTTGTTTACTATAAAGTATCCACCTACGGTTATAGAAACCTGTCCGTCCTTACCCTCACTTACTTCACAGCCGATCAGCTTGCTTAGCTTGTCAATATTGAGATTTCTTTGATCCCTCAAGTCATTGGCTGCATCTCCCATAGCTTCAGCCTTGGCTATCTCTACATTAAGCTTTGCAATGCTCGCGGTAAGGTCATTTATTTCATCTATCCTGACTATGATTTCAGAATTCAAATCCTCCTGCAGCCGATCCAACTGGGAACCCATATGATTTATGTACTGGATAAGGGTATTCGCCCGCTGCCTTACCATAGCCCTTGTAGTAAGGCTGCCGGGATCCTTAGACAGCTCCTGCCATGCATCCCAGAACATATTCATGCTGTCCTGCAATCCATCAGCCATAGGTTCTCCCAGGATAGCCTGGACATCTGTAAAAGTTTTCTGCCGGGCTTCCCAATAACCTAAGGTCTTTGCTTCCGAGCGGTACATATTGTCGAGGAACTGATGGCGAATCTGCCTTATTCCTGCTATGTCAGCGCCAAGACCCAACTGGTATTTCATTGTATTATAATAATTCGCTGTAGTGATCATAGCCTGCTGTCTCACATATCCCAGGGTATTTACATTGGATATGTTATGCCCGGTAACAAAAAGTCCACGTTCATTTGTATACAGCCCGGATCTTGCGATTTCAAGGCTGCCGAAACCTAAAGCCATTTTAACCCTCCTATGCTTGCTCTTAATGAAATGTTGATGCGCTACAAAGCATGCTTGGCCTATCTTATACCTTGAAGTCCAAAAAGTTCTTTCCTTTATTGCTCAGCTTTTCTGCTCCCATATTGTAATTGTTGTCTTCCACCCCAACACTGGCAAACAGGTTCAATGAAAAGTTGATATACTCCAATGAATTCTCGATCAGTTTGGAATTTAAAGCATTCAGTTCCTTCAATTCCGTCAGAACTTTCGTGATGCCGTCTTTCATGCTTCGAAGCTTGATTCCATCCTCATTGTCAACATAATCTATAAGCTTTGATACCGTAAGACTCTCAGGTTTTTCACCTGTAATTGAAGCTATACGGTTTATAATCTTCTCTCTTTTATCCTCTAATTTTGACATCTGGAGCATGGCAGACTGTTCCATCTTTGTAATCTTATCCAGTTCATCCACTTTGCCTTCTACAATAATCTTTGTCTTGTCCTTCGAAATATTCAGCAATCCATCATATATGTTTTTCTCAGCATCCAAAACTTCCAGCAATTCTTTCACCAATTCCTGCAAGGCTATCTCCACCTCCTGAAAGTCAAATATCGGGTTTATTTATACTGTTCATGTATGATGCTCTTTTTATACTGAAGCTTGACTTAGGTGTCATATAAAGGATAAATTTTTGCGGGATAAAATTTTATCCCGCAGATGTTCAACCGGATTACGCTTTTTTGTCAAAAACTGATCTAACAATACGTTCAGCAATTTCCCTGCCTTTTACATTGTAATTTCCAGACTCATATCTTTCTATCAGCTCATTTACCTTATCCTGACGTATATCCGGAATTTCTTTTATATATTTCATAGCTGTCTGGAAATCCTTTGCATTGTTTGATATTGCCACCACGTCCTCTTTTGACACTGCAGGGTGTGTTTTAACTACTTTTCCTACGCTTTTTTGCTTGCCGTAAATCTCTGTTACCTTTGGGATCTCTCCCCAGATTTTCATTTAATCACTCCACTTTCATCAATATTGCCTGGTCGTACTATATCATATTTTATTATGTCTTCCTATGTATATACATACTTGCCACCGCCGTTATACGACCTTTTGCAGAGCAAGCCATCTCATCCTTTGCTAAATTTATTCATTATAGATATCGGTATTTCCCAAAAATCCATTAATATATATTTCATATTTCTGCTTCCAGATTAAGGAAAAGATCGTGATAAATCATACTGAGCCTAGAATAAAAAAGCTGCTTAAGATATGAATCTAAAAGCAGCTAATCTATAAATTTGATGAAATTCTATTATCGGATAATATTTTCTTAGCTGGATTTCTGATATTGATAAATCACTAAACTCTGAGCAGAAAATAATAGACTAAAATCGCAAGCTATTAACCTCATGGTTGGAGTTTCCTGCATCCTCTTGAATCTGTCCTTTATTTTTTACCCTTTTGATCCTTTGACATATAACGAATCCTTAAATCTCGTGAAAGGGTATCATCCCTTCTTGGCCTAAAGCTGTCCGATATTTTCTTAAAGCCGCTGGTGAGCTCCCTTTCACACGCATTGCAGTAGCGTCCGGTTTTTATCGATTTTCCACACATTTCACACTGAAGTATAAAATTGGGGTCGTCATTTACAATTTCAAGCCTGCCTTCTTTCAGGAAGCGCTTAATTTTCTCCACGCTGACGTTGAGCTCCGTCGACACTTGAGTCATGGTCGCTCCCGGGTACTCATAGAGGTACTCCTTTACCCTCTTGTATTCCTGCTCGTCTTCATCCCTGCAAACAGGACACAGCGGAGGTCCTCCTATGTAATTATATACTCTTCCACACCTTTTGCAATTTCGTACATCCGGCATTTATTCATCACCTCCGGTAGATTGGTTATTTGGGAATTCCATTTTTGTATGCAAACATCGTAAGTCAAGATAAACT
Source organism: Clostridium thermosuccinogenes (assembly GCF_002896855.1). Taxonomy (NCBI): domain Bacteria; kingdom Bacillati; phylum Bacillota; class Clostridia; order Eubacteriales; family Clostridiaceae; genus Clostridium; species Clostridium thermosuccinogenes. Next base: position 136,453 of record NZ_CP021850.1, on the reverse strand, counting down.
TCAAGAATAATTAAGATCTCAGACTTTCTCCCTAATCCCTGCCATATAGCATTTCCCGGCATTTCTAATATTTCCTTCCAGAAGCAATCACTGCTGCTGTAACATGCTTTGCTCCGCACTCCTTCAAAACTCTTCCGCATTCTTCGACAGTGCTTCCGGTCGTCAGGATATCATCAATCAGCAATATCTCCTTGTCTCTCACCTTGCTGGCATAGGTGACCCGAAAGGCTTCCCTGATGTTTATATGCCTCTCACGCATGCCCAACAGGCTCTGGCTGTGGGTATCCCTGACTCTTTCAAGGAGCCATGAGCACTCAGGAATGCCGAGTGTTTTTGCTACAGCCCTGGAAATCAACAGAGACTGGTTATAGCCTCGTGTCTTCTCGCGTTTCTTGTGCAAAGGTACACTTATAATTATATCAAATTTGTGAAAATTTGTCACTTTTTTTATTTTTTCCGACAAAATCCATCCGAAAGTGCTGTAATAGCCAGGCTTGTTATAAAATTTATATCTTTTTAAAGACTCCTTTATCACTCCTGTATATTCACAGGCACATATTATGGAATCGCAGTAATTTCCACTCTTGCCAAGATAATCAGCTTTCATGAAAGGTATACTGAGGTAGCAGTCATCGCATATAAAAATATCTGATCCGGCATCCAGTATGCCTCCGCAAAAAATGCATTTCGGGGGAAATATCAGATTGAGCAGGCGTGAGAACATGATTTAACCTCCTAAGGGATATTCCTGGTATGGCCAAGCATGTCCATCACTCCTTGCGGTCCAAGAAAAATGTTTTCCAGCTTGTCTTTAAGTCCTGAATATCTCAAGGTTTCCCTTTCATTATTGATCATATCCCTCAATGTGCTTTCTTGACCTACAAGGATTACAAGGTTTTTAGCCCGGGTGATGGCGGTATAAAGAAGATTTCGGGTCATAAGAATCTGAGGTCCCGGATACAATGGGATTATCACAACGGGAAATTCACTGCCCTGGCTCTTGTGGACGGTAACTGCAAAAGCCGGTTCAATTTCATCCAATATGCTGTAATCATATTCTACAACCCTGTCATCTTCAAACAGCACCTCTATAAATTCTTCTTCATTATTAATTTTTAGAATTATCCCGGCATCCCCATTAAACACCCCAACCCCATCAATATCAGGGTCGGAGCTTTTTTTCCACCTGAGGTTGTAATTGTTCTTTATCTGCATGACCTTGTCCCCTTCTCGGAAAATATAATCCCTGAATATTTTCTCGTTTTTATCTTTACTTGGGGGATTCAGTGCTTTCTGAAGCTCTATATTAAGGTTTGTCACTCCTACAGTCCCTTTCCGTGTGGGAGTTAAAACCTGTATATGCTTCATCGGGTCATAGCCATAGGTTTTAGGCAGTCTTCTTATGCAAAGATCCACTATGGTTCGAAGTATATCGTCGGCATTATTTCTGGGAAGGAAAAAGAAGTCCTTTTCCTTCTTATTCAGGAATGGGTATTCGCCTCTGTTGATCCTATGGGCATTCACGGTTATCATGCTCTCTTCGGCCTGCCTGAAGATTTCTGTAAGTCTTACCGTCTTTATGACTTTACTTGCTATTATATCCTTCAAAACGTTTCCCGCTCCAACAGAAGGAAGTTGATCGGCATCTCCTACCAGTATAAGCCTGGTTCCGGGCCTGATAGCCTTTAGCAGATGATTCATGAGAAGCACGTCCACCATGGACATTTCATCGATAATAACCGCATCTGCTTCCAACTGGTTCTCTTCATTTTTAAGGAAAACCAGTTCTGTTTCCTCCCCCATATAACCGATTTCCAGAAGACGATGGATGGTTTTTGCCTCATGACCGGTAGCTTCGGACATTCTTTTTGCCGCTCTGCCGGTCGGAGCTGCCAAAGCGATCTCATAACCTTCATGGGAAAGGAGTTTTATGATGCTTTTAATGATGGTAGTTTTCCCAGTACCAGGGCCACCGGTAATAACCAGCACTCCACCGGTTAATGCTTCCCGGATGGCAGTGACCTGCATATCTGCCAGTGCTATGCCTTCCTCCTTCTGTATTCGCTCTATCCTTTCCTCAAAGCCATCCAGATTGCCGCTGAAATCTACCATGGAAAGTTCGGCCAGCCTCCTGCTTACTCCGATTTCAGCGTTGTAAAAGGAACTCAGGTATACCCTGTTGAAGCTTTCCTCCCTTTCCACACAAACAGATTTATCCAACAAAAGGGAAGCCATGGCGTCATCAATGCTCTCCAGCCTTACATTCAGAAGCTCCGATGCATGTTTTTTGAGATCTTCATCCGGCAAATATGTATGCCCGGCGCCTGCAGCCTGGGACAAGACATATTTTATACCGCTGCGTATCCTGTAAATGGAAACTGGGTCAATACCAAGATTCATAGCTATCCTGTCAGCCTTCTTAAACCCTATTCCGAACACTTCATCAGCAAGCCTGTAAGGGTTTGTCTTGATTTCATTTATGGTATTTTCTCCAAACACTTTATATATTTTGGCGGCATAGGTGGGGCTGATCCCATACTGTTGAAAAAACATGACCACCGACCTAAGCTCTCTCTGTTCATCAAAGGCTTGTCCAATAGCTATGGCTTTATCGAGACTAATTCCTTTTATTTCCGACAAGCGTTCCGGATTATACTGAATGATATCGAGAGCATCCTCTCCAAACCTGTCAACTATTTTCCGGGCAGTTGCGGGACCTACTCCTTTGATAATTCCCGACGACAGGTATCTTTCTATATCATCTGTGGTTTTAGGCAGCACTTTCTCATACATTTCAACCTTAAGCTGTTCACCGTAATCCGGGTGATTTACCCACTTTCCGGACAGCTTAAGGGTTTCTCCTGCACTTACAAAAGGCATGTATCCAACTGCAGTTATAGTATCCTTATCCACTTTTATATCACAAACAGTATATCCATTGGCCTCGTTGGAGAAAATTATCTCCTCCACAGTCCCTTCAATTGTAACATATGATTCCATTTACTACCCTCATGCACATTTATTAAACTCGCCGGTTGTACCCAAAATTCCGTGTCCGTTCCGGTTGTTCATCTGTAAATATTCTCCATAAGCAACTGCAAAGTCAGTATAATTAGTTAGTAAAGTCGGCCGAGTTATTTTATAGAAAAATCGATATATTTTAATTTGTTGTGTTAGCTAATTTAAGATAGCGTTGTGGAGAGTCAATAGAAGTATAGACAGCGTAATCTAAAGTTTCAAGCTTGTACATAGTCCAACGCTGGCTAAAATGGTAAGTCGCATTTCCTCGTTTTCTATTTTTCAAAATGCGACATCCATGTTAGCGAAGTGGAGGATAAGGCAAATCACCTGAACGAAGTGAGTTGATTTGCCCCATAACAAGCTTTACTAGCTCTTTTACTCGGAACTTTGCTATCGAAAATGCTAACACAATGAGTTAATTTAAGTATAAACCAAATTGCTGCTTAATAAAAGCCCAATATGTATTGCCGGCAATTCATAGATTTTTCACTGTGCGGGAAGCCTCTTAAGGATCTTTATTGCTGAAGCTTTCCAATATAGCATTAATATCCCCGGCTTCTGCTATATCAAAATCCTGGTAATATTTCTTGAGCTTCATAAGAATCTTTACCGTATCATCCTTCGAACCCATATCCAGAACTGTGAGGTGCCCGCTGCACATTGCCTTCTCCAACAGCCCTGCTCTATATATTCCCCGGATGATTCCCTCTATCACATCTTCCTGGTTTTTTACTGCCAGTATCAATTTTATTCCGGGATTCTTTCTATACTTGCCACAACGTATGGAATTGATAATTTGTGAAGCCAGGGTAATAGCTCCGTATATGGCCAAAACGCTTACAACCACTTCAAAAAGTATTTTACCCATACCATCCCCCCGTACCTATATGATATGCTTCAGGGTGGCATTTGTTACACTAAAAAAACCGGACAGTATGTGCTGTCCGGTTTTCTACCCAAAAGGGAATCCAACATATATATTTCATATTATAAATGCAGGGCCTCGTTTCTTAGAATCTCAGCCTTATCGGTCTTCTCCCATGTAAAGTCTTCATCATTTCTTCCAAAGTGCCCATATGCCGCTGTCTTTCTGTATATAGGTCTCCTTAAGTCCAGAGTTTTAATTATGCCGGCAGGCCTGAGATCAAAATGCTTGTTTACCAGGCTCACCAGCTTGTCCTCCGGAATTATGCCTGTCCCGAAAGTATCAATCATTATGGATACCGGCCTGGCAACCCCTATGGCATAGGCCAGCTGGACTTCACATTTACGGGCAAGACCTGCAGCAACTATATTTTTTGCCACATACCTGGCAGCATAAGCCGCTGAACGGTCCACCTTGGTGGGATCTTTTCCTGAAAATGCTCCTCCACCATGCCTTGCATAGCCTCCGTATGTGTCAACAATTATCTTTCTTCCCGTAAGTCCTGAATCCCCCTGAGGTCCACCTACAACAAACCTGCCCGTAGGATTTACGAGGAACCTTGTCCTGTCGTCAACCAGACTTTCCGGCAATGTAGGCTTTATTACCTTTTCTATTATATCTCTTTCGATGGTATCATGGTCAATTTCAGGGCCATGCTGGGTGGAAACCAGAACGGTGTCTATTCTGACAGGCTTGTCCCCATCATATTCAACTGTCACCTGGGACTTACCATCCGGGCGAAGATAGGGAAGGGTTCCGTCCTTTCTCACGCTGCTCAATCTTTTCACAATTCTATGAGCCAGTGAAATCGGCATGGGCATTAGTTCCGGAGTTTCATCACATGCGAAACCGAACATCATTCCCTGATCCCCGGCACCTATGGCATTAATTTCATCTTCAGTCATCTCCCCGGTTTTAGCCTCCAATGCCTTGTCCACACCCATGGCAATATCAGGAGACTGACCATCAATAGAGGTCAGAACAGCACACGTTTCCGCATCAAAACCGTATTTTGCCCTATCATAACCTATCTCTCTTATTGTCTTTCTAACGATATCAGGTATATCCACGTAGCAATTGGTGGTTATCTCACCCATAACCAGCACCAGGCCGGTGGTCACAGCTGTTTCACAAGCTACTCTCGCTGCCGGATCCTTTGCTAAAATTGCATCCAATACGGCATCGGATATCTGATCGCAGATTTTATCCGGATGCCCTTCGGTAACTGATTCTGAAGTAAATAATCTTCTTCCCATAATAAACACTCCTTAATCTTAAACAGAGATAAATAATATGATACTGTCTGCCATACTGCTTCATTAATTATTTATAAAAAAAGCCTCTTGGAAGAAGAGGTCCTTTTCTATCCTCATCTTTCCGACTGCATATACAGCCAGCAGGAATTGGCACCGATGCAATAAGCCGGTTGCCGGGTTTCATAGGGCCCAGTCCCTCCACCTCTCTTGATAAGGTTCTCCGTATTATATTAAAAATTAATTCTACTGAAAAGCTTTATTCAACAAAAACCCATCTAAAATCTATCATACATGCTATTTCAAGTCAAGCCAAACATCAAATCCAGACAAAACATCATCTCACTTTTGGAAATCACCGTTGGAAATCACCACTGAAAATGACTCCAAGAATAAACACCGTCTCAAATCCATGCCGGGGTATGGAGAAATACCGCTTATTTCCAGCAAACAAGGGCATACTGCTTTCTGCCCCACGTGCAGCATGCCCTATGCTTACTAAGCATTTGCAAATATTTCTTCAAACTCTTCCCCTTCGATTCTTTCCTTGTCCAGAAGGGCTTCTGCAAGCTTATGCAGCTTATTTATGTTTTCCATCAATACAGTCTTTGACCTCTGATATGCTTCGTCTATTATATTCTTGACTTCCTTGTCAATAGCGGCTGCAACTTCCTCGCTGTAATTCCTGGAATGAGCTAAATCGCGGCCGATGAAAACTTCATCATTCTCATCTCCGAAAATGAGGTTTCCAAGTTTTTCGCTCATACCATATTTGGTTATCATGCTTCTTGCCACGTTATTAGCCTGCTTCAGATCTCCGGAAGCTCCTGTGCTTATTTCTCCCAGCACGATCTCTTCTGCTGCTCTTCCTCCCAGCGCAATCACTATGGACTCCATCAACTGGGACTTGGTATGGTATCTCTTGTCTTCATCGGGTTTGAAGGAGGTATATCCTCCTGCCATTCCCGAAGGAATTATGGATATTCTGTCCACCCTGTCGGTAGTGGACACTACCTTTACTGCTATAGCATGGCCGGCTTCATGATATGCCGTAAGCCTCTTCTCTTTCTCGCTCATAACCCTGCTCTTCTTTTCGGGGCCCATGACTACTTTAAAGGTTGCTTCCTTGACTTCTTCCATATTTATCTGACGCTTGTTCTTTCTTGCAGCCAGGAGAGCCGCTTCGTTCAGGAGATTTTCCAGATCAGCTCCGGTAAATCCGGGAGTGCTCTTGGCAAGCTCATCCAGATGAACATCGTCTCCCAAAGGCTTTCCTCTCGCATGAACTTTAAGTATCTGCTCCCTTCCTTTTACATCCGGCAGTCCCACTACAACTCTTCTGTCGAATCTGCCAGGTCTTAAAAGGGCAGGGTCCAGAATATCAGGACGGTTTGTAGCAGCCAGTATTATAACACCTTCATTGACTCCAAAACCATCCATTTCCACCAGTAACTGGTTAAGTGTCTGCTCCCGTTCATCATGTCCACCGCCTAAGCCAGCGCCTCTATGCCTTCCTACTGCGTCTATCTCGTCTATGAACACAATGCACGGAGCATTTTTCTTCGCTTGTTCAAACAAATCCCTTACACGGGAAGCACCGACACCCACGAACATTTCCACAAAGTCCGAACCGCTTATGCTGAAAAACGGAACCCCGGCTTCTCCTGAAACTGCTTTTGCCAGCAAGGTTTTTCCTGTACCGGGAGGTCCCACCAGCAGAACGCCTTTGGGAATCCTGGCTCCCAGTTCCACAAACTTCTTGGGCTGCTTAAGGAATTCAACTATTTCCTTCAGCTCTTCTTTTTCCTCATCTGCACCAGCAACATCGTCAAAGGTTATCTTCCTTTTATCGTCGGTGGTCATTTTAGCCCTGCTTTTGCCGAAGGACATCACCCTATTTCCTCCACCACCCTGGGACTGCTGGAGAAAAAACACCCAAAAGAGCACAAATACCACTATCAATCCTAAAGTTGGCAGTATAGCTACCCACCACGGAGGTGATGGTGGTGGTGTATACCTAAAGGTCTTCACTTTGTTATTCAAGACCGCATCATTGACCAATTCAGTAAACGAATCTACGGATGGTATATTTACCAGATACCTATTTCTTGAATCAGGATCCGGATTGTTAACAAACTCTACGGTGGCCTCATTACCCTGCAGCACAATTGTCTTTACATTGGAATTGTTTATTTCAGTCAACAGATCCGAATAATTTTTTTCTTGAGGATTATCAGTACCTTGTAACATCATAAGGACAAAAATAATTATTACGAAAAGTACTATATAAAAACTTAATCCCTTGAAATACTTCAAATAGCTCCCTCCTCATTCTGAATAATAAAAAGCTGTCAAAATCTATATCCAAAATATCTGTATCTTGCAACCTGTTATTTACTTCACTTTTGCCCAATATTAACTAATATATTAACATAAACGAAAATAAAACACAATAAATACCAGCTATTACTTTGCGCATTTATATTCTAGCCTTAATATGTTTTTAGTATTTTCAGTTACTATAAATTTATCACTTATTTTATGCCCGATTATCCAAACTATTTCGTTGCCGCAGGCAATGACGGGTATTTCATCTCTTATCTCTTTAGGAATTTTGCAATCAATGAAATATTCCTTAAGCTTTTTTGTCCCATTGGATTTATATGGCTTAAAAACATCACCATTTTTTCTATTCCTGATATATATTCCATCATAGAGCCTATTATAATCAAAAAATTGAACCAGGGACCGGTTTTTGACATTTCCTTGGAATGAAAAATCTCCGTCATTGGGCAAAATATCGGCGGTGAGAACAGCATCGAGATGTTCAACCACAGTCGTACCCGGTATTTTAACCTGTTCGCAAAAGGCTGGTGTTTTCTTCAGGTCTTTGATTTTGGATATCTTAAGAACATTGTAAGACTTTGATATCTTAAGCCCGGAAGGAAGGTGAATCTGTTTTCCCGTCTGACCGTTTATACACAGATCTACAGCCTTTTCCACATGCACATTTTCAATGCCTTTCAGATTACCCTTGATTTCCCTCACTGCCAAGCGGATTACTCTTTTTAATATTGCCGGGGGATTTTTCTTCAGCTTTTCAACATCCAAACATATTTCCCCGGCATCCTTTGCTGAAGTGCTTTCACAAAAAGCTTGAATTGCTGCATCTTCTATGAACTCGCTATCCTCTTTGATAAGTCTCGACATCCTGAAAAGGCTTTCCGTTATATCTGTCCCGGACAGCCTGCTCATATGCGGTATCAATTCAAGACGTATCTTATTCCTTGTATATAAGCTTTCCAGATTGGAGCTGTCAGTTCTGGGGTTTAACGAATGGATTCTGCAATACTCCTCAATATCTTTTCTGTCTATTTCCAAAAGGGGCCGGACTATATTTCCACGTTTAAAATCCATCCCTTTCAGTCCATCCATGCCTGTACCGCGCATAATATTCATAAGCACGGTCTCAGCCTGGTCATTCCTGTTATGGGCTACAGCTATTTTATCAGCGCCCACATCCCGGGATATTTTATCAAACTCGCGGTATCGGATTTCCCTGCCGGCTTCCTCAAGGGAAATGCCTTCCCGGGCAGCAATTCCACCTATGTCAAAGGAACGCACATACAAAGGCACCCCGAGTTTTTCACACAAGCTTTCTACATATTTCTGATCAGCATCTGCCTCTTCACCGCGCAGCATATGGTTTATATGAACCGCAAACAGCCTGAGCTTTAAGTTTTCCGAAAGGGAATTCAATACGTGCAAAAGGCATACGGAATCCGGGCCGCCGGAAACACCAACGACCACACCTTCTCCCTTTTCTATCAGTTTATACTTATTGATGGTATCCAGTATCCTATCTTTCAGCATATTCTAATTGGCAACTAACCACCTATCCTCTGAACTTTTCCAGATTTGCAAATTTTGTATACTGCCCGAGCCATACCAGTTCCACCGTCCCGGTCGAACCGTTTCTATGTTTGGCCAATATCACTTCAGCAATATTCTTTTTTTCCGTATCAGGATTATAATAATCATCCCTATACAAAAACATTACTATATCCGCATCCTGCTCTATAGCCCCCGACTCCCTGAGGTCGCTCAGCATCGGCCTGTGGTCTGTTCTGGCCTCCGGGGCGCGGCTGAGCTGGGAAAGGGTAATGACAGGGACATTGATTTCCTTCGCCAGGATTTTCAATGATCTGGATATTTCTGATATCTCCTGCTGCCTGCTGTCACTCTTCCCTCTACCCTGCATGAGCTGCAGGTAGTCTATAACTACAAGGCCAAGACCTTTTTCCAGCTTAAGTCTTCGGCATTTCGCCCTTAACTCCATTACTGAAACGCCAGGGGTATCATCTATGTATATCGGAGCTTCAGACAGAGGCCCCAAAGCCTTGGCAACCTTTTGCCAGTCATCATCCTCCAGCTTTCCGGTTCTCATCTTTTGGCTGTCCACCATCGCTTCGCAGCAAAGCATCCTGTTCACAAGCTGTTCTTTGGACATCTCAAGGCTGAATATGGCTACAGGAACCTTTTCGTGAACTGCAGCATGTTGGGCAATATTAAGGGCAAATGCCGTCTTCCCCATGGCAGGCCGGGCAGCAATCAATATCAGATCCGAGTTGTGAAGCCCTGAGGTCTTGAAATCAAGATCGCTGAACCCTGTAGGTATTCCTGTTACATGCCCTTTATTGTTGTAAAGTTCTTCCAGCTTGTTAAAAGTCTCCACCAGCACTTCCTTTATCGGGGTGAAGCCTTTGAGGTTTCGCTTCTGCAGTATGTCAAATATGCTTTTCTCCGCCTTATCCAGGACATAGTTAACTTCTTCCGAAGCTTCATATCCCATGTTTACAATCTCGCTGGAAGCCTTTATCAGATTTCTTAAAATGGATTTCTCCTCGACGATTTGCGCATAATGCCTGGCATTTGCAGTAGTCGGCACAGAATTGGCCAGATAGGTGAGGTATTCTAAGCCTCCTATCCCGTCCATTGTCCCCCTTAACTTCAACTGTTCCGACACGGTTATCAAATCAATTGGTTCGCCCCGGTCAAAAAGATCCAGAATGGCCTCATAGATTTCCTTGTTGTCTTCCCTGTAAAAATCTTCTGGTTTTATAATTTCGGTTACTATCGGTATAGTCTCCCTGTTAAGAAGCATGGATCCCAACACGGACTGTTCTGCTTCTATACTCTGCGGGGGTATTCTTCCCAGTGAACCAATATCCATAGCATTACCTCTTATTTAATCAATTTTAATAATTAAGCTTACTCTTAATATAAAAATACAACCAAAGCTTTTTGGTCATATACGCATGCATGAGCGGTTGTCCCGGTAAAACACCGGCACAACCGCCAGATTATATCCAAGAATAATGTTTGATATCACGCTTTCAGCATTTATTCCTGCTCAATCCTTACCTTAAGCTTTGCGCTAACCTCAGGATACAGCTTCACATCCAGTTCTGTCGTACCAAGGGATTTCAGCGCATCGGGAAGATGTATTTTCCTTTTATCTATATCTATCTTAAAGTCGCTCTTCAGCCTATCCGCTATTTCCTTGCTGGTGATGGAGCCAAACAGCTTGCCGTTCTCACCGGCTTTTGCCTTTATAACCACTGTTATGTCCTTTAACCTTTCAGCCAGCTCCTTGGCTTTAGCCAGTTCCTTGTCTTTGCGCATCTTTTCGGCTTCTTTTTTTACATTCATTTCATTTATATTAGTTGCATTGGCTTCCACTGCCAATCCCCTTGGCAAAAGAAAATTCCTTGCATATCCGTCGCTGACCTCATGCATTTCTCCACTTTTACCAAGGCCTTTAACGTCCTGTTTCAATATGACTTTCATAACATAACCTCCTCTTTGGTTCATTAATTTTCAGCCACTGATGAAACGCAGCCAGCCGGCTGCCTTTTTCCTGAGCCGGCATCAATATTTATCGAATGTCTATCGTATGGAACTTTTTTAATCATCACCGACAATTCGCTGTTGTTATTGCTTTTCATTATTGCTTTCATTTATATATTCTATTATAGCATATTTTAGCTTTTCGACCGCATCTTCCATTGAAATTCCCTGAAGCTGCGCACCCGCAACCGAGAGATGTCCTCCGCCTCCTAATTTTTCAAGGATCATCTGCACATTGATATCTCCCAAAGATCTTCCGCTTATAGCCACCTCACCGTTGGCATGGCAGAGCACAAAAGCAGCGGCAATTCCTGTGAGGGTCAGAAGCTGGTCCGCAGATTTGGCGGCTATCAACTGGGCATCCTTCATATCCGGCGGGCATACCGATATGGCTATCCTGTCATCTATGATATCCGCCGCCATCACCACATTGGATATATTAATATATGTTTCCAGGTCATTCTGGAACAGCTGCTTTACAGATATAGTATCCACACCCTGCCTTTTCAGGAAGGAAGCAGCGTCAAAAGTCCTGACTCCTGTTTTGAAGGTGAAGTTCTTAGTATCAACTACAATACCGGAATAAAGGGCTTCAGCCTCAATTGGCCTCAGTTTGATTTTATCCCCCACGTATTGCAGTATTTCAGTGACCAGCTCACAGGTGGAAGAAGCGTATATTTCCTGGTATGTGAGCACCGCATCCTGGATAAAATCCGCACCTTTTCTATGATGGTCTATAACAACCACCTGGCTGGTTTGCTTCAGCAGTTCAGGGCATTCCGTAAAGCCTGGCCGATGGGTGTCAACAACGATAAGCAGCGTATTGTTATCTACGATTTCCATAGCTGTATCCCCGCTTATAAATACCCCATCATAAGCCTGGTCCTGCTCTATCTTTGACATTATATTTTTAATGGAAGAATTCACTTCATTAAGCACGATATGGGCATTTTTTCCTCTTTCTTTGACAATCCTATACAGGCCAAGGGAAGCGCCGAGAGAATCCACATCGGCCTTTTCATGACCCATTATCAAAACCAGAGGGGACTGGTCGATGAATTCTCTCAAGGCATAAGCAATAACCCTGGCCTTGACCCTTGTGCGCTTCTCCAGCTCTCTGGTTTTTCCGCCGTAGAAGCTGAATTTTTCTCCATCCTTGATGACTACCTGGTCTCCGCCCCTCCCCAATGCTATATCTATGGAGGCCGCGGCAAAATTAAAGCTCTCCAGGAAGGAACTCCCGTTTATGCCAAAGCCCATGCTTAAAGTGACAGGTATTTTATTTCCGGTATTTATTTCTTTTACACTGTCTAAAATATCGAACTTTTTATCTATGAATCCCTTTAAATGCGCTTTCTCGAATACAAATAGGTATTTATCCCGTTCATATTTTTTAAGAATACCTCCGGTGGAGCCTACCCACTCCACAAGCTTTCTGTCTATTTCCGCCAGTACCTGTGGCTGCATGGCACCTTCCATGCTCTGCATAAGGTCGTCATAGTTATCGATAATTATTATACATACCGAGGTTTTTTCATCCTCATACCTCTTTTTAAGTTCCACCAGTTCCGTATTTTCTATGAAATACAGCAAAAGTATGTATTCATCATTTTCATTTTTATGGTCGGTCTTGACGATATTTCCCAGGACATTATAGCTTTTGTTGTTGATAGTGATGTTTTTAGAAATATTAGGTTCACCATTCAGCAGGTAATCGGACTGAAGTCCTTCCGCAAAGGAACCTATAGTCTTCTCCAGCAGATCCTTGCCTTCGAAGATCTTCCTGAAGGATGAATTGTACCATATGATAGTGCCATCGAGCTGTATAACTACCAGCGGCATGGGAAAATTCAGCAGTGTATCCTTTGTGGCGGTATCAATATTGAACATGAGATTTTCTATATATCTGGTTATCTCATGCTTTCTCCTATAGTTGGATCTGAAATGATAATATACCAGGGCGATCAGGAGAACCAGCCCCGGTATGGCGATTAGCCAGTTCAGCACGCCTATTACCGCCACCAGAACCAGAATGACCCATAGATAAAAACTTGCCCGCGGTATAAAAACGGTTGAAAATTTTTTATTATCCATCATTATCTCCCTGAAAGAAAATCCGCATCACACCGTATTACCCATTACTCATCAGGGTTTCCGTCGATTATCTCTGATTCGTGATGAGTTAAGGTGTTTAGCCAGTTCAGATAAATCCCCATAATATTTTTCCACATCATGATTCTCTATTAAGCCTAACTTAACTTTATTCTCAATTTTGAGTTCAATTGCATTATAACTTATTCCCAAACGCCTTCCCAAAAGGTAGGATATCAATATTATATTGGACAGTGTGTCTGTAACCGTCTCGTGGACCTCTTCCTTTATTCCGTTGGCCAGAACTTTAAAAAGGTTCGCTATATCGGTCAGCAGCTCGCTTTTCAACCACTCTATGATTTTAATATTCCTTGTGATGTCTATATCCTTGTCATGCAAAGCCATATAACCACTCCAAGTTCATATTCAGGGTAATGATCCGCTAGAATATTATATCACTAAACCATGCTGTTTTGTCTATTTCCCACAAAACACACTGTTTAGGGCTTCATCGTTCTATAGCGGAATACCCTTCTTTGAGACATGGATAAGAACCCAGAAACTTGTAGAAGGACACCTTCCTTCTTACCATTTTCAGAGCATCGGCCAGATCGTCATCCTCTCTGTGTCCCAGCACATCTATAAAAAAAATGTACCTTCCCAGCTGATTTTTTGCAGGCCTTGATTCGATCCTGGTCATATTGATATCCCACAGGTTGAATATGTCCAGAATCCTGTAAAGGCTTCCCGGCTTATCCTCAGTGGAAAACACGATGGAGGATTTGTCCCTGCCTGTCCTTACCCCGTCTTCCTTGGAGACCACCACAAATCTTGTAATGTTTGTATCCCCATCCTGAATATCCTTGGCAAGCACTTTAAGTCCGTAAACATCAGCTGCTGCCATCGAGCCTATTGCTGCTAAACTTCCGTCACCTCCGGCCACTTCCTCCGCTGCTGCCGCCGTGCTGTATACATATTTTATTTGCACGCCCGGAAATTTGCTATCTATGTATTTTCTGCACTGTCCTATAGCTTGCGGATGCGATAAAATACATCTGATATCCTTCATATCCGTATCCTTTGCAACCAACAGGTTTTGGCGTATGGTAACCGCCAGTTCGGCCTTTATTTTTACATCCACTTCCGAAGCGAGCATATCCAAAGTAGCATTCACCGCACCTTCCAGTGAATTTTCAATTGGTACTACCGCTTCGTCTATGATATTATCCTGTACGGAAAGCAGTAAATCGTTTATCGTGCCATATTCCACTGCCTTATAATCTTTTAAGCCCCCGGCATATTGCAGCATTGCCTCCTGCGAAAAGGTGCCTTTAGGCCCTAAAAAACCCAGTTTAAGCATAAACACCCCATCAATATGTTGCATTATTCCCATATATATTTACCACATGGCTGTAAGACTTTTTTATTGGTGCAGAAAAGATAATGCTTTGCCGTGTATATTTCAAGTGACATTAATATAATAGCATTTTTTGTATAAAACAGCAATCCACGGGAAAAGCAGAGAAAAAAACTCCCTGACAGTCGGCACTGCAGGGAGTTTTAATTATTCAGCCGTATATGGCAGTAAAGCAATATGCCTTGCTCTCTTGATAGCTACTGTCAATTGGCGCTGATGCTTTGCACAATTTCCTGATATTCTCCTGGGAAGAATCTTGCCCCTTTCGGAAACATACTTCCTCAACTTGGCAACTTCTTTGTAATCTATATCAGCAACTTTATCGACACAGAAGGCGCACACTTTTCTTTTTGCACGTCTAACCCTCATGCCGCCTCTGCCTTCGCTCTTATCATAGCCATCTCTGCTGTTGTTCTTGTCTTTTTTCTGTCCAGGCATTTCAAAACCTCCTTCCACTTCAACTGGCAATTAAATCGCCAATCCGCTCATTAATTTATAAAATCCATCAGTTTAGCGACAGCTTAAAAGCGCACATACCAAAGCTATATAGCGTCCGAGCGCCCTTTGCTAGAAGGGCAGTTCGTCGTCGTCCTCCATCGGATAAAATCCATCGGTCTGTCCGGCATCCGGCGTTCCGAATATCTTACTGCTTGAAGGAACATCATCAGCTTTCTTGCTGTCGGCAAAATACGCTTCTTCTGCCACAACTTCAGTTACATAATGCTTCTTACCTTCGTTATCATCCCATGTCCTGGTCTGAATTCTTCCGACTACGGCAACCTGACGGCCTTTTTGAAAATACTTGCTGCAAAACTCTGCCAGCTTACTCCAAACCACAATCGGTATAAAGTCAGTCTGCCTCTCCTCACCCTGCCTTGAGAACCTTCTGTCGACAGCGAGAGTAAAGCTGCATACAGCCGTATTATTAACACTGGTATACCTTAACTCAGGGTCTTTCGTAAGCCTTCCCATTAAAATAACCTTATTCATACAACCACACCTTACTTATCCTTCTTAATAATCAAGTATTTCAATATACCGTCGGTTATCTTGTATAATCTCTCAAGTTCAGAGGGGAAACTGGAATCTGCGCTGAAATTAACAAGTACATAATAGCCTTCGTTTACACCTTTTATCTCATAGGCTAATCTTCTCTTGCCCCACTCATCAATACTCTCCAATTGAGCCGAAGTTTCCAAAAAGTTCTTGAACTTTTCTACAAGAGCTTTAATGTTGTCTTCTCCGATTTCAGTATTGATGATAAAGATAGATTCATATTTGTTTACCATTCGACTTCACCTCCTCCCGGACTAAGGCCCTGCATCGCGAGTGCAGAGCAAGGATATTACAAATAAGTATTCTATCATAATAAAAAAAATTATACAAGTAGGATTTTTTTATAGTAAACATATTAATATTGTAGTTTAATTGAAAAAGTTATTTCCACCCCAAATTCATAGACAGTGGAATTTAGTTTTGCAAATCGCTAGAAATGAGAAAGGTGGAAGTTACTTTTGCAAAGATCACACTGTTCCTATTTTCTTGTGAAAGCTGGAATATTGTCTCTCAAAAAGCTATGATATATATGGTGGTGCCTCTGAAGGGGGTACATATATGCGTGGCTTTAAACATTTGAGTCAGGAAGAAAGAAATATAATTGAACAAAGGTTAATCAGCAGGAAATCATTCAAAAGCATAGCACGCGAGCTTGGAAAGGACCCAACCACGATATCCAAGGAAGTGAAGAACCATATCCAATTTAGGAAAACCGGCTGTTATGGAAGAGTGTTCAATGATTGTAAACATCGTATTGGTTGCCCTGTTAAGCATCTTTGCGGCAGTTTGCGTTGTAGCCGTTATTGTCGCGCTTGCAAGTCTCGCATGTGTTCATCACTATGTCATGAGTATCAACAGGAAATTTGTCCCAAGCTTTCGAAGCCGCCCTATGTTTGTAATGGTTGTGAAGACAAACAGTCTTGTACATTAGAGAAGAGGATTTATTCTGCAACACATGCACAAAGAGAATACGAGACAGTACGCTCTGAGTGCCGTCAGGGTTTACAAATCACTGAAGAAGAAGCGATAAGATTGGATTCCATTATTAGCCCGCTGCTAATTAAAGGCCAGTCACTCCACCATATATGCATTAACCATGCTGATGAAATCATGCTCGATGAACGCACACTCTACAACTATGTGGACAAGGGTATCTTTACAGCAAAAAATATCGATATGCCAAGAGTTGTACGTATGGGCAGACGTAAAAAGGGAAAAGACCAGTTCAAAGTGGATAAAAAATGCCGAATAGGCCGAACTTATCAAGACTTTCTTAAATTTATGCAAGAGCATCCGGACCTTCCCGTAGTGGAAATGGACACGGTAATAGGAAGAATAGGCGGCAAAGTCCTGCTGACACTGCATTTTACTGTCCCACAGCTCATGCTCGCATTCATTAGAGATGCTAATACCTCCCAATCTGTCATTGATATCTTTGATCAGCTTTACCTGGAACTAGGCCCGGATACCTTCCGCAAATTGTTCCCGGTATTACTTTGTGACAACGGCAGTGAGTTCTCGAATCCGTCCGCTATTGAATTCGATTCACATGGGCAACGCAGAACCTGTGTATTCTACTGTAATCCGCTGGCTCCTTACCAGAAAGGCGCAGCAGAAAACAACCATGCTTTGATTAGACGCATTATCCCAAAGGGTACTTCTCTTGATGAGTTTACTCAGCGGGACATAACTCTTATGATGAACCATATCAACTCGTACAGTCGACTGAATCTCGGGGATAAAACCCCTTATTGGGCTTTTGGATTGCTCTACGGGGAAGAAATATTAAGAAGGATGAATGTAGAACTCATCCCGACAGATAATGTCACCCTGCATTCATCCCTTCTTAAGAAATAAATATTAAATAACCAGAGGCACCACCAGCCACAACTCTATAAGCATTTACAAACAGGGTGGAAATTACTCTTGCAAAAAGTTAGTTAATCTTCACACCTCTAGTTTGATATACCCAAAAAAGGGCTGGCTTTGTTCCTCTACTTCATATTTTAACCTATTATTGACTGAAAAGCATTAAAAATTTGCCTAAATAAACTAATCCAAAACCCGCTGAATTACTATTTTTCTCAATGATAACAGCATCCATGGAATTTACTTTTGCAAAGTGGAAATTACCTTTTCAATTGACCATATTAATATTGTAAATAATATAAAGTTATAGTAAACTATTTATAATGTGCTGTTCATACAGCTTTGTGGTTTATCGGAGCAGCAGACCGGCATCCCGATGCAAAGGGTTGGCCTGATGCCGGTAATCTGATACGGACTAAAGAGGCATGTCTTTTTGCACGGAACCGGTACAAAAGATCATATAAACAAGAACTAAAAATCGGAGGAAAGAGATTATGATGTATCCATTAAAGTTTAAGCCTATATATAAAGATTACGTATGGGGCGGAAGAAACTTTGAAAAATTAGGAAGAGTCCTGCCCGATGGAATCGTAGCAGAGAGCTGGGAAATATCCTGTCACCCTAACGGGTTGAGCGTGATTTCCAACGGAGAGTTTGCAGGCATGACTCTTAAGGAGCTAATAGACCAATATGGCAGGAAAGTTTTAGGTGATGCTCTGCCGGATAAAGATCTTAAGAAATTCCCGCTGCTGGTGAAGCTGATAGACGCATCCAACAAACTATCGGTCCAGGTCCATCCGGACGATGACTATGCCTTTACCCATGAGAACGGCGAGTACGGTAAAAACGAGATGTGGTACATAATGTCGGCCAAGCCTGGAGCGAAACTCATATATGACGTTATTCCCGGTACTACAAAAGAAACTTTTGCCGAAGCCGTAAAAAATAACAATATCGCCAGCTGTCTGAAAGAGGTGGAGGTTTTCCCCGGAGATGTAATAAATATAC
This sequence comes from Clostridium thermosuccinogenes, assembly GCF_002896855.1. NCBI lineage: Bacteria > Bacillati > Bacillota > Clostridia > Eubacteriales > Clostridiaceae > Clostridium > Clostridium thermosuccinogenes. Next base: position 117,903 of record NZ_CP021850.1, on the reverse strand, counting down.
CTGCAGGCTTAGTCCATGCTATAGGGGAAGGGATAATGCTGGCGGAAATTCAGCAGAATTCCGACACTACCTATAGAGTTTACGACTATGACAGAACGGACAGCAACGGAAATAAAAGACCTCTGCATATAGAAAAAGCGCTGGATGTGATTGATTTTAATGCCAAAAACAGAAAGGAGAAGGCTGAAGGTCTGACCGTCAAACTCGCTGACAACTCCTATAAAACCTTCTATGTCGCCAACAAGTATTTCTCAGTTGAGTTATACAATGTAGATGGAGCTATAGAAGAAAATCCCAAGGGACAGAAGTTCCATGTCTACGTTTTCACAGAAGGTCACTGCGTAATAGAATCGGAGGGAAGCAAAGTAGAGGCCGTAAAGGGTGAATCCATTCTTATTCCTGCTTCAATGGGCAATTACAAGATGGTAGGAAATTTCAAAGCTCTGAAATCCTACGTTCCCAACCTTGAAAAGGATGTGCTGCAGCCTTTAAAGGAAGCCGGCTTCAGTGAAGAGGAGATATTTGACAAAGTGAGCGGTTTGAAATAAAAATTTCTTATTTATGTAATTGAAGGTTTGACCTAATATATGTTAATATATGGTTATCAATGTGACTATATGTATTTGACGTGTTATTTACGCTATAGTCCAAATTATGTATACTACCTATGGAAAGGGGTGACAAGCCATGTTAAGGCACAGGTTACTCCAGGAAGGTGAGCCAAAACCTTATTTAGTTATTGCTATATCTGTGGGTACGAATGTACTTCTAGGGGTGCTGATTTTTGCACTTTTTGCATTAATTTTATCCCAGCGGCCACCGGCAGTATCCAGGTTTCTTAACGTTATTGCCTCTGTCATCTCTATACTGATGCCGGCTTTAATAATCCTGACTTTTATAGCTTTAAGCAAGCTTAAAAGCCGGCAAATACGGATGGTGGAGCTAAAAAAGATTAAAACCTTTATAGATGCACTGCATCATTCATCAACGGACATTGAAGCTTACGATACCCTCAGGGATTTTATTTCAATGCTCCGCGTAGCCGATAAGATTTCTATAGTCTATAAGGCAAGGGATGAGGATAACGGCTTTTCCTGGAAAGATATCTCGGCAGAGGACGCCGCAGCATGTGATATGCATTACGAGTTTTGCCCGCTGCTCAATAAGAGCAGGGATTACATATGCGGAACTCCGAACAGTGACAGTGGGTGTCCTCTGGACACAAAAAAGTTTAGAAAAGGAAGCTATCTTTGCGTACCTATAGTGGATGAAGAACATTATAAATCCATATTACAGCTCTATAAGAATAAAGACGGATCTTTTAGCCAGGCAACAATAGCAGCCATAAAATCATACGTAGAAATAGCAAGACCGATTATTTCAATAAAAAATGAGTTCAATGCACTGAACAGGAAGGCTACCACGGATTATCTTACCAAGCTTTATAACAGGGATTTCCTTGATACGTACCTGCAAAACCAGATAGAAGTTTCCAACCTGTCAAAGCAGCCGCTCAGCATTATTATGATAGACGTAGACTGTTTCAAAGCCATAAATGATACTTATGGCCACGCATCAGGGGATTATTTGCTGATCCATGTTTCAGAAATATTTATGAAATGTATCCGCAAAACTGATGTTGTTGTAAGATATGGGGGCGATGAATTCGTTGTGATCCTCCCTTCCACAGATACCAAAACAGCTTTTGCCGTAAGTGAGAGGATGCGCATCAATCTGGAAAAATCTATGATACGAAGCCTTGACGGCAACAATGTACTATTTGCAACCTGCAGTTTTGGAATATCCACCTATCCGACCCTTTGCGGCAGCAAGCAGGAGCTTTTGAAAACCGCCGATATAGCTCTGTACAAAGCAAAGCACTCAAATAAAAACTGCACCATGATATACGAGAAGGGTTTAACTGCTATACAGGACTCTGCAAAAAGTAAAGTCATATAAAATAAAGCCTTATGAATTTACCAAGTCCTAATAAAAAGAAATATTTAGAATTACTAATATAGAAAGGATATATTATATGCATAGTATATCCTTTCTTTTAGTATTACTTAAATTAACACTCCTTAAAGCTTACTAGTCGATTGGCTTGTAATCCTTGATTCATATAATATATTAATTATATAAAACTTCCATGTTTAAAAGGAGACGTTCCTCTGTCATTCATTATTACAATGCACTAAAACCAAGTACTAACTCTGGAAAATAATTAATTTATTCTGAATAAGGTCAAAAGTTACAACAAAATGACTTTATAAAGAAGGCGAACAAAAAATTAAATGATATTATTCTGAAATTTTTCTGTCGCCATAATCTATAATGATTTTCATACAATCATCGCAACAGTATGCTTCAACACATGAGCCTTTCAGAAAAGAAAACTCAGAAAGAATAATCGCTCCTTTGCTAAATTGAGAAGATGCAAAAATCTTTCCTTTTTCAGGTTTCCAACTGATTTCATGTGGACTCTGAATTACTCCATATCTCATCTCTTTACCACAGTATGGGCATTGCATAAAATTCACTCCTAATATAAAGATAGTTTTGTTCCATAATTCTGCTTACATGTTGTAACATATGATTTTATTATACCAGTATTTGTCATATAATTATATGTTTTTATTGATTTAAGCATAATTGATTTATATTTGTTTTCTTAATTGTGTCACTGCTTTCTTTAGGCAGTTCCAAAAAACAGAAAAATATAGGATAGATAATTATATAAAATCATCTATCCTATATCCGCTATACTAGAATTTTAAATAAATCAGACTTATTTTGCGGAGAAGACTACTCTTCCCATAACTATCGTCTTCACTACATTCAAGTCTTTATCAAGAATAACCAAATCCGCATCCTTACCTACGTCAATGCTTCCCTTCCGGTCATCGACATGAATGGCTTTTGCAGGAACCAAGGTAGCCATTTGTATGGTTTCTTCAAGGGATATACCAAACTTATTTACCATATTCTTTACCGCATCAATTAATGTAAGGGTGCTTCCTGCCAGTACACCGTTCTCCAGCCTGGCCTCTCCGTTTTTAACAAATATTTTTTCAAAACCAAGGGTGTATTCTCCGTCTTCAAGTCCGGCAGCCATTGTAGAATCAGTTATTAAAGCAACTCTTCCACAGGTTTTGCACTTTACCACCATTCTGATTACTGCGGGGTTTATATGAATACCGTCACATATGAGCTCTACGGTAACTTGATCGTTATCCAGTGCAGCCCCTGTAAAACCAGGCTCCCGGTGATGTATTCCCATCATGGCGTTGAATAGATGGGTAACATGGTTAAATCCTTTTTCAAAGGCTTTCATTCCTTCTTTATAATTTACGGCAGTATGACCGGCTGAGAATACTATGTTACGGCCTTTGAAATGCTCAATTATTTCATCTACACCGTCAAGCTCAGGCGCAATTGTCATCACACGTATATTATCCCCTGATTTCTCAATGAAGCCTTCTATAAGTTCAATAGAAGGATTTACAATATACTCTTCCGGATGTGAGCCTTTATACTTTTTGCTGATGAAAGGGCCTTCGAGGTTGACCCCCAGTATCGTTGCTCCCGAAGTGCCACGTTTGACAGTATCCCTTATGTTTTCCAGCGCCTTTACTATATCTTTTATCGGTGCTGTCATGGTCGTCGGCAGGCAAGCGGTAACACCCTTGGATGCATAAAATTTCGACATATTGTCCAGTGCTTCGTAAGTCGCATCCATGGTATCATTGCCATTTCCACCGTGGGTATGTATATCTATAAAACCAGGCAATACATAATAGTTCGACGCATCGATGACTTCTTCTCCGTGGACATCTATTTCTCCATCAATCTTTTTTATAGTTGATCCCTCTACCATTATATCCTTTTTTTCAAAACCATTACCGAAACTGCAGACTGATCCACCTTTAATAATCATACTTAATATCCCCCTTAATTTTATATATTCGGTAACGAATTTCACAACTACAGCCAATTTGAAGCGGTCATGGATATAGCATTTCAATAATAATTATTAAATCCAGCAGCCTAAAAATTTAGGAAAATTTAAAAATCTGCTTGCATTATGGAATATTGGGCCGAAATTTCACTCTTTGATATTGTCACATATCCTTTGCTACACTTTATTATACTACAGTATGCCCTATATTAACAACAAGTTTTAAGCGACAATATCACTAAAGGCTAATTAACAACGATAGGAGGAAAAGGTAGACAATATATCTGAGCACGTTGGATTTTCACCGTTCAGCGGCGTATATGCAGTATAAATGCAAAAAAAGGATTCGAAACCGAATCCTTTTGATGGTGGGCACTATAGGGCTCGAACCTATGACCCCCTGCTTGTAAGGCAGGTGCTCTCCCAGCTGAGCTAAGCGCCCAAGATGGTGACCCGTAGGGGATTCGAACCCCTGTTACCGCCGTGAAAGGGCGGTGTCTTAGACCACTTGACCAACGGGCCGTATGGTAGCGGCGGTCGGATTTGAACCAACGACACTGCGGGTATGAACCGCATGCTCTGGCCAACTGAGCTACGCCGCCATATTCCTGCTTCCTAGTGTTAACTATCGTTAACACGCTTTCTTATTTTAGCAGTAATATTACATAAAGTCAATAGCATTTTTCTTTAAATTTAATATTATTTTGCTGTTAATATACGGAAATTTTAATCATAGCCCGGGAGCAAATCCCATGACCTGGTAGAAAAATAATCATGCTTGGTTTCATTAGCCTTTTATATTGCATTTACAGGATATATTGTTAATTAAATATACTTAATGATACATTATAAAAATTAAGGCTAGTTGAGAACTAAAATCCACTTTGCGAAAGTAACTTCTACGTTTATCATTCATTCATAAGTTTGAAAAAGTAAGCTTTATTTGGGCTACCGGTGGGGTGGAAATAACTTTTTCAATTAAACCAAGCTTCAAAACTTCAGTAAAAATTATATTGAATATTGCATAACGTATAGATATGTGCTATAATTACTAAAATAATTTATAAGTATAGCAATGGCGCTATAATAAAAATGCATAAGCATTTTTTATAGTGCCTTTTTTTATACAACGGAGGCGCGTTGGCACACCATCGCAGCGTGCTGTTTCCAAAGAGGCGAAAGACAGGTTCAAGACCTGAAGCACATAATTGGTCCTCAGAACATGGAGAAGAAAATCTTTTTGCCTCAACATAAACCAAAGGAGGTTGAATATTAATGGCTGATGTTCGGCTTATAAGCCATCTGGCAGAGCTTTGTAAAATCAATATGACGGAAAGAGAGCTGGAAATCAAAGCTGAAGAAATGAACAGCATCATTAATCTAATGGACAGTATCAGGGAAGTCAATATAGATAATAATAATTTAAATTCGAATAATGGCACCTATTACGAAAATCTTAGGGAAGATATCATTGAAAAGTCCTTTGATCGGGATGAAATGTTAAAAAATTCAAAAGGTGTCAGGGAAGGCTGCTTTTCTGTACCAAAGGTGGTGGAATAGATGGAAATACATAAACATAATCTGCGTTCCTTAAGGAGTATGCTTGACAAGAGGGAAATATCTGCCGTTGAGCTTGTTGAGCTTTATATAAAGAGAATAAAAGAAGTGGATCACAAAACCAACAGCTATATCACTATCTGTGAAGAGGAGGCTCTTTTGCAGGCAAAAGAAGCCCAGAAGCTTATAGATTCCGGTTCTTCCGGTAGCCTTACGGGAATTCCCGTGAGCCTGAAAGACAATATCTGCACAAAGGATATAAAGACCACCTGTGCCTCAAAAATGCTTGAGGATTTTTATCCGCCCTATGACGCAACCGTGGTAAAAAAACTCAAAGCCTGTGGGGCTGTGTTGTTGGGAAAAACCAATATGGATGAGTTCGCTATGGGAGGTTCCTCCCAGACTTCGTATTTCGGAGGCGTGAAAAATCCTTATGATTTAAGCCGTGTTCCGGGAGGCTCTTCCGGAGGTGCAGCTGTATCGGTGGCTGCAGGACTGGCACCTGTCTCCCTGGGTTCGGATACCGGTGGTTCCATAAGGCAGCCGGCTTCCTTTTGCGGTGTGACCGGACTCAAACCGACATACGGGACTGTTTCCCGTTATGGTCTCATAGCCTTTGCATCATCCTTGGACCAGATCGGACCGATTGCAAAAAGTGCAGAGGATTGTGGAATAATACTGGACAGCATTGCCGGATATGATTCCGACGATCCTACAACAGCACATCGGGGTGCACCAGGCAGCTGCAGCAAAATCGGGATGCCGCTTAACAATTTAAAAATAGGAATTCCAAAGGAATTTTTCGGAGATGGAATAAACGAAGAGGTAAAAGCAGCGGTTTTTGCAGCTGTCAAAGAATACGAAAAAATGGGCTGCCAGGTGTTGGAGGTGTCCTTTCCAAGCCTTAAATATGCCATTGCCGCCTACTACTTGATTTCATCGGCAGAGGCATCCTCCAACCTGTCCAGGTATGATGGAATAAAATTCGGTTACAGGAGCAAAAACGGCGAATCCTATGAGGAACTTATAAAAAACACCCGGGCGGAAGGCTTCGGAGATGAGGTTAAACGCAGGATACTCCTGGGTACCTATGCCCTCTCCAGCGGATATTATGACGATTATTATAAAAAAGCTGCCTATGTTCGGCAGAAAATTAAGGAGGATTACAACAGGATATTTAATACCTGCGACGTGATAATCACTCCTACCGCACCAACCACGGCATATATGATCGGTGAGCAGGAAAGCAACCCGGTTAAGATGTATCTTGCGGATATATGCACTGTTACCGTAAATATCGCAGGTCTTCCGGCTATATCGACCACCTGCGGGTATGATGGAAAAGGCATGCCGATAGGTATGTCCATAGTAGGGCGTCCCTTTGATGAATCAACTATAATAGGCGTCGCCGATGCTTTTGAGAGAAATTTTGAAAGGCAGGAGGTGTCAATATGAGATATATTCCAGTTATAGGTCTGGAAATCCATGCCGAATTGTCTACCTCCTCAAAGGTTTTCTGCACATGCTCCGCCCAGTTCGGAGGTGAGCAAAACACCCGCTGCTGTCCACGATGTGCGGGACTCCCGGGGACGCTGCCGGTTTTAAATAAAAAGGCTGTGGAATATGCAGTAAAAGCAGGGCTGTCCCTGGATTGCGCTATAAACATGTACAACAGCTTCGACCGCAAAAACTATTTTTACCCCGATTTACCGAAGGCTTACCAGATAACTCAGTTTGACAAGCCGGTATGCATCAACGGAGGCGTTGATATCGGTGGAAAGATAATACGCATTAACCGCATCCACCTGGAAGAGGATGCAGGAAAACTCATTCACGACGATTTTGAAGGCATATCCCTGGCCGATTTTAATCGCTGCGGGGTTCCTCTGATAGAAATTGTTACGGAGCCGGATATTTCTTCCGCCGAAGAAGCCAGAGCCTTTGTGGAAGCTGTTTCTTTGAGGCTCAGATATGCAGGCGTGTGCGACTGCAAGATGGAAGAAGGGTCTCTGAGGGTGGATGTCAATATCTCAATTATGCCGGAAGGCTCTGCCCAGTTAGGCACGAGGGCAGAAATTAAAAACCTGAACTCACTGAAATCCATAGTTAGGGCGATAGAATACGAAATAAGCCGTCAGAGCGAGATTTTGGACAGCGGGGGAAAGGTCGTACAGGAAACGAGGCGCTTCAATGACAACCGTGGCACCACCAATGCCCTGCGTTCCAAGGAAGAAGCCCATGATTACCGCTACTTCCCCGAGCCTGACATACCAGCCGTCATCTTCACGGAAGAAGACATAAAAAATATAAAGGCCTCTCTGCCAAAGATGCCGCAAAAAAGATTTGAGGAGTACACAAAGGATTTTGGTCTTTCGGAAGACGATGCAAGGCTTATAATAAGTGATAAAGCGCTGTCGGATTTTTATGACAATGCAGTGGCGGAATACCCGAACTACAAGGGCATAGCTAATTTTATACTGGTGGAGCTTTTGCACCAGTTGAATAAAAACGAAGCATCTATAGATTCTCTTGCGTTTTCTCCTTCGGAAATAGCCCAGTTGGTCAGGCTTTCCGATGAAAGCAAGATCAGCAAAAATGCAGCGAAGGACATTCTGCGCATAATGTTTGAAAAAGGCGGCAAGCCTGAAGTTATCGCAAAAGAGAACGGCTTTTTGATGGATACGAATGTCGATGCCGTAATAGCTGCTATAAAAGAAGTTATGGATCAGAATCAAAAAGCCGTGGACGAATACAAAGCCGGCAGTGAAAAAGTGTTTGGCTTCCTTATGGGACAGGTTACAAGAAAGTTGGGCAAAGGCTCCAACCCCAAAATAATCAGGGAAGAACTCACTAAAGCATTGAAAGGAGGGTAACGGATGTTGACTCTGGATGGTCTCAAATTAAAAAAATGCATAACCATTGATGAGTTGAAAGCTTCAGTGGGACAAAGGGTTGCATTTTCCGCCTGCGTTCATAAAATCAGATACATGAGCGGTTTTGCCTTTGTGATCCTCCGAACCGGCAGATACCTCATTCAGTCGGTTCATGATGAAAAGATCTGCACCAGTGATATTTCCGCGCTTAAAGAGGGATGTTATATAAATATTACCGGCCAGGTGAAAGAGGATAAAAGAGCAAATTACCAACTGGAAATCATCCTGGAAAGCTTTGATATATTATCGCTTCCTGAAGCCGATTACCCTCTTCACGTATCTAATAAACATCTCGGCTGCTCCATTGAGACCAACCTCGAATACAGAAGCGTAGCCTTGAGAAACCCTTATGAAAGAGCGGCATTCAAAATTTCGGAAGGAGTTGTGTCAGGCTTCCGTGAATTTATGCTTAAAGAAGGGTTTACAGAAATTCACTCCCCCAAGATCGTGGCAGCAGGAGCTGAAGGCGGGGCGAACATTTTTACCTTGAAGTACTTCGACAAAAATGCCTTTTTGGCTCAAAGTCCTCAATTTTATAAGCAAACCTGCGTTGCCTTTTTTGACAGAGTGTTTGAAATAGGACCGGTTTATAGGGCGGAAAGGCATAATACCACGAGGCATTTGAATGAATATATCGGCCTGGACTTTGAAATGGGCTTCATAGATGACATGACGGATGTTATGAACATGGAAACAGCTATGCTCAAGCACATTCTCCAGCATTTAAGGGAGCATTATAAAAATGAGCTGGAAATAACAGGTGCTGTGCTTCCGGAGATAGATTCAATACCGGTATTAACCTTTTTTGAGGCTTTAGAAGCCATAGGCAGCCCCAGAAAATACGATCTGGAGCCGGAGGATGAAGTGAAGCTGTGCAATTATGCAAAAGAAAAGTTTGGCAGCGAGTTCATATTCATCACCCACTTTCCGGCAGCAAAACGGCCATTTTACGCAATGAATGATCCCGAAAACGACAAGCTGGCCCTAAGCTTCGACCTGTTGTTCCGAGGGCTTGAAATCACCACCGGAGGCCAGCGCATCCATAATTATAAGGAGCAGGTAGCAAAAATGCAGAAAATGGGGTTGAATCCTGATGATTTCAGGACATACCTTGATATATTCAAGTATGGCATGCCTCCCCACGGAGGCTTGGGTATCGGTCTTGAACGCCTGGTGATGAAGCTTCTGGATCTCCAGAATATCCGACAGGCAAGCCTGTTCCCCAGGGATTTGACCCATCTGGACCCATAAGAAGGGATGGGAAAACAGCGTTCCAATGCTTTTGACCAAAACCTTCAGGCGTAGAGATGTTTGCTTTTCCCGAACATCATCCCGGAGCTTTGAAATAAGCCTATAATATTAAAAAACGATGGTTATTTACCACCGGTTTTTGAGCAGATTAATATTTTTAATTGCTTATAAACTTAAGTGAAAATTTAATAGAAACTTTAGTACAATATTATGTTTTGAAACAATGGCGTTTCGAAATCAACATCTGTTGATTGGAAACGCCTTTTTTATATTTTAAAAAATGTATTTTAGGAGGTTATATTATGGCAAACAATGAAACGAAAGTCATCGACATTTTCGGAATATCGGTATTCAATGATGCGGTTATGCGCGAAAGACTCCCCAAGGCAGCCTACAAATCCCTTAAAAAGACGATAGATAATGGGCTGCCCCTGGACGAAAACATTGCGGAAGTTGTGGCAAACGCTATGAAGGACTGGGCAATTGAAAAAGGCGCCACCCACTTCACCCACTGGTTCCAGCCTCTTACTGGAATTACCGCGGAAAAGCATGACAGTTTCATATCTCCCACCCATGACGGCAAAGTCATAATGGAATTCAGCGGCAAGGATCTCATCAAAGGCGAGCCTGATGCCTCAAGCTTTCCTTCCGGCGGATTGCGGGCCACATTTGAAGCCCGGGGATATACTGCTTGGGACTGTACTTCCCCGGCATTCATAAAGGACGGGACATTGTACATTCCTACAGCCTTCTGTTCTTATACGGGAGAAGTTCTGGACAAGAAAACACCCCTTCTCCGCTCCATGGAAGCCCTGTCCAAGCAGGCAATAAGAGTGCTCCGTCTGTTTGGAAACACGACGGCCACAAAGGTAACCACCACCGTCGGCCCAGAGCAGGAATATTTCCTGGTGGATAAAGATTTATATACCAAGCGCAAGGACTTGATCATGACCGGAAGGACCCTGTTTGGAGCAAAGCCTCCCAAAGGTCAGGAGCTGGAAGACCACTATTTTGGAAGCTTAAAGGAACGGATTTCCGAATATATGAAGGAATTGGACAGAGAACTGTGGAAACTGGGCATATCAGCAAAAACCAAGCATAATGAGGTTGCACCTGCGCAGCATGAGCTGGCTCCCATTTTCAGCACTTCAAACATAGCTACAGACCATAACCAGCTCACCATGGAGCTTATGAAAAAAGTAGCCCTTCGGCACAACCTCGCCTGCCTTCTGCATGAAAAACCCTTTGCCGGGGTAAACGGTTCAGGCAAACACAACAACTGGTCCATGTCTACGGATGACGGGCAGAACCTTCTGGACCCGGGCAGCACACCCTGTGAAAACGCACAGTTCCTGGTATTCCTATGCGCTGTTATAAAAGCTGTGGATGAGTATGCAGATCTTCTGCGTCTTTCCGTTGCCAGCGCCGGAAATGACCACCGCTTGGGTGCCAACGAAGCGCCTCCGGCAATAGTTTCCATATTCCTGGGCGACCAGCTTACAGATATATTGTTACAGCTTGAAAACGGCAAGGCTGAAGGGAAAGAAGTTTACGAGACCTTGGAAATAGGTGTAACCAGCCTGCCTAAGCTCCCCAAGGATGCCACCGACAGAAACAGAACCTCACCCTTTGCCTTTACAGGAAACAAGTTCGAATTCCGCATGGTGGGTTCCTCAGCTTCCATTGCCGACCCCAACTATGTTCTTAACACAATTGTTGCCGACGTGCTCATGAGATTTGCCGACCGCCTGGAAAAGGCTGAAGATTTCCATGCAGAATTAAAAGCCCTCCTGTCGGAAGTGGTAAAAACACATAAACGCATTATTTTCAATGGCAACAACTATTCTGAGGAATGGGTTGCCGAAGCTGAAAAGAGGGGCCTTTACAACTTGAAATCCACTGTCGATTGCATCCCGATGTTTATAAAGGAAAAGAATGTGGAGCTCTTTACAAGACATGGAGTATTGTCGAAAACCGAAATTGAATCCAGATATGCGATAATGCTGGAAAACTACATCAAAACTATCAACATAGAAGCTTTAACCATGTTGTCCATGGCAAAAACCGAAATACTGCCTGCAGCCTTCCGGTACTGCAAGGATTTGTCCGACACTGTAAACTCTATAAAAGCAACAGGATGTCCGGTTGATGTTTCTGCTCAGGTGTCAGCCCTCACCGAAATATCCGGAGTTATCAACTCTTTCAGCAGCAACATTTCTGCTCTGGAAAAAGCTGTGGAAGAAGCTTGCGCAGAACATGACGCCTATAAGGAAGCGGTGGCATACAAAAACCTTGTAATCCCTGCGATGGAAGCTCTGCGTGCGGACGCCGACCTGCTGGAAGCCATCGTTCCGAAAGACTTGTGGCCATTCCCGACTTACTCGGAGCTCCTGTTTAACGTATAAAACTGCAATATGGAAACTTTTAGCGCTTCGGCTGCAAATTTTACTCGCTCTTTACAAAAGAACCTCTTTCCAAATCCAAAGCAGCCTTAATATCAAAAAAAGACATGCACCTCACTCAAGGTAGGGCATGTCTTTTTCATGTCAAAGGATAGCAAAAGCCTCTTTTGAAAACGCTATCTCATTTTCTCTCAAGCCGGCCAACCTCCTTACGCTTTTTATCCTTGCTGTGTTGGCCTAACCTTCCAAGGCCTCCTGCTCTTACTTCTTTTTGCTCTCCGAAAGCACTCCGGTAGGCCTTATATTAAAGAAAAACTGTGATGATGGCATCTCTGAAATTTAGCATTTTCCACCGGCATAGTACAGCTCAATGCTTGATATGGTTGGTTCCTCGTCCGCTTCGGTTATTTCCAGCATAACCTTTCCGGCTTTTATTGGAGGGAAACTGCATATGGCCTTATGTCCTATGTTCATACCTTCATAAATTGTAATCTCCTGCCCATAGGGATAGGGTACAACAACAATTCGAAATCTCCGGACATTTTCCCCTTCTCTCAGATCCTCTTTTATAACCATATGATCAAATAATACAGGCTTGGTACAGTTATATGACCATTTCAGACCGTCTTTTGCAAAATCGGATGTGGAAGCCAGCGGGTTGGAAAAACGCCTTCTAATCTCGTTTCCGAATTCTATAAGCCTCTGCCTGTCCTTGTCAGGAAGAAGTCCTCTCCGGTCCGGCCCGATGTTGAGCAGCAGATTTGCCCCTCTTCCCACTGAATAGTAGTACATCCCCATCAAACGATCAAGACTTTTTACGTCCTGCTCATCGCTATCGCTGTAAAACCAGTTGTGCTCCCTCATCATGCAGTCGCATTCGGCAGGGAGCCACATATAACCTCTATCGTCAAAGCGGTCCAGCCTGTCTGTCTGAATGGAGAAGGGCACCGAATCCACCACGTTCCAGCAGGGGTATGGCGCAATTCCAGCTTCATTTCCTACCCAGCGGAAATCCGGATCTCCCATGTTGAATATGAGGATGTTCGGCTGCATTCTTCTTATTTCCCCTATTATGCGTTTCCAGTCATACTGATGGTTTTCGGAACCGCAGCCGTCAAACCACAGTATGTCTATTTCCCCATATCCCGTAAGCAATTCGCTTATCTGGGAAATAAAGTAATCGTCATATTCTTTATCCGTTCTCTTGATTTTGTTGGTGGATGCGTCGGCAGGAGAGTAGTATAGGCCAACCTTCATATCATATTTGCGGCATGCGTCGACAAATTCCCTTACGACATCCCCTTTTCCTTCCTTCCAGGGAGACGCTGCCACGGAAAAATCCGTGTATTTTGAAGGCCAGTTGGCGAAACCATCATGATGTTTTGCCACAAGAACGGCATATTTCATCCCCGCTTCCTTGGCCGTACTTATCCACTGTTCACAATCCAACTGGGTAGGATTGAATGCGGCCGCATCCATCTCCTTGCCGTCCCAGTCCCTGTGGCCCTCATAAAAAGTCCTGATGCCAAAATGCACAAAAAGTCCAAATTCCCAGTCCTGATATTCCAGCTGACGGGGGGTAGGTTTTAGCTTTGCAATCATTGAAAGACCCTCCGAATATAGAAATAATGTACTATTTTAATATACATATAATTCTTCCACATTAAGCCCCTTTTGGCAATATAGTAATAAACTAAAATAATATTTGATTCAAACAGAGCAAAATCAACTAAAGGCAGATCCTTATGTGCGTTTAGTCACCTTGTATTCCCAACCTTCATCCCCGCTGTAAATCATCAATTTGGTCATACCTCCATCCACCGTGATGTTTTCCCCTGTGATGAAGCTGTTTTCCTCATCACATAGGAACATAACTACCCGGGCTATATCCATCGGCTCTCCCACTCTGCCCGACGGATGCTGGGCGGTATCAGCCTCCGTATAGGCAGGGTGATAGTTTTCATCATGATAAGCTCCGGTATCAATCCACCCGGGAGAAACCGAATTAACCCTGACTCTCCCGGCAAGGCTTACTGCCAGGGCATGAGTCAAGGCCGAAACTCCTCCCTTTGCCGCAGTGTAGCTTTCGGTATCAGCCTGGGACATCATGGCCCGGGTGGAGGAAATATTCACGACGGAGCCTCCCCGGCTGAAATGTGGAAGAAATAGCTTTGTGAGGTAGTAGGGAGCAGTGATTCCCACCTTCAATACATAGTTGAAGTCGTCATAGCTGCAGGATGACAGAATGCCCCTCCGGCTCAACCCGGCATTGTTAATGAGATAATCAACCCTCCCGAAACGGTTGATTACTTCATCTTTAAAATTAATCAAATCTTCTTCCCGTGCAACATCTCCACAATAGAAAAGAGCTTCTCCTCCCTTTTGTTTTATAAACTCGAGATTCTCCTCTCCAGCCTCCTTATTCATATCGATAAAAGCCACCTTTGACCCAGCTTTTGCAAATTCTCTTGTAAGGCATCGGCCGATGCCGAGCGCTCCACCTGTCACAACACATACTTTGTCTCTGAAATTCATACCCATCCTCCTTTTCTTTTAAAGCCGGACATTCTGAAACAGGCTTATTGTCTTATCCCATGCAAATCCACCTCACGGCACCATCGAAAAAGCAAATTCCCGCCATTCTTCCTTGCTCCATGCTTTTAAATCACACCTGGGTGGATATCCTCCAGAAAGCGATATTTTCCCTCTTCCACGTGTATGTAATTAAAATATCCTCCCCGTCGGAAATAACCGCCGGATAGGAAAATTCTCCGGGGCCATCGTCCAACACCAGCTGCTCCTTCCATGAGATGCCATTGTCTGAGGAAGCAGCCAGCACTATGGGTGTTCTCGGTCCCCAGTTCTCCCCTATAGGGTTGTATGCGAGGTACAGCACGCCATTACCCAGCCTTACCAGATCTATGCCGCTGTTGTTGTTAGGAAGCGCTGTTGGATATGCTTCCGACCAACTTTTTCCGTAGTCTTCCGAATCGCTTCTATATATGAACCCTTCCGTGCTCCTAAGAAGCATATGGACTTTGCCTGGCTCCGATTCCCAAAGGGTTGGCTGTATCACTCCCCTCCTCAGAAAGGATTGCTCAGAAACCGTTGCATTATCAGTATCAGCCGGGCTATGCTTCAGGAAATCGATACAGATATCCTCGCTTCTTAACCATGTCCGCCCATCATCATAGGATATATCCGCAAAGGCTTTCCACATGCCTTTTTCCGTTGAAGCAGGCGCAATCCATGCTCCGTTGGAAAGAACCAGCATTTTGTTTTTCACAGGTCCTCTTCCTCCCCTGTCACCCTTTACCAGTTCAACAGGCTCAGACCATGTTTTACCGTTATCCTCCGAAACCGTATACCTTGTGTACCAATCACTGATCTCATGCCCTACCTTGTAGAAGAGGAATACCCTGCCGCCTCTTGTGAAGAGCACAGGATTCCAGTGGGGCAGTCCTTCCTCATCCGCAATTTTGAAAGGCTCCGACCATGAATCGTTTTCCCGCACTGCTCCCCATATGGCAACATCATCGGCTCCCTCTTGCGTTCCTCCGAACCATGCGGATAGTATATTTCCATTCGGAAGCACCGTAAGTGTGGATGCATGGCAGCTTTTAAAATATTTCCTGTCTTTTAATACCTTTTCCTTGATAAGTATTTTATACATCTTGACTCCACTCCTTTTATAACTTTATAAATCGGGATTGCTGAGTTGCTGCAAGGTGGCTTTCACAAATGTGAAAATTAAATGGATTTTTCACCCCTCATTTTGCGATACTTAAGGGGAGACATACCATATTTTTTATGAAAGGACCTGGAGAAATGGGCAACATCTCGAAATCCTACAGAATAAGCCGCCTCTTTCAGTGAAAGATCTGTGGCCGCCAGCATGCGTGCCGCCCGGTTAAGCCTGTAATCCATCAGATAACGGCTGGGAGATATGGAGAGCTGCTCAATGAAAATACGGTAAAGGTAAGTGCGGTCCACTCCCACGAAGCTTGCGATATCTTCGACAGATATATCATAAGAAAAGTTTTCCTCGATAAAGCGCAGTGCCCGGGCAAAATAGTCCTGTTTCTGGCTGGCTCCGCTGTTGGAGCTGTTTTCTTTTATGAGGCAGGAAATGAACAGGTAAAGATATCCTATCATGGCATATTCCATCGCCTGCTGTCCCAGGCAGTTCTTACGCTTGGTGACATCATGGATGCTGGCCAGATGGTGCCTCAACATATCATCCCTATCATAACGAAAGATCAGGGACTCCCTGTTCAAATTGGCCTGTTCCAATAGATTTTTAGCTTCTGATCCGTGAAATCCAACCCAAAAATACTCCCAAGGGTCCTCCAGATCGGAACGGTAAAAGGTGGACTGGTTGGGAACGATCAAAAATCCGTCCCCCCTGGCAAGCTGATAGACTTTGCCGTCAGCATGGTATTCGCCTCTGCCGCGGATAATATAGTGAATTACATAATGGTCCCGGATGGCAGGTCCATAGGAGTGTCCCGGGCCGCAATCCTGCCAGCCGCATTGATATACCGATAGGCTGGTGCTGGGCTTGGTTTCGGCGTCATAGTATTCGGATATGTAATTCATACACATTCCCCTCTCAGCAAGCTTGCAATCGTCCTGCAGTCATCCCCTTGTTCCCGCATTCCAACATCTGATTATCCCTGCAAGCTCCTTCTGTCATTGTACACCAAAATTAAAAGACGTGGCAACATATATGCAAATATCTGCAACAATCAAGCCTTTGCATCAACCAATAAATTTACTATTATAGGGACATCGAGGCAAGTTTGTGGATAGTCGGAATTCTACAAGAACAACCAGAATACAAAAAAGGAGTGCTGTGAAATGAGCAAAAAAGTAACTGTCGCCATCGCAGGGTTGGGCAGCCGCGGTAAAGATACCTATGCCCCGGTTGCCAGGATCATTCCCGATAAAATGGAGATTGTCGCCATCGCTGATATCGATCGTGAAAAGTTGGAGGAAGTGGCAAAAACCTATAACATACCGGAAGATCGCTGTTTTAACAGTGCTGAGGAAATGCTCGCCCAGGATAAACTGGCTGACATGATGTTCATCTGTACTCAGGACAGGCAGCATTTCGGGCATGCCATACCCGCACTAAAAAAAGGATATCATCTACTGCTGGAAAAGCCCATTTCTCCTGATCTTAATGAGTGCCGTGAAATTGTCAAGGTTGCCCACGAAACTAAAAGGCAGGTCATCGTGTGCCATGTGCTCCGCTATACGCCGTTCTATTCAAAGTTAAAGGAAATTATAGATTCTGGTATTATAGGAGAAATCGTATCCGTGCAGGCCATTGAAAACGTAGGCTACTGGCATCAGGCTCACAGTTTCGTGCGGGGAAACTGGCGTAATTCCGACTTAAGCAGCCCTATGATCCTGCAAAAGTGCTGCCATGATATGGATATACTCCTCTGGTTGACCGGTAAGACCTGCAATACGGTGACCTCCTTCGGCGATACCTACCTTTTCAAGGCGGAAAAAGCTCCTGCAGGTGCTGCCCTGCGCTGTACCGATGGCTGCAAAGCCAAGGAAAACTGCCCCTATGATGCGGAAAAAATCTATATAACCAATAAAGCAACAGGGATATTGAGCGGAAACACCGGCTGGCCTCTGGATGTTCTGGCACTGCATCCCACCGTGGAAAGCATACGTCATGCCTTGAAAACCGGACCTTACGGCCGCTGCGTATACCACTGCGATAACAATGTGGTCGACCACCAGGTGGTTAATATGAGGATGGAGGATGGATCCACCATCAGCTTTACAATGTGCGCCTTCACCGACAAAATCTACCGCCATACTAAAGTCATGGGCACCCTGGGCGAAATCAATGCTGATATGGGCACAAACATAATAGATGTTTATCCCTTTGGAGGCCGGCATGAAAGGATAGACATCACAGAGATCGCTGAAAACCTGTCCGGCCACGGGGGAGGAGATGTACGCATGGTGGAGGATTTCATTGATTCCCTGATTTCAGGTAGGAGCGATAACCTGTTAACCAGCATTGACAAATCCGTGGAAAGCCATTTTATTGCTCTTGCGGCAGAACAGTCAAGAATCCTTGGCGGAAAACCCATCTCCATGGACAGCATTCGTAATGGATGATGCAAGAACTGAATTTACCTCTTTATGTACAACACCTGTATTGGATGATGACGAAAAACTGAGTTTATCTCTATAGTCGGTATCTGTATTAGGTGATGCTGAAAAATCGATTTTATCTCTCTATGTACATCATCCACAATGATTGATGCTGAAAACTGAAATTACCTCTCTATGGAAAATATCTGTGATGGGTGATGATAGAAAACTTAAGTTTATCTTCCCATAGTCAGTTTCTGTAAAGGGCGATGCCGAAAGATTGAGTTTGTCTCTCTATTAACAGTTTCAGGCTGCTATCATGAATATGACGGCAGCCTTTATATATGACATACCGCATCAAACCCGTCGTTCCAACCGTGTGGTTTTGATAACCTGTTTCCATTCCGCAAATTTCCTACGAGGATTTCCTACAAAATGCATTAATGATTTAACACCCCAGGCATTACGCAATATCTATCTAGAGGTGGTTCTTCGAATTCACTAAATTCAAGGCATCATTTCTGTCGCTATATATCCCAGCCTCCGGCTTTTCAAACTCTAAGCCCTAAAGGCTTAATAAACTGTGCATGTCAAAGAATCTGCTGTTTTAGCAATTCTCCACTGAAAGATTTACTTTATCAGCATACATGCCAATAGAAGTACAACATCATGCACTTGTGCGTACAACTGTAAAATGATATAATTGAATCCGAATTTTATCATATTTTCCTTAGAATTATTTAAATTGGTATAGTAGATATAAAGCTTCTTGGTTTAGCATGGAAAATGCCAGTGCATAAAGGAGGAGTTGCTTATATGCTGGAGGACCTGAAACAGGCAGTGCTGGAAGCCAATCTTGAGCTTCCAAAAAGAGGCCTTGTTACTTATACCTGGGGCAATGTGAGCGGGATCGACCGCGAGAAAAACCTGATAGTTATAAAACCCAGTGGTGTCCCCTATGAAAAACTCAAGGCTGAACATCTTGTCGTTCTGGATCTTGACGGCAATGTTGTCGAAGGAGACCTGAATCCATCTTCCGATACTCCTACCCATCTTGCTTTGTATAGAAGCTTTAAGGAGGTAGGAGGCATAGTCCATACCCATTCGAGATGGGCTACCGTATGGGCTCAATCGGGCAGAAGCATACCTGTCCTGGGAACCACCCATGCGGATTATTTTTACGGGGAGATTCCATGCACCAGAAAAATGACTCCTGCAGAAATAAATGGCGAATACGAAAAGGAGACGGGAAATGTCATAATTGAAACCTTCCGGTATAAAAACCCCATGCATGTTCCCGGTGTATTGGTGAATAACCACGGTCCCTTCACATGGGGCAAAGATGCCCATGAAGCAGTACATAATGCAGTAGTCCTGGAAGAAGTAGCTATGATGGCTTATAATACTCTTATGTTAAACCCCAAAGCCGATCCCATCCATCAAGCTTTGCTGGACAGGCATTTTCTAAGAAAGCATGGCGCCAACGCCTATTATGGGCAAAAATAGATCCCGGGCATGGCAGGCAACTGCTGGTAAGAACCCTCTGCTCAGAAGAAGCAGCAAAGAATCCACGCGAAAAAGAAACAAATTGCTTGAACATGTTGCACCGGTCAAGGGAATCCCAAATATCCTATAGTATTAAGAAAATGCTGCTTGTGATCACCTTTAGGGAATTACAGGTGCAAGCCAGGTAATTTGTTGCTTTTTTTTATACTTTCGAGGGTATAATTAACTTATATGTCGAAGATTTATATTTTTCAGAATAGAGGTGTAATATTGACAAACTTATTAATAAGGCTGTTTGTAAAAGATTATAAAAACATATCCAGCTCCAAGGTGCGAGAGCGCTACGGAAAATTTGCCAGTATTGCAGGCATTGCCACCAACATACTTCTTTTTATTTTTAAAATGACTGTGGGCATGCTCTTTAACAGCATATCCATTACCGCAGATGCCATAAATAACCTATCCGACTCCGGCTCATCGCTGATAACCCTCACAGGTTTCAAGCTATCAGGAAAACCGGCAGATGAAAAACATCCATACGGCCATGCCCGCATGGAGTATATATCGGGTCTTATTGTCTCATTTTTAGTCCTTTTTTTGGGTTTTGAGTTGTTCAAAAGCTCTGTTGAAAAAATCATAAATCCTCAGGAGGCTAATTTCAACGCTATTTCCATAATGGTTCTGATAGTCTCCATCCTCATAAAACTCTGGCAATCCATGTTCTACCGCAAGATAGGCAGGATGATAGATTCCACAACTCTTATGGCGACATCTGTGGACAGCCGGAATGATATATTCTCCACATCAGCAGTACTGGCCGCTGCAATCATAACCCGCTCCACCGGATATAACCTGGATGGCTATATGGGAGCTGCTGTTGCACTTTTTATACTGTTTTCCGGGGTCAAGCTTATTCAGGAGACCATCAGTCCATTGCTGGGAATGGCACCTACCAAGGAACTGGTGGATAAGATCTACAAAAAAATCCTTAGCTATGACGGCATTATCGGCCTGCATGACCTGACAGTACACAGCTATGGGCCGGGCAAATGCTTTGCTTCAGTGCACTGTGAAGTATCTGCCGATCAGGACATTATGGCAAGCCATGATATTATTGACAATATCGAAAGGGATTTTCTGAAGGATGAAGGCATTCATATGGTCATTCATCTCGATCCTGTCGTCACCGACGATGAAAGAATCAACGCACTGAAGGCCATTGTAGAAGACATCCTCCAGAAGATCTCCCCCAAAATAAGCATGCACGATTTTCGCGTGGTTTTTGGCCTAACCCATTCCAACCTGATATTTGATGTAGTGGTACCCTATGACTTCGAATTAAGCGATGATGAGCTTGCCGAATTGATATCGGACAAAATCCACGAGTTTAACAGAACTTATCATTCGATAATCACTGTCGACCACAATTATGTGCCGGAGGGAAATCAGAGATAGCCGCCTTTTGTAAATCCGGATACCTCCTGTAGGAGCAAAATGTCCCTTGGCTCTTTTATTTAAGAATTGCTCCGGATTTTTACCCTTTCAACGAGCTTCAAGGCAGCAAAAAGCAGTGCCGTATTAATGGGAAACATTATCACATTCTTGACAATACGTCCTGTAAGCAATACGATGAACGCATTCCCATACATCATGCTGAGCCAGACGGGGTTCAACAACAGATTAATTGACACAGTAATCAGCAAAGACACAGCTATAACGCTTTTCAGTTTCACAGGCCGCTTATACAGGAAAAGTCCATAAAGAGCCCCCGAAAGCAGGGCATTTAGCGTGAATCCCGGAAAAAACGGACCGTCAGGACGGGCAAGATATCCAAGGATATCCCCTACCACACCCATTGCACCTCCGACAACAGGCCCGTAAAGCATGCCGCCCATAGCCAGCGGCAGAAAGGAAAAGCTGATCCTCAGCACATTTGATAAGGAAATATCAAAAAAGGTCAGAATTACATTGAGAGCGACCAACATTCCGGACATTGCAATAGTCCGGGCATTTCCAAATTCATCCAGAGATGATTTGAGCTTCCATATTAATATTTTCAAAAAAATCTCCCCTTCTAAGTGGTATATGCCACATAAAGAGAAGACTCACTTATGTGGCAACGGAATGCAGAATCAACACCGCAAATCACTTACTATGGCGCCTTTGCCATAAGGATTTTTCGTCCGGCGGCAACTTCCCATCCAACCGGCACTTAACGCGTTGACCCCTACTTTGCCCCAAGTATTAACCACTAAATTTTCAAAGTACAAATTAGCTGATTATGTTTTATATTCTATCATAGTTCATGCTATCGTCCTTGTAAAGTAAACATTTTTTTTGTAAACTTTTATCATTTTAAAGCAGGATATAACTCAATGGGGAAATGGCAAATACGCCAAAAGCTTAACCCATTCCCTTTCATTCATACAATAAAGCGCACCCTACCATTTTGCTGCCATTTCGGCCTATCGTCAGGCCATCAGCGAATCAGTCAATGGTAGGTGCGCTTTTCTCCCATCGGTCCGGAGTCAACTTTTCAAATTCCCCATTGAGCGCTCCCAGTGCGTTTTCTAAAGCTTATCTCACTTTTTCGCATTTTCAATTCTGCTGATTAAATATCTGCCGGTATCATGCATAAATTTTACAGCAGAGCTAATAAATTCTTTATCATAGCCATAAAGAAAAGAGTCCGCCTCAAGAGTAAAATCACCCTCATATCCAATGTCCGCCAGGGCTTTCGTAATATCCTCCCAGTTCATTTTTCCCACGAACGGAATAACATGACAGTCCCTTTTATAATCATTATCGTGTACATGCAACGCCTTAAGCCTCTCTTTTCCCAATACCCTTATAGCTGTTGAGGCTTCTTCCCCTATAAGACCACTGTGTCCAACATCAAGGCATGCTACAAACCACTCACTGTCCAATTCGTCGACGTATTCAGCCAGTTCCGCTCCGGTGCTGCACACATTGGGAACGATACAGCCCCTCCTTTCGTCATATCCCCACATGTTTTCCAGGGCAACCTTTATTCCATACTCCTTGCAATAAGGCATCAGACGATTGTAGAAAGCTATATTTTCACCCTTTTGGTCAACTTCCTTAGGGCAGGCAAAAGGGTGCACGATTATTATCTTTGCCCCGAGGATTGATGCTACCTCCATGGAACGTACAATTTTCCTGAACATGTCGGCATTGTACTCATCATTACCATAACGAACTGATGGAAATGGAGCATGAGCCTGGTTGAAGTGTACCCCGGCTTCCTCTGCCGTTCTTTTCAGATTCAACGCATATTCCTTATATCCTTCCGAATTCAAAATATGGCTGTCCTCGGTAATCCTAAACATCGAATAGTCCAGAGCATCATATCCTGCTTCAGCAAGCATCCTGACTGCCGTTTCATCACCAAAAAGCTCGCTCAGATAGAAGGTTTGTGTAGATAATATCATGCAAAAGCCCCCTTTGATTTTTAAAATAAAAATTATATTTATGCCTACATACCTATACTACACCTTTATTGTATATAAATCAAAGGTTTCAACTTTTTCTGTATTGAGGAAGCAAAAAGGATGAAACAGCCTAGAATTGGTTGTTGTGAAGCTTTGAAAAAACACCGGATATCATGTTTATAATAACATTGCTATGCACCTTTATCATTCAGATAATTCATGATGTCGTAAAACCACTCCTGCAGCTTTTCTCTCACTATGGTTTCGGGAAAGAAAAATTGCATCCAGGGAGGAATCAGACTGTAAACCTGTTTAAATACAGCTTCAAATCTTTCCTGACCTTTCTTGGTTCCGGTAATTGCCTTTTCAGCCTGCAGCATTAGCTGGTATGCTATGCCCCTTAGCTGATCCCATTTTTTGCAGACTACCAGATACCCTATCCAAATTAAAAAGGCCGCTATAATCAATATAGTCGGCCAGTCATTTATCATGAAGTTTTTCATTTCACCCATCAATCTAACCCTTTCACAAGATTTTTCAATTGTGCCACAAGATTCTCATATTTTGCTTTCCAATCCACAGTATCGGAAGGCTTTCTGAAACTTACACCAAAGTAATTGCAGATACCTTTTACTATTGCCTCGCCAATCCGAGGTATATTGTTCATTATCCAGATAGCATCCTCCATATTGTCGTGGAAGGCAACCTCAACAATACAACTGGTAGCTTTGACCGTCACAATCTCAGCAAGATTAAGAGGCACTCCGTTTTTTACTCCTCTGTCGGACGTGGGAGTAATAGCAGACACTTCCTTATATATTGCTTCTGAAAGCCTCTGGCTGTTGGTAACCCTCCCATCAATCAGATATCCGTAAACCTCACAACCTCTAGCCTGTCCTGCACCACTTCCACCCACTGCATTGCTGTGTATTGCCACATGTATATCTGGTTTCCACGCATCGGAATCGGCTATAATCTGTGATAATGTCATTTCCGGCCTGTTCCTTTTGACTGTGAATCCGTTGTACTCCAGGAGAGGACAAACGATGTCCGCAATTTCATTCATCCTTTTTTCTTCCGTACCATAATTTCCAACTCCGATATTCTTTTCCTGCGTGCTGGGCGAAATATATACCTTCATCTTTTACCTCCTTCACTTTAATAGGCACACTAATAGGCGTACTATTAGCCACCCTTTCCGATAATCTTGGCGGCGCCTATAACACCTCCTAGAACAGCAACACAGTACTTTACCAGTTTAATGAGCTCTATCACAATTTGACTCCAAATCCTGCTGTCTTCTTTAGGTTGAGGGTGCTGAGCCGCCTTCTTGATGTCTGCTTTAATTTCCTGTATATCCTCACGGATTTCCTTGACATAAATACGGGTTTCAGCCTGATCTGTCTCCAATGCCCTCACTCTTTCCTCCATTATACATTTATGCTCGCCTTCTCCCATAAGACACCCTCTTTCGAAAAAATAATAAGGGCCTGCCGTTAAGCAAGCCCTGTCAGAATTTCAGCTTTTTCTGCTTCCGTTAGTGTTGGGTAGTCAAGCAAAATATCCTCTGCTGTCCTGCCTTCGGTTGTCATTCTTGTACTTATAACTCTCACAAATATGTTCTTTTTCCATTCTGGCATCATACAGCACCTCCCATAATAGCAGCTAATGCCATTTCAATGTCGGATATGCGTTGTCTAGCTTCTTCAAACTCTGTTAGCCTAGTATTAGTTTCTGGCTCATACTTCTCTGTGCCCCATGTCTGAGCTTCAGCATCATACTTTCGATAAATATAATCTTCTGAATAATCAGAAATTTGCACCATATTTGAAGCATTAACTTCACCTGAAAGCATAGACACTCCAACACATATATTGTTTTCATTTAACTGAGCATAGTAAAACATATATACACCTCCATTACTTAAATTCTATTACTTGCCAATGCACACTTCGTGTATTAGAAATTGTGGCGTATGCGCTTAACGACAATTGAGTTGTACTATTAAATTTAATTGCCACAAATGCATTACTCATATCACCTCCCGACCCTGAATCTTTAAAAGATGCAAAACACAACGATTTACTCAAATCAACTGCATTTATAGTAACCGTAGCAGATGAATTCATATTTACAGTACCTCTTTGTACGCTTTTTACATTATTAAACTCAACTACTTGCCATTCCACTTGTTGTTGACCTTGTGCTTGCGCCCTTGCTAATTCAAGTGTAGTCGGGCTAGTAAGTCTTGCCCAAATAAGTACATTATAAGGCGTTGTTATTCCACTTATATACTTATGAGAAAACAATACAATGGCTGCATTTAAATCTACTGCAGATATAGTTATATTTACAGAAGAAGTTGTATCATCAAAGGTGTATGAACCTCTTTGTATGCTTTTTATTACAGGAGTTTGATAAGAGCCTGTAACTCCAAATATAGAAATACCACTTTTTATATTTGCAGCTACTAAATTAGCATCGCCTATAATAGTTTGAGTTCCTGATAAATACTGTCCAGCTGCAATAGTCTGATTGGTTGTTCCCGGTGTATATGTTGCCGCACCTTTGCTTGGAATATTGCCTGTAATCTTATTACCATTGACATACGCTGTCATTCCAGACAATATATGACCTGCTGCTGCATTCGCATCTGATGTAAATGTACCTACTATACCACCCACCGTGGTGCCAGCTTTTATTACATTTGCTGCCAATCCACTAATTGCAGCCTTTATTTTGCGTAATCCGGAATGATACCCTTGTGCAATAGTATACTCCTGGTTTTGGTTCGTAAGGTTGATTGTATCTGCTGCAGCAGGTCCATTATTGGGCATCGTACCTTCCATAACTCCACTTTCTGTCCCTATAGTATAACCAGCTAATACTTTATCGGATGTGGCTGTTCCATACTCACCCCCTTCACCCAATAACTGAAAAACCGAACCAGTGTAAACCAGATGGCATATCTGTCCTGCCTTTATGTTTCCACTGGACAAAGCATTTCCATTGCTCTTACGTATTTCTTTTGCTCCCAGACCGTTAATATTAAGGGTACTTGCTCCTGTGTTTGCATTGGGGAACTTGATTTTAATGCTCATCCCTTCAACAAGCGATGTAATACCATTGATTGCAGCCGTATAAGTATTTGTACCGCTTGCTACAGCGTAGACTATATGCTTCATATTGTCTTTCATGTGCTCATTGAGGTCTGTTTGCACCTTAGAAGCTGCTTCCTCATTGCTTTTCATTTGAGCATCAATTATATCAAAGTTATCATTTATTCCCTCGATGCTGATATATTCATTCGCTTGCTGCTTCTCCAAATTATAATTATTTGTATATTCAGCCATATAATCACCTCACTCTTAATTCATTCCATGTATAAGTACTTGCCTCACTCCAGGTCATACCCTCAACATCCTTCCAGGTATTATAAGTAAATTCAAATTCAAAAGCTAAGTGAGCTGGTTTGATTTCCTGAATGGTCAATGTCAGGTCGGTCATATTCGCAGGAATTCCCTTTGTGCCAATAAACTTTATTTTAAAGCTGTAATTAGAAGGGTCTTCTATTACCTCCACTTCACCATTGGAATAAGAGCTCGCCACATCCTTTATCATCTGCTTTGTTACCGTTCCGGTACCCCTAATCTTTGCCCGGATGCGTTCACGTCGGAACTCATCGGGTTTATTGACATCAACTTGAAGCCCGAAAATCTTTTCATACCGGCTCAATAGGTCAGTAGCAGTGTTCACAAAGCACTGGTTTATCGTCTTATCGAAGGCCGTTGCCAGATTGTCCATATCTGCGCTTAAAATATCCTGCAGCTCTTCCATCGTAAGATTGCCTTTATAATAGTCAGGCAGCAGATCCATCAGATTCATGCTATACCACCTCCGTCAAGGCAATTGTTCCGGCTACGGGCACCTCAGTTTCGCCAATTGTTATATTCGCAGCACCACCGTTCACAAGCAGATTTACATAATCTGCCACACCGTCCGTAGATAACAAAAGGCTCCCTATGCGTGCGTAACTTATGCTATAGTTCTTAAAAACAATATCCTTAAGATACTCTGAGAATGCTTTAGAAAAGCTGTTGTAAACATCATTCAGTGTCTTGGAACCATCGAGAACAACACCTGCCGATATGGATATGACCTTTTCCTGCGGGCTTTCCACTGTTACCGCTGCCCCTATCGGACGTACTGTCTCGATATGTGCTGCCACGGCAGCCGGCAAAGCCTCATCTACCGCCATATTTTCGTCAACCACCAACACCTTGACGGTCCCGTTTCCATTCCAGAGAGGAAGCACTTTCGCATCTCCACATCCGGCAACTTCCATAGCCCACTTTCTGTAATGGTCTGCATTTCCGGAAGTGCTTGGAGTGCGGATCTGGTTATAGAATCTTGCTCTTAGGCTATCGTCAGTTTCCTCATCCTCACCGGAAATGATTATGTCTGTCAGGGCTGCAGCCACATCAGGCACATTGTCAATGTTATCCAGAAGGCCGGAATATTGATTCCCGATGGAACCCAACTGCTCGCACTTCGCTTTGTATTCAGTATCCGACATTTTCTCTGTGATAACATATGTTGTGTCCTTCAGTCCCCATCGCGTACCGATGTCAACTGGCGCTGTTGCTTCAACCTTTCTTACTGCATAGGTGGCAGCCTTTCTTTTTATCCCATAGTCCGCCACAACACGGTCCAGATATTCACCCACAGCAGTATCAGCGCTTACCAGATCAATAAAATTGTTCAGCTTAAAATAAGTTTCCGCTAATTTATAGGCACATGGGGCCAGTGCGTCAAAAATAACCGAGCCTTCTCTTTTGTCCACATCGGATGTCACCCTGCTCAACATATCTTTCAGTATGTTTTCATAAGTCATGTCTTCAAACATCAGATTTCCACCCCCTTTGTCACTGTGATTTTTCCATAGGTACTTATTACGTCAAAAACACAAAACAGGCGGTCCCCGGAAGTTTCAAACTTAAAATTGTCAACTCCCTGTATTCGTTCATCCTTAAGAAGGCACTCTAGGATCCTTCTTTTTAGTTCCACCTGGACATACAGAGGGTCCTTTCCTATAAGGTTTTCCAGCTCAATGCCATAAGAAAAGCTATATATCGGGTACTCATATTTCTCAGTATTGAGCACCTTATATATAGCTTGTTCTAAAGCTTCCAGCCCGTCTGCAAAACCTTGTATCCTATTGCCCGATAGTTTATAAGTTCTGGTAGTTCCTGCAGTCTTGGCAGCTATCAGGTCAAAATCAATAAAACCCTGAGGTATCATTCAGCCACCACCTCCAAAATATAGAACTGCTGTCCTCCGTGATTCCTCAAAAGCCTGACCTTCTGTCCAACGAGAACGGAGTTTTTTAAATTTCCGACAACAAGTTCCTTAGGAATGACCAGCTTATCGCTGACCTTAATCCCATCATCGGTTACCGTTCCCAGCATAATGCTGCACAGCTTAGCGTTGTTCAGGTAGTTCTGCACTATAGTTTTAATTTCATTTATCATATTGCCACCTCCAGAGACATCGTATGAACCGGCAGGAATTTATGCGTGACTGAACGGACAATCAATCTTCTGTTGAGTTCTATATCACCAATCCGACCATAAAAACTGGACCCGGCTCGTACACTTGTATCCCCCAGGCAGTCCAGGCTTATTGTCTCAACCTCCCTGTTATACAGCTTTAGAAGCATATCCGCCTTTGACTTCGCCTGGGAGGGATTCGCATTTTTATTAAGCACCTCAAAATACTGCAGCAGGCCATATTTGGCTATTGAACCACTGTCTTTTGTAATGTAAACATCCCTTTTCCCCGTAGACTCATTATCGCTCACTATCTTGATTTGATTATAAAACTCATCATCAATGGACTTGTCATACTTATAGTCATAAACAAGGCTTTCATCTCCCAGCACAAGGTTAAGCTGCAGATCCACCAGATCCCGCAGCGCTATGCTGCCAAACTCATCCCTCAATGAATACCATCTGCCGGTATTGGTAAGAGTGTCATCTATTCCGGAATATATAATGTCAAGCCAGGTCTTGTCATCTTGAATACTTGTGGCAAGCGTATAACCTGTATTGGTAAGAGCCCCTGTTTTGAGTCCAAAATAATTGCACATCTTTTTCACAAGGCTGGTCACCGAATCACCCCTGACCACAATGGTATCCTTTGCCTTGCAGTATCTCAGCTGGTCATACGCAGTGACAGTAATCTCCTTTCTCTTATTTTGTCCATGCTTGAATACATATCCATAAAAGATGCCGACATTATCATATTTAAAACTTATGACACTCCCATTTTTAACTTTCAGGATATCACCAACATATGAAAATTCGAGCTTGCTGCATCCGTCATTCAGCCTGTCTGAATATGATATGGATGTAACAAGCCCGCTTATTTCATATACATTGTTATCTACTTTAACGAGGAACTCCATACTCATTCGGGGATCACCAGCTTCTGTCCGGGATAGATCAAAGAGGGATTTTTTATTTTGTCCCTGTTGGCTTCCACAATTTTTGTGTACAGGGACCCATCACCGTAAAATTTCTTTGCAATAGCCCACAGGCTATCACCTCTTACAACCGTATAAGTTCCGTTATGTTTGGGATTGCCCCCCTTTGGGGGCTCTTCCTTTATAACTCCAGGCAGTAACTGATCGGCTGGCTTTGGGATTATCTGCTTTTCCAAATCTACGTATTCCAGCAGGCTAAAGCTTACATATTTATCGCCTTCTTCCCCAGCTTTTTCAGTTATTCTGAGGTCTTCTATCAGCACCAGAGAGTTGATATCATCACCCATTCCGTTGCAGGCAATAAACCTTACCGGTTCAAGGTTTTTTCTCCACTGTTCAAACAACCGAAGGTAGTAATCCGCATTCTTGAAGCCTCTGGAGGTTTCCGTATAATGCGTAACAGTATGGGGCAGCTCACACTCAAAGCTATATTCTTTCAGCTCCATATGTGTTGGTATTGCCACCTGTCCTGATTTTAATATCTCATACCTTTCAATAGCCTGGGTGGAAGTTATCTCTATCTGCTCAGGATTCACGGGCAACCTGTATGTTATGTTGTCCTTGTCAAAAAATATAGCATACATTAAGCATAAACCCCCTCTGCAGCCATAGCAATCTCCTCTGCCAATATCTTTTGTATTCTGCCTGCCAGCTTGTCGGCATCTGCCGTTTCATGCACATCTCCAAAACTCACGGAAATGCTGGGAGCCAATGTGGCCGTGCTGAATTTGTTAATGTAATCTCTTTCAGCAATGTCTCTCAGGTATTTCATGTCCTCATCCGACATATCAACTTCAACTTTACCTCCCGGACCGACGCCTTCAACTATCAATGGGTCCATCGGAGTTCCGAAACCTTTAAAAGGATCATAATTAGGCATGCTTATGGTGTCCATGTTGTAATCAAAATTTGCAACTGTCAATGGGTCCATTGGAGTTTCGAATCCATCAAAAGTGTCATAATGAGGTATACTTATGGAGCCGTCATGAGAAAACAAGCTTCTTAATTGACCAGATAACTCCTGAACACTGGTCGTACCTGCTTTTTTACCTATGTCGTAACCAAAATTTACAGTATCAACGATATCCAACATATTGTGTTTTTCTTCTTCCGTGTAATCCTCCGGCTTCGGACCCACCCGTATACTCAACTGGTTATTCAAAAAGTTTTTAAAACTTTGTAGCCCGTCGGCCAAACTTGTTCCGAAAACTTTATCAATAGCCTTAGCAATAGACTGAATAAGATCCAGTATGCTAATTGCCAAATTAACAAATAGCCTGTTTATGCTATATACGGGATTTTTGAAAACATTTTTTATGAATTCTGCAAGGCTGATAAGAATATTAACAATAGTCCGACCAACATTAAGCAAAACTGCTACGATACCTCCAATTACCCCGCCGATTACGCCAACCACCTCGATGACACAATCCCCGTATTTTAAAATCGCATAAATAAGTAGACCGATCATCGCTCCTAATAATAAAATAGGCATGTTAGCCATAGCCCAGGCTGCTGCCTGCGCCAATATTGGCCGAACCGCCGACCATAGCTCCATAACCATCAATGATATCTTGGAAGTAAGCAGAGGAATTTGTGTGGTAGTCCAAAATAGCAGTGCAGATCCTACAGCAGTAAGTATTGGTTCAATAATTGGCCATAGATAGGAGATT
The DNA here is from genome assembly GCF_002896855.1 of Clostridium thermosuccinogenes. Taxonomy (NCBI): domain Bacteria; kingdom Bacillati; phylum Bacillota; class Clostridia; order Eubacteriales; family Clostridiaceae; genus Clostridium; species Clostridium thermosuccinogenes. Next base: position 86,504 of record NZ_CP021850.1, on the reverse strand, counting down.
ACGTCTCCAATATAGGATATCGCTTTTAAAATTTTATCCAATGGGAAGACAATAACATTCAATGCACCGGTAACCATGCCCAGTAACGAAGTAAAGGCTTTATTGTTTATGAGCTTACTAATGCTCTCCATTACACCGCTAAACGCCTGTAGCGCAGAATTTTTCACCCTGTTCCATACATCAGCGAAGGTCATAGGTATTAATTCAGCCTCGGAGCTCATGGCATCAAATCTGGAGTTGATATCATCTGCCGAATAAAATATTGCATTTTTAATTATATCAGCAGTAATCAAACCTTCTGCCGATAGCTTTTTAAGTTCATCCTTACTCTTTCCGGTATACTCTGCTATCGCATCTGCAATCACAGGGGCGTCTTTCATGATGGACTCAAATTCACCACCCTGCAATCCTCCTGCTGCCATAGAATTGATTAGCTGTGACATGGCGGATGATTGCTCTTCTGTGCCTGCGCCACTTATCCTGAAGCCTTTCTGCACTAATTCGGCAAAGGCAATCAACTCATCATTGGATAAAAACTGCTTCTCTGTTATAGGCTTCAATTTGGCTATAACATCGACCATATCAGAGTAGGCAGATCGGGACCTGTTAGCGGCGGCAAAAACCTTATCCTGAAGCTCTGCCTGTGTTTTAAGGTCGCTATTGATATACTTCAGCTTGGTGGCAGCATTGGTGAATTGATCCATTATTTTCATCCCCTCAACCACTTTGTCTATTATAAAAGAGGGATTTTTCAAACTGTCCAAAGCCTTACTTATTATGCCGGCGCTGGCTCCGGCAGATTTCAGCTTGTCGTCAAGCTGATCTGCCTCCCCGCTCGCCTTCAGCATTTTTTGTGCTGTCACCTCTATTTTTCTGTTAAAAATTTCAATAGCCTCATTCCAACCTTCTATTTGAAGGAGCATAGCTTTAAGAGTGACCATTATCTTCTCCTCCCCCCTTTTGCCCTAGCTTTATTAATCTTGCTTTTTTCCCTCTTTTCATCTTCTATCCTTAACTGTATGCTGGCATAAATAAAGGTCCTTTCCTTTTCACTCATATCCACCAGGGCAGACGGCAGGATATGAAGCTTCTGCAAAGCAAAGTGAGCCAGATTGAACTCGGCATCACCTTGCTTTATTCGTTTTTTACTTCTTCAATATCCTCGTTAATATCCACATCGAGGCCGCTCAACGCCTGGACCTCCTTTGCCAGCTCAGCAAACTCCCCTACATAGAGCATTGTCTTTAGCAGCTCTGCCTCTCCCAAAACTCCATAGCTTTTTTGGAGCTCTGCGTTCTTGAGATCCGGAAATACAACAGCACTTGCCGTTAATGCATGAATATATTCGGTGCGGTTAAACGTTTCCTGGCCCTTTTTATCCTTTTTTGTGTATTTCCTTATCAATTCCTCATTTTCTTTTTGAGTGATTGGCCTTATCACAAAGGGGACGGGCTTTCCATCCTCCTGAAACCTGTTGGACACAATCACTTCCTTGTTTTCCACTTTAATTGGATTCAAAAATGCTTTTAACGAACTCATACTATCCCTCCATAATTTAAAATTAGAAAAGGAGTAGGTTTATACCTACCCCTTATCTGTAATTCTCTGGCAATTTAAAAGAATGAAGACTTTCAATGTCATCAAATGTGAAATCCGTATCGAAGGTTATCGGATCATCCGAACCATCATCAAGGATTGCAGCAGGTATGCTGTTCAAAATTACATTTAACAGTACTACCTCCTGCTTTCCTACTGTAGACTGCGGGTCCTCATTCTTGACCTGCAGCTTTAATCCCCTGTAGTTGCCGGTTCTGATGTACTGTATTGCCTGCTTGAGCATTTCACTGTTCATAAAGTACATCGTCAGGCTTCCGGTTCCCGATGCACCTACCACCTTATGCTGTGTCATCCTATGCCCAAGCATTCTTTTCTCCTGCACTATCATATCAATCTGCGCGGACAGGGCGGATACCTCAAACAACTCCCTATTGACTCCATTTATTGTAATATAGGCTTTGCCCTCATGAGAAGAAATGGTATCGGATAACCTAATATAATTATCTGCCACGTTTTATTCCTCCTTCCTTATGACAGGTTTACTGTAATATAAAACTTCTCAGCCGAATCAACAAGCTGTATATAGCAGTTTATAACTACAGCGTCAGTATCTGATCCGGCTTCTACGGTCACATCTTCAGGCGTAAAGTTCTGGATCGCCTGCAACCTCTGCAGCTCATTGAAGTATTCAATAAGGCTTGCCCTCAGCAAGGATCTGCCATCGGCATTATTGTTGAGCTTGCCTTTGTAATTGGATTCGAATATCTCAACAATATCATTGTTTATACCGTCAATGGTGCGGATTGCCCGGTTTTTCTTAAACTGGGCACCCTTTTCCGGTGCAGATGTGGTGAGGCTGTTGATATCATAAACTGCCGTAACGTTCTGGGCTGTATCAACTTTAAAAATGAATTGGCCTGCAGTAATGGCAGCCTCCATCTCCGTTTTTGTCATCCTGGGCACGACATCAATTGCTCCGTCATACTTTCTGCCGGTATTCGACTCATTGATATTTGCCCCGGCAGTTATGCCTGCCACCCATGCTGTAGTCTGTGCCGGTGATAGCTCTGTGCCATCCGACAATTTCACCCCATGGGTTACATTTATAATTGCTTCGCTATCGGCTGCGTAATTGGCCAGCACACCCTGTATCTTGACACCTTCATCCTCCCGCATTGACTTTATCCATGCCGCAATGGCTGCTTTATTTGCTTCATATGCCGCACCGTCATACGGATAGGCTAAAGTATTGAATGCAACCGTCTTAAGATCTGACAAAGCTGTAGTAATCGTATCATCCGTATGCGCTGTCCCCAGGTTGTAGACGATTACTGTCCGGGCACCTTTTAATGCCTCGTTTGCAAGCAGTTTATCCTCATCGGCAATACCATCCGGATAATCATTCTCCGATGCTGTTACGGTATACATATCCCTGAACGCACCTGCTCCCATTTCCTGCAGTAATACAACAATGCCCCTGTCACCCGGTGTAATGGATAACGGAGCATTGGTGAGGAAATTTATGTATGCGCCGGGAAGTATTTTATTTTGACTATTCCATGTTCCTGACATTTAATCACCCTTTCTTAAAGATACGTATTTGTTTGTTGTGTTTGCATCATTGTGCTTGTTTTTTCTTTAATCTCCCAATACCTGACATCGAATGTGACATGCAAAATGTTATCTGTAATATTTGCCTGCATATTCTGAGCATGGAAAGCATTCATTGAAGAAAAAGCCCTTAATAGACTCATCTGTTTATCCAGACAGTCCTTTTTAACCTCTGTTGCATCCTTATCCGAAAAATAAGCCACATCAAAGGAAACCTTGCCACTATATTTGTTGTTCATCCTTTTGCTGTAGCTTTGTCCGGTGGAGACAATGAGAAATGACGGTTTTTCAAAATCTTGCGGCATATATTCGTCATATACCGTATACCCATCAGGATATATTTCCGTCAACTTATCTGCTATATCCTGCTTTATGATAGATATCATGCTTTCTGCTCATCCCCCTCTCCTTTTGCTTTTCTTAAGCATTCTAACTGCTTTGATGCTGTATCCGGAATTTATGGCTTCCACAATGCAGGCATGAGGCATCCCCCCTTTCAAAAATATTTTCAGACCGGTCTTCTTCTCTTTGCAGTTAACGTCCGAAATACCAAAGTGACGATTTTTACATAAAAAAAAGACTTGAATCCAAGTCTTTGCAAAAAAATAAACCGTACCGGCTAACCGGACGGCTTAATCATTAATAACCTATTGTAATTTTATTATAGCACACATACTTCATATTAAAAGGGCATGTTTCGTGCACAAAACAGGCATCCATCCTATAGAGCATCGGCTCCGAAAAGCACTATCTTAATCTTGTTTACAAGCCTGTTTTTGTTGCGTCTTACTGTGGATTCATCACACACCAGCCTATCGGCTATTTCTTCTATTTTTATTCTGTCAAAGTACCTCATCGGAATTATATCATAGTATTGATCATCTTTTATGGTTTCCAACGCTCTGTCAATCCTCTGCACCTGAAGCCGTGTCCTCTCCATGCTTGCTTTTCTGCTGCGAATTATCTCTTCCTGCACATATTCTTCCGGTTTCCAGCTTCCGGAATTTGCAGACAACCTTATAATATCCTTCGACCTGTTTACTTTCATTGCCAGGACGCCACTTTTAAGATCCTCCATATCCTGCTCAACCTTCAGCTTTAAATCCGGATACGCATACAGCAGTTTTTCTGTATCTTTGAAATAATCTCTCTGATAATCCTCTACCAAACCATTGGTGTATAAAAATTTTTCAACTGCCTTTTTAACCTGTTTATCCAGGTTTTGTGTTATCGCATTCAATTCCTCTTTTGTTATCACTATAATCCCTCCTATTAAATACCTACATTATTTTTTGATAATGAAATCGACCGCAGCATGAACTGCATATATGATATACTTCTGACGAAGCTGCCTGCAAAAGCTGCTATTGCATGCTTCATTGGATTTCCGTGGTGGAAAAGTACGTCTATAGTCAGCCCTTCATTTTATCATCATCCTCCTTTGAATCAGCAATTATATTCGTTCATCTCTAAAGCTCTGCTATGTTTATGTAGTTGTTGAAAATTTTCAGAGCAAGCCCTTGACCGGTCACTGAAAATATTCTAAAATGGTGTTGTAGCGCACAACTGAGCAGAAATATTTCAGTGACTATATATATATTACTGAAAATATTCAGTTTAATTTTATTATACTGATAATTTTCAGCATGTCAATCTTTTAAACTGAAATATTTCAGTATTATAGAAATGAGGTATAGTATGAGCATATTGGAAATAATTCAGGATCTGTGTGCAAAAAAAGGCATAAATCCTTCAAAACTCGAAATGGAGTTAGGTTTCGGAAAGGGCGCTATTTACAAATGGGATAAAAATTCTCCGTCGGTTGATAAGATCCAAAAGGTGGCGGATTATTTCAATGTCTCAACGGATTATCTTTTGGGACGGACAGAAATAAAGGACACCTCCGGTATTAAGACTTTGGCAGCCCATCGGTTAGACGGTTACGACAAACCGCTCACCGATGATGAAGTGATAGCAGTAAATGCATTTTTAGAGGCATACAGAAAAGGCAAACAAAGTAAAAAGGACTGATAAGGATGAATAAATTGGAAGAACTCGAGAATGAAGCATTTAAATCCAGAATAAATGTTCAAAGAGCCGAACTTCCGGAATCAATATCCGGACTGTATTATGATGACGGAACCAATCAGCCGTTAATCGCTTTAAATGAATGCCTCAAGACAAAATCGGAGCAAACCTGCGTTTTGGCAGAGGAGTTAGGCCACTATTATACATCCTGCGGCAACCTCCTTACGGATCCTTCGGTCAGCAAAGCCATTATCCAAAAGCAGGAAACCAAAGCAAAACGGTGGGCATTCAGCAGACTCGTATCTCTTAAAAATATCATAAAGGCTTATGAAGCCGGCTGTAATAACCTCTATGAAATGGCGGAGTACTTAAGCGTCACCCAGGATTTTCTTGAAAAGGCGTTTGCCAGCTACAACAGCATATACGGCAAGTTCAAAAAACGAGGAAATTACATCATTTACTTTGATCCACCGGGAATTTTCAAAAATATTAAGTGATTTTTAGTCTCAACAACTTTTTCAGTTGTTGTTTTATTTTGCCCATTTCATCAGTTATGAAGTAAAAGGTTCCCAGATCACGAAAGGATATCGTGCATATTCCTTAATGCATACCTAAACCCACCGGCGCTTCCAGTTTGCCATAGCGGGCCAAAATTGTCATCTCCACTATAGCAAGCTGTTATCCGTCTTCAAACACATCTTTTCACATAAGCTTTTTTCTTTTTGATATTAATTTTATTATCACATAAGCGTATTCTTGGAAATGCTGAACATCAGTTATAGTTGAATTATGTTAACTATTGCACACATATAACAAAACCGCTAAGCGTAAGGCTTAGCGGTTTTAATTTGGTTGCGGGGGAAGGATTTGAACCTACGACCTTCGGGTTATGAGCCCGACGAGCTACCAGCTGCTCCACCCCGCGATATTTAATTTATCGCCTTTCCAAGCGACACATAAAAGTATAGCACAACATTTCAAGAATTGCAAGTAGAATTTTATACCAAATTAAAATTTTTTATGCATAAAAACACGCTATTAAATGCTTAATCCGCAGTAGAAATTATCCTTGATTTTATTTTGGCTTGCATGCGGCCAAATTTCCACACCCTGCCGTAATGCAAAATCAAAATACTATTTTGAAACTTGCAGAATCATTCCATTTTTTAAACTCTTCCCACATATCAACATCTTTAATCCATGTAGCCATCTGGAAAATTCCGCCTAATCCTTCCATGCTAATTAAAAAGACATCAATTCTACCGTCAAAATTGATGTCTTTTAAACATACATGGTGCCGCTGACCGGAATCGAACCGGTACGAGCTTTTAGGCCCGCAGGATTTTAAGTCCTGTGCGTCTGCCAGTTCCGCCACAGCGGCTAATTTATATGTCCTCAAATAATGAGGACTTTAAATATTATAAAGCACTATATGTTTACTGTCAACATTCAATTGATTCCAAATATGAATTATTTTCGAGCTAAAACTGCACGGATTTCTTATATCCTCCACTGCCGCGCTTAGACTCAAAATTCTTTTTTAGATCATGCATTTTTTCATCGCTATCTCTCATAAATTTTGCGAGTCTGTCCTCAAAGGATAGATTCTCGTTATTTGGCCTGCTCCACTCTATTTCCGCGGGCTTGCTTGATCTAAGTTCAGGTCTCTTCTCCAGTGCCTTTTTAATTGACAAGCTTATCTTACCATTATTATCAATTGAAAGAACTTTTACCTTAACCATCTGATTTCCTTTAAGATGATTATTTATATCCTTTACATACTCGTCGGCCACTTCTGAGATGTGCACCAACCCTGTTTTTCCATCCGGGAGCTGAATAAAGGCACCAAAACTTGTAATACCGGATACTTTGCCTTCGACTACCTGACCAACCTGAACTGGCATAGAATAAGAAATCCTCCTTAAAAATATACAAATATTCTATTGTAAAACAATTCGATTATATAGTATTCCTACGTACTTAGTCAAGTATGTAGTTGCTGGGTTAAAAGAATTTTTAACACTTCCGGTATTCTAAATTCCTTTAACGCTCCCCACACAATTTCATTTGTTTATATCGAAAAATACCTTCTCCCCGGGCTTTACCATACCAAGCTTCTCCCTGGCCACCTTTTCATAATACTCATCGGTATCCAGCATTTCCTTTTTCTTTCTCAATTCATCATTTTCACTTTTCACACTGTTTATTTTCTGCTGCAAACTTGCAAGTTCCTTATTTTTGGCATTGATCATGCTCTGCTGGGTTACCATGGTATATGCAAAGTACACTAAAAAGCCTAATACAGCAAAAGTCCCCAGTGCAGACTTCTTTTTTCTTTTGTTCACCCGCAATACTCCCTTCCTGTAGGCGCCTTCCTATAGACTTAACCGGAAACAGCCTGGCCTTTGGAATAATAACACTATAAAATAAAAGCAGCGATCATTATATTTTCTGTCTGCTGCAAAAAATTTCCACGTGGTTCAGATTGTAAGGCATATTTCTACTTAGTTATATTATTTATTCTATGCTATCCTTTAAAATCCTCCTGCTTCATATTTTTTTTATTTTATTCTTGATCATCTTCTTCCATATATAAAGCTTTGCAAATTGGCTTTTCCTTACACGGTTTACCCTTCTTGCGGCTTTCCTGCTGATTTTTGCCATAAAACCACAAGGCACTTTTAATATTCTTATTATAATTCTGAAGGGATAGGATACAACAAACCATATACCTTTAAATATCCTTTTCAATATACCAATAACTGCAAGGAAAAGCTTCATAACAAGCCTGCTCAATAGGAGGGAATATAACACAATGCCGATGGCGGCCCCTAAAAAAATGTATCCTCTTACTTCGCCTTCATTGCTAAAATAGACAACAGCAAACATTATCAGAGCAACCAGTACCCAAAACACGAAATCCTCTATAAAAACTCCGAAACTCCTGGTTTTGACGGTTTTTCTTTTAATCCTGAAGATGTCATATATGAAGGCGATCAGCATGCCGCCTGCAACTGCAAACAAAAAAATATTAGCCTGATTGATAACAGATACTTCCAAATAACACTGACCCCTTTTGCAGGATTACTTATGTCCCATGGCACATACTATCCTAATGATTTATAAAGCGTAAACACTATCTGAACATTTTACTGAAAAAGCCTCCGCCCTTCTTGGAACCTTCACTTTCCGTATATTCACAGCTTATGATTTCTCCTTCAATATTGAGTTCCGAACTGTCGAGATTCAGTTTGCTGATCCGCAGATCTTCGCCCCTTACTACCAATAATCCCAGTTCAGTATCAACGACAACACACTCGTCATTGAAGCTGTCCACATCAATTACACCGGTAACACTAAGTCTTTCTCTATTCTCGAGAATAAGGTTTTGCACCTTTGGTTTTGAAATCTTTTTCTCCTCTATCATGTCAAGACCTCCCCCTTCACTTTCCTTCCTGAATACATAATCTACGCTCTCATATTCAATATTTATGCATGTACCAAAGAAAAAATGCGTACAAAAAAACCCCTGGCGACTCGCTCAAGGGTTTAGAGGTATTGATGCCTACTTAATTATGTACATTTCTTTTGAACCGGCTTTGGTAACATGCTCCGCCACCGATGTAACTTCAACCTTTGTGAGGCTGTTTCCAAACTGTATTTCTATAATGTCACCCACATTGACTTCGGAGCTGGGCTTTGCTGTTTTCCCGTTAATTTTGACCCGGCCCTGCTCACAAGCTTCATTGGCAAGGGTGCGTCTTTTAATAAGCCTCGAGACCTTTAAATACTTATCAATTCTCATCTTATACCCCCATTACTTCTAAAGAAAAAGACTTCGTAAAAGAAGCCTTTTCTTTCAAACTATTTGTTTACAGCATCTCTCAACGCTTTGCCTACTCTAAATACAGGTGCGTTGGATGCAGGAATAATTATCTCTTCTTTTGTCTGAGGATTTTTACCCTTTCTCTCAGCCCTTCTTCTTACTTCAAAGGAGCCAAAACCTACCAGCTGAACCTTGTCGCCTTTTGCAAGGGCTTCCTCAACACTCTCAAGAAAAGCATTCAATGCCTTTTCTGCATCCTTTTTTGATAATTCACTTTTTTCAGCCATGCTCTGTATAAGCTCTGATTTGTTCATATGTCATCCTCCTTTTTATAATAAAAGCTTAAATTATGGCTGTCAGGACTGTTCACCGGAGAAATGCTCCTTTGCCTTATTCCACAAATCATCCATTTCCGCAAGGCTCATATCCTCCAGCTTTCTTCCATTCCTGGCGCATTCTTTTTCCATATATTCAAACCTTTTAATAAATTTGTTTATAGTTCCGGTGAGAGCCAGTTCAGGCTGAACATTCAGGAACCTTGACAAATTTACTATGGAAAAGAAAACATCTCCAATTTCATCAGATATTCTTTCCATATTTTCACTTTTATATACATCCTTTAATTCAGATATCTCTTCATAAACCTTATTTATCACATCATCTATGTTATCCCAGTCAAACCCTGCAAGGGCTGCCTTTTGCTGAACCTTATAGCTTCTCATAAGAGCGGGCAGGTTTGACGGAATATCTTTTAGAACTCCTGTATGGCTTTTAATGCCCTTTTCCTTCTTTTTAATAGCTTCCCAGTTTTCCAGCACCTGCTCCGAAGTATCTGCCTTGACTTCGCCAAAAACGTGGGGATGGCGCTGAACAAGCTTGCGGCACACTCGCGTGATCACATCATCAATGCTAAATTCATTTTCCTCCTTGCCTATCTGGGCATGAAAAACCACCTGGAGCAAAACATCCCCCAGCTCCTCGCAAATTTTATCCTTGTCCTTTAGGTCAATTGCTTCCAGAACCTCGTAAGTTTCTTCTATCAAATACTTTTTCAAGCTGTCATGGGTCTGTTCCCTGTCCCACGGGCATCCGTCCTCGCATCGCAAACGGGCCATAATATCGAGCAGATCAGAAAATTCATATTTATCCTTCAGCATAGCACCATCTCCTTAGCACCTTTATCTATAAGTACATTAGTAGATTTTCCATAGCAGCAATTTAATACTACATTGTTACGCTGGAAAACAATAGCTTTAAGGCTCCTTCAACCTCCTATGGCAGCGCATAATTCAATATGCTAAAACCGCAGGAACATGGCCTTTCAGTTTTAAGCCTGTTTGCTGCCCTTTGGATTAAGCAAGCTTTCCGGCAATTGCTTCCCACCTAAATTTCATAACAATAAAGTAGAATTAATTTATCCGGCAATCCCAGTGCCGGATTATCATCCCATAATATACCACAGCGCATCATATGCTTATTATAAGGGTATAAAGCACAAAATTCAACTTATACCTGCATAAACAGAACTAAGTGATAAATGGATTCAGCTTGGCAAATGATCCGTATGACCGACCTTCGAATCTATACATTTTTATCATCCTCATTAGCCATTAATTATAATAAATCAAACATACGGCATTTCGACAGCATGAAGGTTGTAAAAGCCTAAGCAGCAGTCCTTTATTCAAGCAAATTAAATAAAGCAAATTAATTTACATTGATATAAGGCAGCACATAAGCCGAAGGTATTTCCCCGGCAATAGTTCTCACCTCCACTGTGTTAATCATAGCTATAGGGGTATAAATATATATGTACATACATTGGTGTATTGTGTAATATTGTTATTAGATTAACTGCACAGTTTTTATATAGTGACAGGTTTAAAGGAGAGATGTGGTATGTTGATAGACCTTTTGAAAGATATTAACCCGGTGATGCTTGCACTTATTGCCACATGCTTTACTTGGTTCATGACAGCTCTTGGTGCCGGATTGGTTTTTTTCTTCAAGAACATAAATAAGAAGGTCCTGGATGTCATGCTGGGTTTTGCTGCTGGGGTCATGATTGCTGCTAGCTTCTGGTCTTTGCTCAATCCTGCAATAGAGATGGCTGAAGCCTCAGGAATACCGGGATGGATACCTGCCATAACCGGTTTTCTTGCGGGAGGATTCTTTCTTCAGTTTGTTGACATGATCCTGCCCCATTTACATCTGGGTTTGCCCAGGGAAGATGCAGAAGGTATCAAAACAAACTGGAAGAGAAGCGTTCTCTTGGTTCTTTCCATTACCCTACATAATATACCGGAAGGCTTGGCGGTTGGAGTCGCATTTGGAGCAGTTGCATCAGGGTCTTCTTCAGCTTCCATAGCCGGAGCTATAGCCCTGGCTATAGGTATGGGAATACAAAACTTCCCCGAAGGCGCAGCAGTATCCATACCCTTACGCAGGGAAGGCCTGTCCCGTACAAAGAGCTTTATGTATGGTCAAGCATCCGGTGTTGTTGAACCTATCGCAGGTATCATAGGAGCCTCGGCAGTTCTGACTATGGGGTCGGCTCTCCCATATGCCCTCGCCTTTGCAGCAGGAGCCATGATATTTGTCGTGGTGGAAGAACTCATACCTGAATCTCAGTCCTCAGGCAATTCCCACATGGCAACGGCAGGCGTGATGCTCGGTTTTGCATTAATGATGCTGCTGGATGTAGCCTTGGGATGAAAAGTGAAGATAAAAATAACAGGTAATCAGACCGATTACCTGTTATTTTTACACGATTGATCTCACTGTTCCATCTGCTTGCCCAAAAATCCTGCGGCGGATTGAGCAAGTTTAGCTTCCACTTCGCCCATACGGGTATCCGGATCAGTGGACAGCAGGATAACCGCTCCTATAGGATCTCCTTCTGATATTATAGGTGTTACTACCTGTGAAGTATACTTTTTATCGGGGCTTTCATCCGCAGTTATGGATATAGCCTTATCATCCGGTGATTTCACGACCAAGGTTGTCTTTTCCTCTATGATTCTTTCAAGGTCCGGACTCAGCGGCTTCTCAAGGAACTCTCTTTTTGACGCTCCTGATACTGCTATAATTGTATCCCGGTCTGTGATGCAAGTAATGTGTCCGCTTGTTTTATGGAGGGATTCGGCATACTGAGTTGCAAAGTCGCTCAATTCACCGATAGGAGAGTATTTTTTCAATATGACCTCTCCGTCTTTATCAGTAAATATCTCCAGAGGATCTCCTTCTCTAATTCTTAATGTTCTTCTGATTTCTTTGGGAATAACAACTCTTCCCAGGTCGTCTATCCTTCTAACAATCCCTGTTGCTTTCAAATGCTATTACCTCCTTAAATAAGATTAGTTTGATTAGTAACCTGCATAATAAAAGTTAAAATACAACATTTTAGGTGCAAAGTTCTTTACACATATTATTTATTCTTTACCGAAATTTTATACATAATAGGTTAATTGTGTTGTATTTAGAAATCCAGTATCTTAAGCCGGATTTGCATACATTGTGAAATCCATAAAAACATGCTAGGAAAAGTTAAGAGAAAATCTCAACTTTTCCGGCATGTGTTCGTTTGATTTTGTCTACACAAATAGGCCGGCATATACCCGGTCTCGTCGTTTTTTATGATACCATTTGCATGATACCAGTGGAGTTATGCCGGATATACTTCATTCAGCCTTAAATGATATATTTTATAAGCTTGTTTTATCCGGTCACCTAGCCATTTTCTTGTTTTTTCTTTCTGCTTCTATTTTAAAATAAACCGGTATAAAGCCCCGTCTTTCGGCTTTTTATGAGCTTTACAACGCATCACTTCATATCCCGTCTTCCGTATTGCACACGGTCCTCGTTTTGATGTTTTTCTTATTTTCCCTCATTGTATAAAAAATAAGTGCAGTGGATAGAAAGTCTTCTCTATCCACTGCACTTGTAAAGAAGCTAGCCAAACACTTCTTAATCTCGAAACTTACTCACATAAGATAATAGCATAACAGTTTAATCTATTTTAATTGAATTATATTCCCCTTCATTTTTTACAATACTGAATTCCGAATCCTGCTTCCAGCTCTCCATCAAGTCTGAGTAGGATTCTTCCTTCAATATTCCTATAATGCTGTTTTTAACGTCATCAAAGGGTACCATTTCCCTTTTCACAAACAACATTATGTGATATCCATATTCCGTCTTTACAATATCCGTATCCCCGGCTTTGCGTTTTTCATCAAAGGACCAATCCTCAAACTCTTTCACCATCATACCCTTGGTAAAAGTATACTCTCCGCCGTCGTCAACCGATGCGGTATCGTCGGAATACTCTTTTACCAAAGCTGCAAAATCTTCTCCTTTTTTGACCTTTTCCAGAATGTCCTTAGCCTTCTCTTCTGCTTTCTTCTGCTCATCTTCCGGCAGCTTGTTTCCGGAATCATCCAGGATTGAGATCAATATATGCTTTACAGTTGCCTTGTCATAATTATCTTTATTCTCATCATAATATGCCTTTGCCTCGTCGTCCGTAGGATTGAACTTACCTACTTCGGTTGCTTTGAACTTGTTTGCCAGCTCTACATCTCTCATTATGGATTTATATTCGGACCAGCTTATTCCGAACTGCTCTTTTATTGTATTCTCTGCTTCCACCCGGCTACCTGTCTGGGCTATTATGTTGTCAAAGCTTGCTTTCAGAGATTTTTCCTCCTCCTTATCAAGCTTTACATTGTTCTTTTTCGCCTGCATCAGCTCTATTTTATGTTCTCTCGCCATTTCCAAGGCATATTCCTTTGCCATCTCTTCAGCAGTCTGGTTTCCTACCTTGCTGCTCCAATCTGTTATATACAGCTGATTCATAAGCTGATACTTGATCAAACCAAGAAAAAACTTGTATTCAGTATTGGTTATCTTTTCATCTCCAACTTTTGCAACATAGCTATTGTCATTCAAATAGTATATAGCTCCGGCAGTCGCAAGAGCAACTACAAGTATCGCAGCTATGACATAAATCCATAGTTTCTTCAAATTTATCTCTCCTCATCTAATTTAAATAAGTCGATACCAACCCTTTGGTCAGATACTCCCTCTTTATTATAATTGATTATTGTTTACACTTCAATTTAATAATGTCCTGTAACAGAATCTTAATATTTTCCAACAAATCCTGCCTTTTAACATCCGATATCCTGAAAGTAATATATAAGGAGCGCTGCTGGCAGTAAACAGTATTCTCCTTTTATATTTGTCCATCAGGGCACTTAATAATCCTAAATCCACATGCACTCCGGCTTTATACTGTAAAATCACGGCATCATTCTTCTCCTGCACCGAAATGAATCCGCAGGTTTTTGCCAAAGCTTTAAGATAAGCTATCTGTATAAGATTTCTCACGGGCTCAGGGATATCTCCATAGCGGTCCATAAGCTCATCCTCTACATCCATCACATCATCTTCATCCTGGATGGATGCAATCCTCTTATACATGTCTATTTTCTGGTCCTCCGCGCTTATATACTCATCATCTATATAGGCGCTGACATTGATATCTATGGATAATTCTTCATCCTCCTCTCTCAAGGGTTCTCCCTTCAGCTCCCTTACCGCTTCATCCAGCAGCTTGCAGTACATGTCATAGCCGACAGATTCCATATGTCCATGCTGTTCGGGACCAAGAAGGTTTCCTGCCCCTCTTATCTCAAGGTCTCTCATGGCGATCTTAAATCCGGAACCCAGCTCCGTAAATTCCTTTATGGCTTGAAGCCTTTTTTCCGCCACCTCCGAAAGAGCCTTATCCTTCTTATAGGTTATATAAGCATAAGCGAGCCTGTTTGAGCGTCCAACCCTCCCCCTTATCTGGTACAGCTGGGCCAGGCCTAATTTGTCTGCATCTTCCACAATTATCGTATTGACATTTGGCATGTCCAGCCCCGACTCAATAATGGTAGTGCACACAAGGATGTCAAACTCCTTGTTTAAGAAGCTGAACATGGTATCCTCCAACTGCTTTTCGTCCATCTGCCCATGAGCAACTCCGATTCTGGCATCAGGTACGAGGTTCTGTATTTCGGTCGCTTTCAGCTGTATAGAACGGACCCTGTTGTAAAGATAAAATACCTGTCCTCCCCGGGCCAATTCACGGTTTATCGCATCCCGTATGACATCAGGATTATACTCCATTACGTAAGTCTGAACAGGATAGCGTTCCTCGGGGGGATCTTCAATTACGCTTATATCTCTGATGCCGATAAGCGACATGTGCAGGGTTCTTGGTATAGGTGTCGCCGTAAGAGTCAAAACATCCACATTGGTCTTCAGGCTCTTAAGCTTTTCCTTGTGGGTTACTCCAAAGCGCTGTTCCTCATCCACAACCAGGAGCCCCAGATTCTTGAACTGTATATCCTTCTGAAGAAGCTTATGGGTACCCACCAGCACATCTATACTGCCTGCCTTCAAACCCTTTATTATCCGTTTTTGTTCGGCTTGGGTACGGAAGCGGCTGATTACCTCAACAGTTACAGGGAACTCCTTCATCCTTTCCCTGAAATTGTTGTAATGCTGTTGAGCAAGGATAGTTGTAGGCACAAGATACGCAACCTGTTTCCCATCCATAACAGCCTTGAAAATTGCTCTTATGGCAACCTCGGTCTTCCCGTAGCCCACATCGCCGCAGAGCAGCCGATCCATAGGCCTTGGGGCTTCCATATCCGCTTTTATCTCCTCTATGCACTTAAGTTGGTCCTCGGTTTCCTCATAGGGGAACATTTCCTCAAACTGTTTTTGCCATACCGTGTCTTTAGAAAAAGCAAAACCTTTCACCGCCTGCCGCTGGGCATACAGCTTTACAAGCTCACCGGCCAGCTCTTGCAGGGACTCCTTAACCTTTTTCTTTGTTTTTGCCCAGTCCGTCCCTCCAAGCTTATTAAGCCGAGGTGTTTTTCCCTCCGCACCTATATACTTCTGTATGAGATCCATCTGGTTTGTAGGTATGTATAGATATCCTCCGTCCTGATATTTTATCTTCAAATAGTCCCTTTTTACATTATCTACAACCAGCTTTTGCATACCTACATACTGGCCTATGCCATGGGCCTGATGAACTACATAATCACCAATATTTAGATCGGTGAAAGTTTTAAGCTTAACTCCGCTTTTTTTCGACGAACCCTTCCTGCTCCTCCTGTCCTGCCCGAATACTTCCCGGTCGCTTATTACTACAATACCCACAGATGGGTATTCAAATCCCTTGTTTAAGCTGCCGTGAGTTATTAGTATCTGTCCCTGCTGGATATCCTCAGGCAGTTCCTCAACATAAGGAGCTTCGATCTCCTTTTCCATGAGCGACTCAGAAAGGCGCTTTCCTCTTCCTCCTGGCCCGGACAGTATGACAATGCTGCTTTTTTTTGCTTTCCATGCTTTTATATCCTCTATCAGTAGCTCTAGGTGGCCTTGGTAGGATGTCACTGATTTTGCAGGTATGCTGTAGCTTTTAGATTCTTTAAGCCTTTTATTTTCCAGGGGCATGGTATTTAGGTATACCATCCTGCCCTTTTCCAGCTTCCCCTTTAAACTGTCAGCATCATAGTATATTTCAAAGCTTTTGGGAAGTATCTGCCCCTTTTCCATCAGGTTCCTGCAGATCTCATGATGCTCCAGCAGGATATTGTCCACCCTCTCTGCAAATCTAGCCGGTTCATCCATGAAGATGACCGCATCGGGGGCATAATCCGCTATAAAGGAAGGATTGTCAATTATATAGGGTATATACCTGTCAATTCCGGGAAAATAGTAATCGCTCTCTATCCTGTCGATATCCGCCTCAATTTTTGATTTGATCTGCTTCAGGTGTTCAGCCCCGCTCTTTCTGGCCTTTTCAGTGTATTCCTTAAGGTCTTCTTTAATATGCCGCATTATGTCCGCTCTTTTTTCCGCAGGATATATGGCCTCCCGAGCAGGTATTATCCTTACGCTGTCCAGTCTTTCGATGGAGCGCTGGGAGCGTATATCAAAGCTTCTCATCGAATCTATCTCATCGTCGAAAAGCTCTATGCGTGCCGCCTGCTCGCTGTCTATGGAAAATACGTCAATAATTCCTCCGCGTATGGAAAACTGCCCTTTCCCCTCAACTACGGCCACCCTTTCATAACCCATGGAAATAAGCTTTTGAGTAAACTCATCGATATTTATTCTGTCGCCCAACCCCATTTTTATAAAGTTGCTTTTGAACTGTTCCAAGGGCACGAGCTTTTGAGCCACTGCCTCGGCAGAGGTAACTATGACCTTCCAGTTCCCCTCAATTATCCTTCCCAGGGCTTCTATCCTCTGGAATGCAGCATCATTGCTCTTGGCTTCCACATCATGCATCATCACTTCCTT
Organism: Clostridium thermosuccinogenes; assembly: GCF_002896855.1. Taxonomy (NCBI): domain Bacteria; kingdom Bacillati; phylum Bacillota; class Clostridia; order Eubacteriales; family Clostridiaceae; genus Clostridium; species Clostridium thermosuccinogenes. The sequence goes on along the minus strand of NZ_CP021850.1, from coordinate 69,109 downwards.
TGAAGGAAAGAAAACCACATCATCGCCAAGGAAGCAGGAAAAATCATCATACATTTTCCGTGCCTGCATTTCGTTAAAGGTTATGAAAAGTCCTCTGTACCCTGTGTGACTTAATATGGAGTATGAGATATGTACCTTTTGAGAATCAGCCGGTCCGTTTATACCGACCGGCATTGTATAATTTTTGATGCTGTTTAAAGCTTCATTATATTCCTGAATTTGAAGGAGCGGGTCCGTTAAAAACTTCATATTCACCATCCAATATAGTTGTTGGTTGTTACTTACTGTTTGCCGCCCTATCCATTAAACCTGTTCATTGCTGTTTCTGTTCCCGATTTTATTATCGTGGCAACAGCATCGGCAGCGTTGCATATGCTTTCGGATATAACTTCCCTTTCATCCGGATTGAATTTGCTGAGAACATAATCAGCCAGATCCCATCCTTCAGGCGCTTTGCCTATTCCTATCCTGACCCGGGGAAATTCATCCGATTGTATCTGATATATGACAGACCTCATGCCGTTATGTGTGCCCGCACTTCCTTTGGGGCGTATGCGGATCTTTCCTGGCGCCAGATCAATATCGTCATATATTATAATCAGGTTTTTGAGAGGCACCTTGTACCATTCCAGAATGTCTCTCACGCTTTCTCCGCTGAGATTCATAAAAGTCTGCGGTTTGACGAGGATTACCTTTTTTCCCTCAATCATACCGTCGCCTATTAGTGCCTTATGCTTTAACTTGCTAACTTTTATTCCATGTTTGGCAGAAAGCAGGTCTATCGTATCAAATCCCACATTATGCCTTGTATTGTCATACCGTGGGCCGGGATTTCCCAAACCCACGATTATAAAAATATCCTCCAAAGCGAACACCTCATGTAAAAACTTTAGCGCTGCGTAAACAGTGTACTTATGGATTTATCACTGTAAATCCTTTCGATGGCTTCAGCTAATATTCCTGCCACAGATAGCTGCACAATCTTGTCTATCCTTTTTTCCTCCGGCAAGGGTATAGTATTAAGCATCACAAGCTTTTCCAGTTGGGATGCTTGTATTCTCTCAATTGCCGGTCCGGACAGCACACCATGGGTACAGCAGGCGTATACTTCCTTAGCCCCTATTTCCCTAAGTGCATTGGCTGCATTTACTATAGTGCCTCCGGTATCTATGATATCATCAATGAGGATTACCCTCTTATTCTCCACATCACCTATTATGTTCATTATTTCAGATACATTGGCTTTGGGCCTTCTTTTATCGATAATTGCCAGAGGTACTTCCAAAACCTCGGCGAACTTCCTGGCACGGGTAACTCCGCCTACATCCGGCGCAACCACTACGACATCATCAAGACTTTGGAACTTAGCTTTAAAATGCTCGGCCAATATGGGGCCTCCGTGCAGGTGATCCACCGGTATATCAAAGAAGCCCTGAAGCTGAGGGGCATGCAGATCCATTGTCAGAATCCTGTCGGCGCCGGCCACTGTTATTAAGTTGGCCACCAGCTTAGCTGAAATCGGATCCCTGGCCCTGGCTTTTCTGTCCTGCCTTGCATAACCGTAATATGGAATGACTGCTGTTATCCTGCCCGCAGAAGCTCTTTTCATGGCATCTATCATTATAAGGAGCTCAACGAGATTGTCATTCACAGGATCACAGGTTGACTGGATGATAAAAACATCCGATCCTCTTACAACCTCTCCGATATTTATGCTGGTCTCTCCATCGCTGAATTTCCCAACCGTCGCTTTACCTACAGGCAACCCGATTCTTTCCGCTATCTCTTCTGCCAAAGCCCTATTGGAATTTCCAGAAAAAATTTTAATATCTTTTCCATGCAAATTCATAGATTTACCCTCTCCTAAATATAGGTAGTGTCAAAAGTTTTGATATGCTTTTGACCTCTAACCCTTGGTTTTACTTGCTTTTATATTATTAAGGGTTTTACCCTCATTTAACTGGAAATTAAGAATGTATAGAAAGGCAAAGGTACTTGCCCTTTTTTTGGTATAATGTTGTTGCTGGACAACCCCCAAAGAAAGGAGTTAAGTACCTTTGAACAACATTATAACAGTTTTACTACTATACATTCAAATACAAGCTAAAATTATCATTTACCTCATGTGTGCACTCTTTAGTAAAGGATCCGTCCGCAAGTACTACGATGAGCCTGTTAGGAAGCCTTACCGCAAGCTTGTGGTGGATACCATGCCGATTATTGAGACACTTGAGAAGCTTGATTATAAGCAGCTTATTTCAAATCATCTCAAGGAAACCGGTAAGCTTATAACCCCTATTACAAGGAGAAAAGCTTCTACAGTCCCTGATACTATGGCCTGCCCAAGATGTGGAGCTCCTCATGAATACCTTTACGACAATACCGGTGGTAAAGGCCAGTACTTATGCAAAGTCTGCAAGTGCACTTTCAACAAGAAAAACCGTTACCTAAAAAATCTCATCTTCCTCTGCCCCCACTGTGGAAGGACACTGGAACTTAAGAAAGAGCGTAAGGACTTCAACGTACATAAGTGCACCAACTCCAAGTGCCCCTATTACCTTGACAGGCTCAATTCCATGTCCGAGGAAGACAAGCAGCGCTACAAGTCTTCTCCACATGATTTCAAGCTCCATTACATCTACAGGGAGTTTGATATTGACTTTGAGCCTTTGGTAAGAAAGCCTTCCCAGCCTCCGAGTGTAGATATATCAAGGCTTTATGTCTCTCCTCACGTCCTGGGGCTGATACTTACATACCATGTCAATTTTGGCCTTTCTACCCGGATGACAGCTGCCCTTATGCGTGAAGTACATGGTGTAAGTGTTTCTCATCAGTCGGTATCAAATTATGCCGATGCTGTTGCCACAAACATTAAACCCTTCATTGACAACTACAAGTATGATCTCTCAGATTCCATCTGCGGGGATGAGACGTACATAAAGGTTCTGGGCAAATGGCATTACGTATTCTTTATATTCGACGCAGTAAAGAAGATTATCCTCTCATACCCCGTCTCTGCCAACCGTGATGTTAAAGCTGCAATTTATGCTCTTGACGAAGCATTGTCCAAGTTCGATAAGCTTCCTGAGGATCTTACCCTGATCTTTGACGGGAACCCTATTTACATGCTTGCTCAACACTATTTCGCCCAGTACGGCATCCACTTTGACATAAAGCAGGTAATCGGTCTTACCAACGACGACCCTATCTCCGAAGAATACAGGCCTTTAAAGCAGATCATCGAAAGGTTAAACCGCACCTTCAAGGGAAACTACAGACCCACCAACGGTTTTAACAACTATGCAGGTTCAGTATCCTTCCTTACACTGTTTGTAGCCTACTTCAACTTCCTAAGGCCTCATTCCTCTCTGGAAGGCAGGGTGCCGGTGGTCTTAGAAGAGCTCAAAGACCGGCCTAATATGCCTGCCAGGTGGGTTACACTCATTAAAATGTCCCAAGAATACATCAAAGCCCAACAATCTGCTTAAGGAACGAAATTCATCCTCTTATTTTTGTAGCATAGCATAGCAAAACAGTCGCCGCCGAACCTGTGGAGTTTGTGGGTAACCCGCTGATTTGAGGGGTGTGGGTAACTTGTGTGATAAAGTGTTGGCAACACGCTTTTCGTTGCCAATGCTTTATCCACTTGTTATCCATGCCTCGGGCGGGTTATCCATCAAATCCACAGGTATTATATTCCCATGGTTTTTCTTGTTGCTTATTTGGTTTCCAATGTGCATATTTGGTAAATACTCTCATTTCTGGCGTCAAAATTTTATTCTTTCATAGAACTTTTGACACTACCTAAATATAATTAATCCTTCTTCCTCTGCATACCTCTGTTGATTACCCAGTTCTCCTTTATTGTCTGCCTGCACCTAGCAATAGCCAGAGAGTTCTCCGGAACCTCCTCCGTTATGGTTGATCCGGCAGCTATATAGGCATCCTCCCCGACCTTCACCGGAGATACCAAATTCACATTGCATCCAATAAAAGCGTTATCGCCAACAACCGTCCTGTTCTTTTTCTTGCCGTCATAGTTGACAAATACAACGCCGCAGCCTAAGTTTACATTCTTTCCGACGTCTGCATCTCCAACATAGGTAAGATGAGATATCTTGGTTTCATCCCCTATATTTGAGTTCTTTATCTCAACAAAATCTCCTATCTTTACATGCCTTCCCACTGTGCTTCCCGGCCTCATGTAAGCAAAAGGACCGACATGTGTGTCATCCCCTACCGTGCTTTCCAGCACTACAGAATTATTCACTTCAACATTATTGCCTATTGTGGCGCCTACTATCCTGCTATTTGGCCCAATAATGCAATTTTCTCCGATAACAGTGCCCTTCTCCAGTATTGTTCCCGGATATATTATGGTATCCATACCGATTTCCACACCATCATCTATGTATGTCGAAGCAGGGTCAATTATCGTAACTCCGGACCTCATAAGCTTTGTAAGTATGCGCCTTCTCATGATTTCAGAAGCTTCTGCCAGCTGAACCCTGTCGTTTATTCCAAGAATCTCGCTGGAGTCTGCCACTTTAATGGTGCCTACCTTTAAGCCTCTGTTAATAAGTATTTCCAGAGTATCGGTAAGGTAATACTCTCCCTGGCTGTTATTATTGCTCAATCCCTTAAGAGCCTCGAGGAGGTATTTTATAGTGAAGCAGTACATTCCGGAATTAACCTCTTTTATGCTTCTTTCCTCATCATTGGCATCCTTATGCTCAACTATCCTCAATACATTCCCTTTATCATCCCTTACTATCCTTCCATAGCCTGTAGGGTCGCTTAATTCTGCCGTTATAACCGTGGCAGAATTGTTATTTTCTTTATGGAATTTTAATGTATCTGAAATTGTCTGCGATGTTATCAGAGGTGTATCTCCATAAAGCACCAGCACATAACCGTCTTTACCGGCAAGGAACTCCTCTGCCTGCATGACCGCATGGCCGGTACCCAGCTGCTTCTCCTGAAAAGCATATTTTACTCTGTCCTTCATATATTCTTTAACCTGGTCGGCTTTATGCCCCACAACCAATATGCTGTCTTCTATTCCTGCCTTTTTCACCGACTCGTAAACCCATTCTACAACAGGTTTTCCCGCAACTTTATGTAAAACCTTTGAAGTGTTAGATTTCATCCTTTTTCCTTCTCCTGCTGCCAGGATAAGGGCCGCAATATATTCCATTTCCATTACCCTCCTTTTTTCCGGTTATATTTTCTCACTTTTCCTTTCCTTTTTCAACAAGCAAATTTAGTGACGTATTAAAACCCCTAAAATTAAAGCTGTTTCCAAAACCCGGAATAATAAAAAAACCCTTCACGTTGAGCGAAAGGTTTGTCCTCATCATGTGCAATGTTAATATAATTCAGCTGTTAATAAACAAGAACTTAATTTCGTGGAAATGAAATCTTATCTTACCAATTATTCGGCTGATGCAGTAGTCTCATATTTTTCCAGGATTGCTTTCTGTATCTTTTCTCTTGCAGCCGCATTTATAGGATGTGCGATATCTTTGAATTCACCGTCCGGAGTTTTTCTGCTTGGCATTGCAATAAATAGGCCGTTCTGACTTTCTATAACCTTTATATCATGGACAACAAACTCGTTATCAAATGTTACAGAAACAACCGCTTTCATCTTGCCTTCAACATCGATCTTTCTAATGCGAATGTCCGTGATCTCCATAAGATGCTACCACCTTCCGTAATATAATGTATATATAATTATTCGATATAAATTTCATATTTCCTTCTTTTATAAATTATTTTTTATATATTTTTAATATTCAATAATATATTGTCTACTTTTAACTTAATTATACCAACATTATATCCGGCTCCAATTGGGGCTTAGTTTAATATCGATTACACCTGCTTCCTCGTCAACCTTTTGAAGCAGCAGCAATGAAAAATATTCCTCTACCAACTTTTTATTTGGTTCCGCGGTTTCGACAAGCACCCCGATTCCTGCAACTTCGCACTCAAACTCCTTTGCCAGTTCAGCAATCCCTTTTGCCGTACCTCCGCCCTTCATGAAATCATCCACAAAAAGCAGCCTGGAGTTTCTCTTGAGGGATCTTAGGGACAGCACCATTGTCTGAAGCTTCTTCGAAGAACCGGATACATAATTGATGCTTACGGATGCTCCTTCGGCAGCCTCACTATTGCGTCTGACTATTACCAGGGGCACGCCAAGGTGCTTTGCGGTAGCAAGAGCCAGAGGTATTCCCTTTGTTTCCACAGTTACTACGTAGTCTATGGATTTGGGGAAAAAATGCCCGGCAAAAATATAACCTATATCGTCGATCCACTCAGGATTATATATTATATCCAGCATGTAAATAAACCCCCCAGGAAGAAGGCGCTCCTTCCTGCATAGCTCAGCACAAAGGCCCTCCAGGATACGTACAGCCCTGTCTTTGCTCATTGAAGGAATAAATCTCACTCCTCCCAAGGCTCCGGATATTGTCTCCACATGACCCAAATCCAGTTTTGACAATATGTTCCCTACTATATCAATATCCTCGCTGATGGTTGACTTTGCAGACCCGAACATTTCAGCAAAGCCTCCTAGGGTAAAAATTTTGCCCGGGGAGTCGGAAAGCAATTTTACTAATGTCGCTATGCGTTCATTTCTTGGGAGTTTATCCATCATTTCAACCTCAATTCAGAAAATTATTAGATATATTATACTATATAATTACGAATATTTTAACACTTTTTATTTTAATTATTCGGAAAAATAACAGAATAATTGATATTTAATAAAAATTTCTAATTATTGTTAATAATTATGCCAGATTATGCATATAATAATAATTGGGAATTTTGCGTTTTTACAAATAGCCAAAAAAGGTGTATTATTTAGAAAAAGAAGTATTATTATATGCTGCACATTTTTCAATTGAAGGAGTGTTTATTTTGAAACGATTAACCTTGCTTGACTCACAAAATATAGAGCATATACATTTTATAGGTATAGGCGGAAGCAGCATGAGTGGTTTGGCAGAAATTCTGTTGGATCTGGGATACAAAGTATCCGGTTCTGACAAAAAGGTTTCATACATAACAGATAAGCTGAAAAAAATGGGAGCAAAAATATATCCTTATCATAGCGAAGAAAATGTTACCGGTGCCGACATGGTCGTGTACACCGTTGCTGTCAAAGAAGATAATCCCGAACTTGTCAAGGCCAGGAACATGGGCATACCCGTGATCGACAGGGCTGCCCTTCTGGGCGAAATTATGAAATCATATCCTTACAGCATTGCAATATCCGGAACTCACGGCAAAACAACTACTACATCGATGATAACTACCATCATGATGAAAGCCGGAAAGGATCCCTCTGTAAATATTGGAGGAGAACTGGAATCGATTGGAGGAAATACGAGGCTCGGTGGAGATGAATATTTTATAGCAGAAGCCTGCGAATACTATGAGAGCTTCCTGAAATTTCATCCCTTCCTGGCAGTTGTCTTAAATATAGAACTCGATCATGTAGATTATTTCAAAGACATAGAACACATAAAATCCGCTTTTTTGAAGTTTATGTGCAGTGTTCCCGAAAATGGCTATGTTGTCGCTTGTGTTGATGATGAAAACATAAGAACCCTGATGGATAAAGTAACCCGTAACAAGGTGACTTACGGGGTAGGATCGAAAGACGCCACATGGAGCGCGAAAGATATTAAATTTGATGACAGAGGATGCGCATCCTATACCCTTTTGCATGATGGCGAGGAAATCGACGAAATAAAGCTCAGCGTACCAGGATTACATAATGTCAGCAATTCCCTTGCAGCTATAGCATCCTGTTATTCTCTGGGCTTAAGCATCCCATCAATAAAAGAAGGGCTTGCGGCTTTCAGAGGTACTCACAGAAGGTTTGAGACAAAGGGATTTGTCAATGGAATAAGGGTTATAGACGACTATGCTCATCATCCTTCTGAGATACGTGCGACTCTAAAGGCAGCGAAAGCCGTCAAGGCATCGAAGATATGGTGTGTATTCCAGCCCCATACCTATACGAGAACGCAGACATTGATGGATGACTTCTCCACAGCTTTTACATATGCCGATTCCGTAATCATCGCCGATATCTATGCTGCCCGGGAAGCGGATAACGGAACTGTCCATGCCAGCATGCTGGCGGACAGAATCAGGAATAATGGGCAGGATGCCATCTACCTGGGCAGTTTTGACACTATTGTCGACTATCTTACCGCTAATTCTGCTCCCGGAGATATTATTATCACTATGGGAGCAGGAGATATATACAAAGTCGGTGAAATGTTCCTCAGCAAAAATACAGAAGCTGCGGCGGTAGGCGTTTAGCAGCTGCTGATTAAACAAATGGGGGTGGGATCAAATCCCACCCCCATTTAGCAATATTAGACCTATGTAGTTTTGAAATATATTCAGCTAATAACGGATGTACTGATTGTTATGAGTAGCAAAGCAAAAAGCTATTTATCCACCTTTACCATGGCAAATTTTATCTCTCCTTCTGCTGCAGTCTGTCCGTCCACCGATGCCCGCACCTTTGCTTTAACAACGCCCATCCTGTTTGACAATATTTCAGCTTCCAGCTTCAGAGTATCCCCCGGCATCACCTGCTTTTTGAACTTCATTGAATCAATTCCGGCCAGCACTCCCAGTTTGCCTTCGTCTTTCTCCGGTACGGAAGCTGCTATGCCTGCGGTCTGGGCGAGAGCTTCAGTTATAAGCACACCGGGCATTATCGGATAATCCGGAAAATGGCCCTGAAAAAAAGGCTCATTGGCCGTAACATTTTTTATTGCAACCGCCCTCTTCCCAGGCTCCAGTTCATCAACCCTGTCCACCAGCAGAAAAGGGTATCTGTGAGGAAGTATTTTACGGACTTCCATGTTTGAAAGCATATGACAATCACCTCATATTACTAATTTATATCATCTGGTCATAATTGTCAACCATCAATCTTCCATTATTACCACAAACGCTCCGGCAACAAGCCTTTCGGCACCTTTGTACGAAGGCCTGTTCACGATATTTCCCTCCAGCACCATTTCAGTAGATGCTCCACCATCCAGCATCGCTGCATTTACAACACCGTACTTCAGAAGGAAATCTCCGAGCTCCTTTCCTGTAAATCCAACACTGTGTTCAGGCTGTCGCCCGTCCACCGTCATCAAAACTATGGTACCATCCGCCTTGATGCCTATAGCTGTGCGGGGGTCCCGGTTTTCCAACGAGCCTACCCATTTGCTGCGCTCTCCTATGACTATCTGTCCATCCTTAACTATCCAATCGCCGCATTCGTATGCCTGGGCATCTTCTCCCAAGGCAGGAGCCTGTATAAGTTCTACCCTTTCCCCTTCCTGTATCGGCATATTGCTCAAATCATACCTGTAAGGCTTGTAAAAGGTAAGAAGGAAACCGTCCTTTGGTATGCTCACTTCTCCTGAATACTCGGAGATGCTTTCCACCTTGTTGTTTCGAACAGTAACTGTGATATTTTCCGTCTCCGCTCTGTTGGTTGTTCCAAATTCACGTGTATATACAACAGCTTTTCCACTATTTCCTAAAGTATTCATGCTGTCAATTTCGATTTCCCCTGTGCCGTAAGAAAGGCGCAATTCCATGTCAATTTCCTTCAATTCCGCCTTCCCTCCCGCTATTATAAAAACAGGATACTCCCCGGTAGATGCTGAAATCAGCTTTCCGTCTATCATAACCATCCCCGAGGGCTGCCCATATTCGTAGAAAAAGCCTGCATTTACTGCAGCGTAGGCATTGCTCCTTGCGGCTATTTCAGTCAATTTTTCGAAGCCGAAGATGCTGTCAAAGGATAGTACGGGTTTAACTCTAACTTTTTCACTGCCGGGGTCGATTTCCAATATGTTTATCTCCTGCTTGTTGCCGTTTATTGTTTCCTTAAGCCTCAGATAATTAACCGGTGGCGGCAGAATTTCCACCGGACCCGGTTCTTCTTTTTTCTCTTCATCCACTTTTTCTTCAAACAAAAAATGTCCTGCATATATTAATATGAAGGACATAATTGCTATTATTAATGTAAATATGATCAATGCGGGTATCTTTCTCAACGCCCTATTCATCCTCACCTGCAACCTTATACCGATTTTCTGCCTGTTTGCTGAGCTGCTTATACAATGAATCCGCCAGGCCGATTCCTCCGCTTTCAGCAGCCTTCTCCACAATCTTTTCATCCAGCATGGATTCAAATATATCCCTGCCTGCGCTCGCCGGAACAAGATCCGACTTTGGTATCGTCGCTTTCATTTGCTTGTAAAGCATGCTCAGAAATATGGACTCAAAATCTGCACAAGCCTGTTTCAGAGCTTTTTTATCGCCTTCATCCATAGCCTTCTGAAGCCTGGCTTCAAAATCGCTTTCATCAACCTTGATGCTCTTTGCTTCATGTATCATGCTGTCCATCAGATTATTGCCTATTTTACTTATATCCATAATTCATCACCTTGATACCTGTTCTGCCATATATTAACGACCGCCGGACCGCTTCCACAAAAACGGATCAGCAGTCAACCATTATCTCTTCAGGTTGTTGGCCTGGCCCAACATTTCATCCGCTGACTGTATCGCTTTTGAATTCAACTCATAGGCTCTCTGGGCTACTATGAGCTTCACCATTTCTTCCACTACCTTAACATTGGATGCTTCCAAAAAGTTCTGAACGATCAGGCTCTTGTTTGTGGCGTCATAATTTGATATTGGCTCTCCACACGCTGAAGTCCACGAATAAAGGTTTCCACCTATGCTTTCAAGACCATTCACATTCGGGAAGGAAACGATTCCGATGGTCTGACCAAGAGGCACGGTGTTTCCTGTCTCGTCGATATAACTCAGCTCACCGGTGGAAGAAACCACCAGCTTGGACACATTGAAATCAGAGCTGAAAACAATATCATTTCCCATGTCATCCAGAACAGGATAGCCTTCGGACGTAGTAAGCTTCAGTTCATAATCCGATGCGCTTAATTTGAAGCTGCCGTCTCTCGTATATGCCACTTCACCCTTTGGCCCCCATACGGTAAAAAATCCATCGCCATCGATTGCGAAATCCAAGGGGTTGTCCGTCCTTTCAAAATTACCTTTGCTAAAGTCCTTCGCCGTAGCGGCTACGGTAGTTCCATGTCCCACCTGCAGATTGACAGGCCTGCCTTCGTTTTCTAATACATATGCCCGTTCCAAAGTTTCATATAAAAGATCCCTGAATTCTGCCCTGTCTTTCTTATAAGCCGTTGTATTTACATTTGCCAGGTTATTGGATATAACATCAACATTAAACTGCTGTGCGGTCATTCCTGAACCTGCTGTCCAGAGTGCTCTCATCATATAGTTTTATCCCCCTATCTTACTGCGCCTACTTGGTTTACTGCCTTTTCCAGAGTGCTGTCCTGGGCTTGTATAACCTTCTGGTTTGCCTCATAAGCCCGTGTAACTGTGATCATATCGACCATTTCCTTGACAACATTCACATTTGACTGTTCCAGATAACCCTGTGCCACGACACCCGTGAAAGGCCTGTCCTCAGCGCCTTCCAGCACCTCCACAAGGTTTGATCCTACTTTCCTCAAAACGGTGGTGTCCACAAAATCCCTTATCAGAAGCCGGTCCACCACTTCTCCATCCTGCACTATGGTTCCGTCCGGCCTTACTGTAAAATCACCGTTACTCAATACGATGGGTCCGTTTTCACCCATTACAGTGTAACCATCCGCTGTGATCAGCCGGCCATCGGCACTTAACTTAAAAGACCCGTCCCTGGTATAATATTGCCTGACATTTCCGTTTCCGTCATCGGCACTGATGGTAAAAAAGGAAGTACCGCCATCCTGAATTGCCAAATCCAGCGGGTTTTCCGTCTTTGCCAGCTGTCCCTGCTGATAATATGTATAGATTTCACCTACATCACTGCTTAACTCCATCGTTCCTATTATTCCCGACCGATTAGTGCCGCTCCGGAAATCATTCAGCCTTCGGGTCAAAACCTCCGGAAAGCTTTCAAATACAACCGTGTCTTTTTTATAAGCATTGGTGCTTGCATTGGCAAGATTGTTGGATATGACATCCATTTTCTTGCTGTTAGCCAGCATGCTCCAACCTGATGTGTACAATCCACGAATCATAGAACATTCTCCTGACAATAATATTGATGCATCATGCACCTTCCGTTTTAATCCGGCTTCAACCGGAGTAAAAGCCACAGAACAATCCTCTGCGCTTCATGTTATATTCTTAATTGCTTTCCCTGCAATTTGATAAGCTATTTATCTTACAAAAAAGTTATCGGCAATATTTAAAATAAATTTAACACAAAAAAGCATATGCTTTCACATATGCCTTTAAAATGTTCTATCTCTTTATCACTCGGTTTTCCGCCACAGCGCTCTTTTCAAGTATCTCAATGTTGTCCAGTGCTTTGCCGGTACCCAACGCGACACACGAAATAGCGTCATCCGCGATGATTACATTTATGCCCGTTTTCTCCTGCAATAGCTTGTCCAATCCATATATAAGGCTTCCGCCCCCTGTCATAACTATGCCTCTGTCGCTAATGTCTGCGGCAAGTTCCGGCGGTGTCTTTTCCAGCACCGAATGCACTGCCTCCACCACGCTGGAAATCGGCTCTTCCAGCGCCTCCATAATTTCTGTAGAAGTAACCGTAATAGTCTTCGGAAGGCCTGATATGAGATTTCTTCCGCGGATATCCATAGTCACTTCCTGCACTCTCGGATACACCGATCCGACATTTATTTTAAGCTCTTCAGCCGTACGTTCACCTATCATTATATTATGCTTTTTGCGCATAAAACGGACAATGGCTTCATCAAACTTGTCCCCTGCTACCTTTATGGAGGTGCTCACCACTATACCCCCGAGAGAAATTACTGCTATGTCCGTAGTACCTCCACCTATATCTACGACCATGCTTCCACATGCTTTTGAGATGTCGATACCGGCACCTATCGCAGCCGCAATAGGCTCTTCAATAAGATAGGTCTTTCTGGCGCCTGCCTGCATTGCTGCATCAATTACCGCTCTTTTTTCCACTTCGGTAACACCGCTGGGCACGCATACCATTATCCTTGGCTTAAACAGCTTAAAAGCTCTGTTGCCACAAACCTTGCTTATGAAATATTTAAGCATCCTTTCAGTTATGTCATAATCCGATATAACTCCGTCTCTGAGGGGCCTTATCGCTATTATGTTGCCCGGGGTTCTTCCCAACATCCGACGGGCCTCTTCTCCTACCGCAAGAAGCCGGTTAGTATTTCTGTCTATAGCTACGACCGAAGGCTCACTGAGCACTATTCCCCTTCCCTTTATGTAAACCAGCACAGAAGCTGTTCCAAGGTCAATTCCGATATCCTGTCCGAAGCCCAACAACAAACATCTCCCTTTCAACATACTTTATAAAAGCATTCCCATGTCGATAACAAATCATTAAACAAAAAATAACAGAGGTAGTTATCGATGAAATTTCCACATCTTATCTATGAAAATAATTATTTGATACTGCGCTCATTATAATATTACCATAATATTTTAATAATGCAATATTTTTATAACGTACAAACTTAAAAGCCGGTTTCCCGGCTTTTCATGAGCATGTACCGTATTTATTTTATTATATAGCATTGCTGTTATATTTTGCTTTTGTAGCCTGGCCTCCCCTTATATGCCTTTCAGCCTTGTTCTCTTCAAGCACCAGCTTAACTTCATTAGCTAAAGCAGGTTTTATCTTTGCAAGTCTCTCTGTTACATCCTTGTGCACTGTGCTTTTGCTTATTCCAAACTTTTTAGCTGCTGCTCTTACGGTAGTTTTATTTTCGATGATATAGTAAGCGAGCTCCATCACTCTTTCCTCGATATACCCCTTCAACTATATGCCCCCCTTTGATTTGTTTACCTTAAGGATTGATCCAAGCTCGAACCCGCCTTAAGCAATGCTGTTCGTTCGGACTTATACCATTTTCAAGCCTTAAATGTATTTAAATGGTTAAATACTGTTCACTACTGTATATATATGCCCTGGAGGGCTCCCTTATGAATAATCTGGATGAAATCCTTTCGCAACAACCATCATACTTTTCAATTTTCCGGATTTGGCCGGTTTTGCATGGAAAAAGCAAAGGCAGCATAAAACTGATATGCTGCCTTTGCCTTATATAAGTACAATATATTTCATTATTTTTTTATTTATCTTCTGTATTTTCAGGCAGGTATGCCGTCGGATCAACAGGTTTATTATCCTTCCATACCTCGAAATGCAGATGGGACTGCTCTGCAGACTCAAACGCTGCCGTATTGCCGATGCTGCCTATTACTTCCGACTTCTCCACCCTCTGGTTTGGAGTTACCATCTCATCGCTGGCCAGATTGGCATAGACCGTCTTAATACCGTTCTGATGGTCAATGATAACTGTTATTCCAAATCTGGGGTCATTCTTTATCTCACTTACAACTCCGGCTGCTACAGCTTTTACCGGTGTTCCTCTGTCCGCGGCGATATCCACGCCTTCATGCTTTCTCCAGTCATCCATGGTTTTAGAATATGCCAGCTTATCCTGGGCAAATTCATAGGAGATCTGCCCGAAAACAGGCATCACAAAAGTTTCCTTAACCTCTTCTTCAGACTTAGCTGAAGTCGAAGTACTGCTGCCGGAAGGATTTTTTGCAGGCTCAGAATTCTTATTATCTTCCTTCTTTTCCTCAGTTCCCTTATTCCCGTCATCCTTTTGTACGGGATCTTTGGCTGCTACATTTTCTTCCTCGTCAACATCAGGAACAGCATTTGCAGCAACATCCTCCTGGTCTTCATCAGCAGTAGTGATGGATGACTGTGCCGGTCCCGGATCCTGAACTCCAAGAATCGAATCAGTATCTTCCTCCGGTATTACATTCTCGGCCTCAGGATTATTATCCTCCATGGGCGCGTTATTCTGCATTGTTAAAAAAACTGCCGTAACCCCTACCACCGCAATGCATAGTATCAATACAATATAGAATCCCTTTTTATCCAGGAATTCCATCAGACCTTTTTTTGATAGCTTTTTTTCTGGAAATAATTTTTTTTCGTTCACAATTTCCACCTCCATATAATATTGTTTCCGCCCTTGGCAGCAATATACATGGAGGTGAAAAATAATTGAGAATATATGGCTTTTTACGCTGTTTTTAAAGGTCTCTTTCCGACCTTGTCCGTTGTTTTTTTGAGCTGATCTTTCTGCTAACTCATTCGGTTTATTTCGTTGCGTGGCTTACTTTAAATGTATAACTTAAGCTTATTTAAGCATTTCCAATTCCGTTCCCCTATAATAATACTTCAAAATATCTTCATAGGTACTCCCGTTTTTTGCAAGGTAATTGGCTCCCCATTGGCTCATGCCGACACCATGTCCATTGCCTATGGTAGTTATTCTCAAAGTCTCCTCGTCTTCCTTTTCGATCTTGAAATTCGCTGATTTTAAGGAGAAAATTCTCCTTATGTCAGTACCCTTCAAAGTAGTATTTCCTATCTTTATATTTTTAACCCGTCCGCCCTCGGTATAATCAATAACCTGTATATTTTCCATAATGTTGCTTCCTATTTTTATTCCAGGGACCTCCTTTTCCAATGTTTTACGGAAGTCCTCTATTTTTATCCTTACTACTGTCTCAAATCCAGGGTATGCTTCTTCCCCCATGCTGACTACACTTCGCAAATATGGTTCTCCGGCGCCTTCCCAAACATCTTCCGCGTTCTCTGTCCTACCCCCGCTGCTGGAATGGAACACCGGGTTTACGACCTTGCCTTCATATGTCAGTATGATATTACGGGTTTCATTCACAGCCCGCTCTATTTTGTTCCAATACTTAAATGCTGAAAATATTCCCCATTTATCCATAGCCTCTTCTTTGCTGACCCACGCCTGGCAGTGTACATCGGTGCAAATATCCGCACCTTTATGCCCATCATCCTCAGAACCATAGATTTTTTTCAGCCTTCCATAGGCATATGTCCTTGCTGCGACAGCCTGAGCTTTTAATGCCTCTATTCCGAACTCAGCAGGCATCTCCGCAGCGACTACTCCCTTTATATATTCTTCCAGCTTCATATCCTGTACCTTATTCTCAGATTTTATGTACACCTTTATGTAAACATCTTTTATGACATCCTCCAGGTTTGTGCTGTCAATGCCGCCTTCTTCGATTTCTTCCTGGATTTGCTTTCCTACGGACAAATCGCAGCCCCTCACGATGAGCATCGGAAATATAATGACAATAATGATCATCAGTATCGCATAGACAATAATCTTCTTCATCCATATACCTGCCATCAAATTTTTTATTGCTATAAAGATTATTATCGGAGTACGGATATCGCTCCTTTAAATTGGAGGAATACGTCGTGAAATAATCTTTATGGCTACATACAGATAAATATATTCATGGACATGCTTCATTTATGATTTGTTGAAAGAATTGAAACAAAAATGAAAAATGGACACCGCATAAGCAGCATCCATTCGTCTTTTCCGCAATCTATGCCTGATAGTACAAGGATTGCTCTATATCGAAATCATTATATTTATTTCTTAGTCATCATCGGATCTCACTATGTTGACTCCCAGAGATCTCAATTTACCATCTATGTTTACATAGCCTCTCTCTATATGCTCAATATCCGTTATTTCCGTGACGCCTTCCGCAGCCAGGCCTGCCAATATCAATGCCGCACCTGCCCTCAAATCTGTAGCCTTAACCCGGGCGCCCAGGAGTTTGGGCTTGCCTTCTACAACAGCGCTTCTTCCTTCTATCTTGATATTGGCACCCATCCTTTTCAATTCATTAACATACATAAACCGGTTCTCGAAAATTGTCTCTATTATAATGCTGGTCCCTTCCGCTGTGCACATCAGCGAGGTCATCTGGGATTGCATGTCTGTCGGAAATCCTGGGTATGGATGAGTTTTTATATCTACCGACTTCAAGCAATTCCTGCCGGCTATATGTATGCTGGTCGGCTCTTCAATGACCACAACTCCTGCTTCTCTGAGCTTTGCTGTGATCGGCTTTAAGTGATCCGGAACTACGTTTTCCACAACAACATCGCCACCGGTGATGGCCGCAGCTACCATATAAGTGCCTGCTTCTATCCTGTCCGGGATGATTGCGTGGCTTACCCCTTTAAGGGAACTAACTCCGTTTATTTTGATCGTATCCGTGCCTGCCCCTTTTATATCAGCGCCCATAGCCGTCAAATAAGTGGCAAGGTCAACTATTTCAGGTTCTATTGCCGCATTTTCTATGATTGTCTGGCCTTCTGCAAGGGTTGCTGCCATCATGATATTCTCGGTCGCACCTACACTGGGAAAATCCAGATAAACCTTATTGCCTTTCAATTTGCCCCTGGTCTTTGCTTCAATATAGCCATGCTTCTGGATTATCTCAGCACCCATGGCTGAAAACCCCTTCAAATGCAAATCCACCGGTCTTGAGCCTATGGCACAGCCTCCGGGGAGTGGTATTTTGGCTACACCCAGCTTTGCCAGCAAGGGCCCCATGATTAGAAAAGATGCTCGCATCTTGTTCACGAGCTCATAGGGTGCTGTTTCATTATATAAACCTTCCGGGTTGATCACCAATTTTTCATTGTTGTCAATAAACTTGACTTCTGCCCCCAATTCTCCCAGCAAGTCACACATCACTTTTACATCATTCAAGTATGGAACTTCTTCAATAACGCCTTGCTCATCTGCCAGCAACGAAGCTGCAATAATAGGCAATACAGAATTTTTTGCTCCGCTGACCTTTATTCTCCCTTTTAGAGGTGATCCCTCAGTGATAATATATTTGGGCACGTTAATTCTCCTTTTCTTACGTTCTCTGTTTTTTCTTTTGTTTTCCCAAACTCACTTCCACAACCTGGAACTCCAGCTCTCACTCTAATACTCCGTAGTTATAACCGGTGCTGCAAGCCATATGTACGTTTTACTCTCATATGAGTTATACCTGATGGCAAGATTTAAGTTTACATCCTTTCCCTTCACTTTTACCGACTCCTTTATGAAGGGAGAATAAGCTGAAACACTTAGCAGGTTTTTGTCTCTAACGCCTTCGATCTTTTTCGCCCCGGTGCTCTTGATAACACGCCTCAAGACATCATCTTCCTGATTTTTGTCAAGTCTTCCGGGGAAACTTCCTGTAATGATGGTATTTATCACAGGTTTGATATGATAATTTTCAAAGGCATCCTTTATTATGTTGGCCGCCTCTTCCATTGACGAACAGGTTGCATAATTCTTAACGCTCACCGAAAGGATGCTTTCGCTACCCTCATCCCGTCCGGCGCCGGTCTTAATGCTGATGCATGCATCAATCCCGTCATCCGTCGTTCCTTTCATCTCAAACCTACGACCACCTTCATCTTCGTCAGATATTTCCGCAAACTCACTGTTTTCACGTATTCCCATCTTATTGAAAATATCTCCTGCCATTGCCCGCAAATCGCTTATATTATGTTGGTTTTCCTCTATCCTCCCCCATATGTAGATTTCACTGCTAACAAACTCAGCACCTAAATTATTATAACTATTCATCAAGGTAGTTTGAGTAGAGTTGATTTGATAATGCATTTTTAAATTAAATATTGATAATATTAAGATAAAAAGCACTGTAAAAAAGGCCGCAATCCTTAATTTCTCCATGTATATTCCCCTTTACTGAAACCCTAGTAAAATTATTGCCTCATCGACATTGGGATATACATGTAATAATTTTAATACATGACTGCACCTGGCTTTTTACCTAAGCAATGCCTTAATCATAATAAAATTCAAATATTTCGATTTTTATAACAGCGAAAGCAATTGCCAAGCAATTGCATCACAATGCTCCAACAAGACGGAGAATGCCCTTCCCCGTCTTGCCATATTTTACAAATTATTACTCAGCATTATCATTCCACCAATTGATTATAGCACCAAATATGGACCACCCTCAAGTATTTTCAGATGACATAAATATTTAAAAGGCTACATTCTCGGTTATATCTCTCCGGAAAGCATCATCATCCTCTCCAGCAATCCCATAATTTCCCCTCGGGTGATTATGCTATCCGGCATAAGATTTTTGCCCGTTTTTCCGATTGCTATTCCATTTTCTGCAGCAAAGCTGACCTTTTCAACCAATCCGGGATCAACCTTATCCATATCATTAAATATTGTATAACTCTTATACTCGGTACGGGCTACAGTACCTGTCTTCAGCTCATAAAGCCTTACAACCATCGCTATTGCCTTTTCCCTTGTGCACTTCACATTGGCGCTGTTAACATCGGATCTGCTTATAAGGCCGGACTTGACTGCTATATTCATATAATCATTGCCATAATTGTAGTCCATGGCATCCAGCATAAATTTCACGGCATCACCAATGGTGCATTCTTTATCCGGTTCAAATTTTCTGCCCTTTATGCTCTTAAGCTCATGCACGGAAGATACATTGCTTATGGCCTCTTCAAACATATGCCCGCCGATATCGGTGTAATAGCCACCATAAGTATCCGCTGCTGCAAATTTTCCGACCTTTGACATCTCAAAGCCTATATATCCTTCGTCCTTTTCGCTGTCAAACAGATTGTATGTATCTTGCTTTTCCCAGAGACCCTTTTCCGGGCTGTACACAAATGCCGATGTTTTCCCTTCTTTATACCAATCCCTTTCCGAATAAGGTATTTCCGCCTTGAGCGGTTTTTTCAGGGCTGCTACAGGTACAGGGCTGCTGCCGTTCATCGCACTAAATTCAATATCCGCAGCTTTTGCCTTGAATATGAGGCTTGCGGCATTGCTCCCGTAAGTATCCGCCGAAAGAGTAACAAATATACGATAGTTATAGGACGAAAGCTTGCCCAGCTCAGGTCCCGCCAGCGTCTTATCAAGCGTTCCCGGCCTTATGACAAATCGGAAATCTTTCAATTTAACTATGAAGTTTTCCCCCAGTTCCGTCAGAGCATCAAATATTTTGCTGGACATCAGGATGCTGACTTTTGACGTTTTTGCCGGTGGCTTCGTCAAATCCAGAATAAAATCCAGCTTTTTGTCGGATACGATATATTCAATGAATTTCTCCGCATTACTTCCGGTTATTTTGACATTCCACACGCCATCAATTGCTGCGGGATCCTTGATAATTATTTCATCCAGCTTTATTTCCTTCACGTCCTGATCCTGATCGGAGTCGTAATCATCTTTACTCCTTTTAGTCCTTACAATGATACTTTGAGTCGGCTGTGACCTGAGATCCTTTTCCGGATCATAAGCGTACAGCCTCACATAATACCTGCGATAGGAAATAAGCCCTTCGACTTTATATTCGGAGCTGCTTCCGGCATTATATTCCACAGCATTCTTGTAATCAATGTTGTCCGCCACTTCCAGCACATACTCCAATCCTTCTTCCTGGAGCCATTCAAAAGTTAAGCTGGTTTCGGTTATTGCTCCGGCATCATTTTTAATACCAAAACCTTTAGGGGTTTCCGGCGGAATAAAAGGCTTGGTTCTTATTGACAGAGCATCGCTCCATCCTGATTCCACCGTTTGCCCTTCCGCATTGGTATATACTGCTTTTATCCAAAAATGGTACAAGGTATTCTGGTTAAGTCCGTCGATTCTGTAATAGCCATTTTTATAGGTCTCTTTCGTTACAGGCTCGTCAATTTCTTCAGCCTTGTTGATATCCTCAACAGTTCCATATTTTATACGATAGCTGTATCCATCGGTGAAGTTGAAATTCCACCCGATTTCAACATAATTATCCCCCGCATAGGAATAATTGAACACAGGAACAACAGGGGTTTCAATCCCGGGTATGATAATTGGGTCGGTAGTCACCACCACAGGAGTGGAAGGATCTGAAACAAGATCATCCCCATATTTTGCCCTGGCCCATAAAACATACGCAGTATTGCTTTCCAGTCCTTCAATCGTAGCTTTGACAATGTTATTGACTTTGGAGAAATTCTCAGGAGGAACCTTGTTCGTGGTCTTCTCCAGCTCAATCAGCTGTTCGTAATCGGCATCTCCATAATTTTTTCCCACCCATTCGCTGTACTCAACATAATACAAATCGAACTGCACTTCGGGCAAATAGTTAACCTTGCGATAATAAACCCCATCGGGAGGATTGACTACAGGATCATAATCCTCTCCTACCGGAACCCAGTATCCTGTGCCGTCCCCTGCATCCACATATTTTTCATACCAGGAGGTGTTAAGCTGGACTTTTATGGTGTTGGTGTCATCAAACATATCTCCTTCGGTTGGATACAGAGGTATGATTTCCCCTGGAGCCACAGGCCTTTCACCAGTATTCCCGTAGGACGGTGTTACGACAATGCGAACAGACACCGGGGAATATACCGTATTTCCTGCCGCATCCTTGTCGGGGCTTTTGGCAGCCATCTTTACATAATACATGGTATTGGGTTCAAGATCGTTGATTTTATATTTATAGCCTACGATCTGGCCATTGGTATCTATAACATGGTTTTCTTCCTTAATGGTTATGTTTACAGGCAAAACCGAGCTGTCATCTTCCGCTTGGTCATACCTGACAAGCCACATATCATACTCCAGATTCTCATACAAGCTGCCGTCCCCTTTTCTAGGAGCACGCCAGAGGATGGTAGCGTTGTCGGGATTGAGGAGTTCCGGATATGTGATCCTCGCCTCTCCGGAAGCCAGTTCGTCAACAAATTCGGGAGCCGGAACCAGCTCAATAGGAGAAAGGATATCGTCGCTTATCACTATCTCCCTTGATACTATTGGTACAGGAGTCGTACTGTCCACATTGGCTCTGATGATAAATATGCTTTCCTTTTCATTCGACGGTATAACAAGATCACAGTTGGTTGTGGTCACTTCATGTATATATGGTTTTGCAACCCCGTCGATTATCTTGTCTATCCTGTAGGTTATGCTGTTGCCGATAGAGTCCCATTCCAGCCTCCATATGCTTCCTTCATCGGTAACGGCAGTCTTATAAACCCTGGCATTTATATATGTGCTCGCAGGCACTATGTCGGTGGACGCCTGCAAAAACGCCTCATTGCTTACATCCGGCACGATTTTCACATAATACACCCTACCGGCTACGTTCTTTACGTCGCCATTGAATTTGTGGGTATATTCCAGATCACCGTCCGAATTGACCCTTATAGCCTTGCCTTCTCCGATCTGCTCCTTTTTTATGTATATGGGCGACACATCAAGGATTTTGCTTCTATCCTGGGATATGTACAGCTTGTAGTTGATGCGCTCTCTTACCCCTGATTCATTTTCATCCCATACATCATCCCAAACGATTTTAATTTCATTGGAGCTCACCGCATCCACTTTAAGGTTGATTTTGGTCAGGAACTTATACCGGAGGGACGGCTCCGATGGTCCGCTGGAGTATATATTATCCTCGCTGTCCTTGTGGTTATGGTATGTGGTCATATCAACATAGTAAACGGTACCCGATTTTAGCTTTTTAAGCCTGTAGGAAGTCATAGTGTTATTTAAATTTAAAATGTTCTTTTCATAATACTGGTACCGCACCGTATCCGTCTCTCTTATCTCCTGAAGGTAGAAGTTAAAATATTCTCCTACAAAGTCATCAGTATTAGCGTCCTGGGACTTGTCGTACTGATTCTCCCACTTGATATCCGCATAGTAACCATCTTCCTGATTATAGCCGACGGCATTATTACCATTCAGCTTTATGTTTTTAGGAGGAAGAGGCACTTCATCATACTGTTTTGCATAAAGAAGCGTTTCCATCCCCATAGACAAAAACAGAAATATTGACAATAAGACACTTATCCCTCTTTTTGATATCCTCATAACAAAACTCCTAACCCTGAAACTTTATTAAAATATGTGCCGTAAAACTTTGGCTCATCCCAACTCTTATCCCTTCCACCGGTCTATTCCGGCGGAAGCTCCGCCGGGAATAAACCTATTTACCAGCCATATCCTCCGTAAGCTCCAGAAGCCTTACCAAGGCGGTGATCATTTCTGCCCTGGTCATGCTTCCCTTCGGTTTAAATCTGACATTCTCATCCAACTCCAATATACCGAGATCTATACATACGATAACCGAGTTGTATTTTGAATTCGAGATCTCGGCATCATCAGCAATAAACACTGTCCTTCCGGGCTTTATGCTGCTTAAGTCAACACCTGTTTTCATACAATACAGCTTCGCCAGCACTGACGCCGTCTCCTCCCTGGAGATGTCCCGTACGGCATTCGACAGGTTTAAAAGCTTGTCCAGGCCCAGAATCTGAGCCCTCTTTTTAATGTTTGTGCCGCTGCTCTCCCCTGTATTGCCGGTGATCCTGTCGTATAAGAGCACCATCTCCTTAACCGAAACACTGAGTTCGGGACTGAAGGATTTTTCAATGCCGGCAAATACACCGGTCAGATCATACTTGGACGTAAACCTGATTATGCTGTCTTTGGCCCAGTAGTCGTCCGGTACGTCCTTCATGGAATTATTCTGTGTTAAGAGGACATACTGCCCTGTCTTTCCGGCATTAAAGCTTACGGAACCATAGGATTGGTCTACATCCGCAGATAATTTCCTCCATGACTTCGCATCGCTGTAATAAGCATAAGGATTTATGAGTCCCTGCTCCTTCCCGTGGTATAGCTTTACCAACATGGGAACATTGAATTCCGTCAAAGACTCCGTCCTCACTACCATTCCCGATGTGTACCTGCCGCCTTCGACGATTCCTCCTATATATTCCGACAGCTCCCTTTCCACGTCTTCCACCAGTAAATCCAGGTACTGATCCAACTGCTTGGGTGTCATATTACTGCTCCCGTTGGAATTCATCAGTATATCCAACTTTTCTTTGACCAGCCCTGTTTTTTCATTGTATAGCCTGTCATGGATCATATTCTTCAAGTTTTCATCGGTAAGTGAAGTACCCAGTACCTGCAATTTAAGCTCACTCACATCCGATACCCTTTTCCCTTGAGGCAGGCTGGAATCAGGCAGCTTACCCCTTGAGAAAGTTATCTTGAGGAACAAATCCTTCACCCCGGAGGAAGTCCTTACAGTTTTAAATAATTCATCTCTTTCGGTATCCAACGTCCCGGGCCTGAATATAAACTCTCCGCTGTCGGTTTTAATGGAAAAATTCTTAATCTCTTTACCGGCAGCTTCTATAACCTCAAGAGGCATGTATATCACATCAATATCCATGTTTTCATCTATATCGGAAATATCCAGCACAAAAGCAGGATTGCCGTCATTGATTACAGCATCAACCATTCTTTCACTTTTTACAAGCAATTTGGTTATGCTGCTGTTGCTCATATACATTCTCCAATACAGCTTCTCCTCAAGCTTGGAAATCTTATCAAGGAATTTGTCTTTCTTTTCCTCATCCTGCTCCGTGTCGTCATAATCATCCTGGGAAAACTCCGTCCTTATTTCCACCGGTCCGGCATATTTTGAATAATATACGGTCCCTTCGGCACTTACTTTTACCGCCCTCACCCTGATATAATACTTCATATTGGATTTAAGCGGCTGATGCTGCACTATTCCCAAGGACGTAGTCACCCTGACGGACTTGATCACCGCATAACAGTAAGCATACTCATTTCCTGCGGTATCCTGATGCTCCTCAATGTAATAAGGATAGCTCTTTCCATCGCTGTTTGTATAAAATACCAGATCGTCATCCGTCAATATGGTATATTCGGATTCATCCGCAGCTCTTATCGCCAGTTCATATTTATAACCATACGGAAGCCCCTTCCAACTGACCGCCACCTGGTGGTAGCTGTCCCTTGTGGTCATTGAGCTTGCTTCCGGGTATATTGTCATCTGCGTGTTTCCTCTATACACCTTTATATCATAGGATGTATTGGGAGCCAGATTGTAAACTCTTGCATAAAAAGTGCTGCCATCCTTTGTAATCAATGATCTGGACCTTGGAACTTCCTCATAATTGGAGTCCGAGGTCTTCTTAATTTTGATCACATAATCCTCAGGCATCACATAGGGAGTTGTATCCCTCCAGTAGAATCCCAGCTGGTAATCCTTTATGGCTTCCATATTGGTTGGTTCCGGGATAAGCGGTGTAGTGACCGGTATGCAAACCCAGTCGCTGGTCTTTCCTCCCTTAACGGCCCGAATGCTGAAAAAGTAAAGCCTGTTGGGATCCAGCCAGTTTTTAATAACAAGCCTGTACTTGTTTTTACCCTCATCAAACTCAAACTTGATATCGCTGTCTTCCATGGGAGCCGCTCCGGGGTCCAACAGTTTCAGCTTGTTTCCAATGGTTGCCATAAAAGTGTCATGAATATAGTCTCCTACAGGAAGCTCATCCATCCCCGATAACCTGGTTGATGTGACAACGATAGTGTATTTTATGTCATCCTTGCCTATTTCGTCATCCTTCTGCCTCGTCCAGCTCAATGTAACGCTCGGTCCGTTTACCGTAGATTCGCCGTTGTCATCCTTATCGGTAAAATCCAGCGGCGCCAGTGGTTTTTGATTTGAGGTATCCGGAGTATCTATAACTATGGACTTGATTGTGGTTACCGGGCGGATCATTGATGACTCCGACCTTATAACCTTCTCCGTGCTTTTTCCTTCATCCAAAACCAGCTTAGTAACTACCTTGAAATAATATGTAGTGTTGGCTTTAAGCACCGGTGTTCCCGTCCTTCCTACAGAAACATGGATGACAGGTGCGCTTTTCTCTCCGGTGCCCGGCAGGGTATCGATAAGCTCAAAATCCAAAGTTTCGGATGCATGGGTTGAACCCTGGGGCTTTGCCATGTATAGTTCATAGTAAACATTAACCGTCGGGTTGCTGGAAGCACCGCGGTTGGCTATAAACGATTCCTTATCCACGTCATTTTCTGCAATGACAAACTCTATGTAGTTCCTCTTTGTATTCCTGTCTATATCGTTCAAAGTGTAGTTGAAATTGTAAGGCACAGGCACTATCTGCTGGGCTCCCACGCTTGTGGCGAAAGATTTTATAGCCGAGTAGCCGGACTTATGGTTTTCACCGGGGTTGTCGGCATGCTCTCCGGTTGTCGTGAACATCTGAAGGTAATAAACCTTGTTGGGAAGCAAAAATTCCGGATACCCTTCGGCATTGTCGATGTCTCCGTATTGGAATACAGGCTTCCCCTCTGCATCATATGTACCGGTGAATTTGACATATTTAAACAGCTCGTCTCCTTTGATGGTATACATGAGGCGGCTTGAGTCCTGCGGATCCTGTACCGCGGCCTTGGAACTGAAGTAAAGCACCCGCCTGTATTTCACATCGAAATCACCATAATTTACTCCATTGGCCTCCAGGCTTTTCTTTTCGCCCAGGTCGGTCTGGTTCGTGCTGAGAAGCACATGATAGTAAACATCCTTATCGGGATCGGTGTTGGGTTCTATTTCATTAGCCCAATTGGCAGGCTTTTTCCACGAAATTGTAATATCCGTGGTTTTTTCTATGAAAGTATCACCCGTTTGAGGATTCACCACCTCTATTGAAACCTCATTCCTGTCCGGTTCTATCTTAACATCGTTGGGCATATGCGGCCCGCTTATATAGTCCGCCAGTCTGAAAGGCATGTTCCAGGAAGCTATCCTTTCCCCTGCCTGGGACTTGGCCACTACTTTGTAGTTATCTGTATTCGACGGTTCAATATCCCGGATGGAGCTGAACACGGTTATACCGGTGGGATAATAGATATCATCTATGCTTTCGATAAGAGGAAGATCCCCTCCCAGACCAGGAGAAGACTTACCCGACTGAATTTCATAAATAAGGTTGGGAAGATTAGTGCTGCCGCCATTTACCTTGTAAATGATGACATTGAGGTTTCCCCACTCATCCTTTGTGAGTTTAAATCTCATAGCGGTATAAATATAAGGTACGTCGGTAAGAGGGCTCTGCTGGTCGTCTTCAGGATCACCCACCGAAATGACATCCAGATTCTGCCCGTCTTTAAATATGGGCATTACCCCCATGCTGTATACCGTACCAGGCAGTATATCGGGATCGAACAGCACCGAATCCTTAATATTGGCATCCGCCATTTCTGCCGGCAGCAAGTTTTTCCACTTTGTATCCCATTCGCTATCCTTTTCTGCATCTGTGGCCGGGAGTACCACTGACCCGTCCTTCCCTCCCACAAGATACAAGGTCAGTTCATGGGAGGTCGTATTATATTCAACCTTCGCAGTCAAGTTTTTGTTTTTGGCAGTATTGGCTTTATACGAGTTTATGCTCTCTTGTTTTATTTCTATGTCAGAAAGGGCAGTAAGGTTGTTTCCCAGATCATTCCGGTCCACACTTATGATATAACTTTTAAGTGCATTCTCGCTTATATTCTTTCCGTACATGGTTTTTATTTTGCTTACTATTACTGAAAGCGCATCATCGGTATCCGCCGGAACGAAATTGCTGCCATTATATACCGAAGGAACGGACCAGGTAAGCTTGAGCGCCGGTTTTATACCTATTTCTCTTCCTATTTTGTCGATGTCTTCATAGTCCCTGTTTCCATCCACTGCAACAGCTCTGAAGGTGATGCCGGGAAGAAAACACAAAAAACCCTGGGCAGCAAGGGTTAATGGATCTGCTGACTTGTATATTTTTATATCCATGGCATATATGAAATCATTTGCCAGTTTTGTACTAAAAGTAAGGGTATTGGTGGTTATATTATCAGCACTTTCTGTCCGGTCAGTACCATCCGGAGCCTTATACTCCACCCGTACATTCTGAGCCCCAGAAATACCGTCCCACCGGATCGTCAAAATTCCGGTTTCCCGGTCATAGTTGTCCACATATACATTAACAATGCCTGGCCCTGCCGCATGAACCACGCTTCCGACACCCGGCATCATACTCAGAAATATGCTCAATGTTAAAATAATAGCAAGCAATTTTTTAAATACCTTCATCGTTCTCCTCCATACAAATATGCTCGTAGTTTATATCGTAAAAAAAGGTCAAAAAGATAACCGCAAATATTCATTTTTGAACGCCTCTGTAGTGTGATGCCGCAATGATGCTAAACTCGATGCCAAAAGGATAAAAAATAACGCTCAAGAAAAAACCGCAGTTTGCAATCATGCTCCCTTAAACCGGCTCACTCATCACAATCTGGCCTTTATTCCTCATAGTATCTGTTGGATTTTGCTGCGCTGTTCTTTCTGTACTGCCCCGGAGGCACGCCGACAATTCTTTTGAAAGTGCGTATAAAGTTGGAGTAATCATTGAACCCCACCGCCTGGCATGTTTCGGTAACGCTTGTGCCATCAGCAAGAAGCCTCTTGGCATCGGATATCCTCCTGAAAAGAACATACTCGTATATGTTTATTCCCATGCTTTTTTTAAACAAACGGCTGAGGTAAAATCTGTTCATATAGAATTTCTGTTCCAGAGTTTTTAAGGAGAGGTCACTGCTGAGGTTGCTGTTGATATAGTCAAATATGGGCACAAGCTTTTCAGGTATATTGGAGTTTTCAACCACATGCTGTTTGTCCATGAAAACCCGGTTTATAAAGACAAGCAATTCGATAAAGCTGGTCAGCTTTATAATTTCGGAGCCGCTATGCAAATTTCTGCCGGCATTTTCTATCCTCTTGAACAATTTCAGCACCTCGCTTACCTGGGCGGCATTGAGGCTGATTCTGTTCTGCTCACCCTTAGGTCTTCCCGTAAAGCAGTGAAGCAGGTCCATCTGATCGGAGCTGAAAATCTTCGCCACAGCCGGATCAAAATGAATGACTATCCTTTCATAAACCGAATTGGATTTAAAATATGGCTTGTGTATCTCATTGCTGTTCATTAAGAGCAAATCCCCATATTTCAGGTGATATACCTCTTTTTCAATAAAATAGTTGACATTGCCGGATATGAAGAAGTAGATCTCATACCTGTCATGGATGTGAAACTCAAAGCTTTCCGGCTCTTTGGACGATGTGTGGCCGTAGTCAATGGCCTTTGAAATGTTCTTATATATTTCCGGTATTTTCATGTCCATCCTATTCTCTTCCTTTCCAAGGCCGCTAATGTCAATAATAGCATACTTTAAGCCAATAAAAGCAATGAACTTGCGTTTATTATACAATACAATAAAATTTAAGTAAACAATATCAATAGAAGAGCCGTCAGGCTTGCTGCTTAAAAATCAATGCATCAAAAGACCGCTCTTAAGTACAAGGAGGTGCCAGACATGAGCAAATTCATATTAAGTGCTTTCGCCGACGAAATAGACGAAAACCTGCAAACTCAGATGGATGTATTAGAGAAGCATGGTATATATCATATAGAAATGAGAGGCGTTAATGGCAGAAACCTCACACAACACTCCCTGGAAGAGGTCATGGAAATAAAAAAACAGTTGGATGACAGGGGATTTAAAATATCTGCCGTAGGTTCTCCCATAGGCAAAATTAAAATCACAGATCCGTTTCTTCCCCATCTTGAGCTTTTCAAGCACACGATTGAAATCGCCAAAATCTTGGAAACAAGGTATATAAGAGTGTTCAGCTTTTTCATCCCTCAGGGTACCGATCCGTCCGAATACCGTGATGAGGTCATGGAGCGCTTCGGAAAGTTCATCGAAGCAGCCGAGGGCTCGGGGCTGATACTGCTGCACGAAAATGAGAAGGATATCTATGGGGATACCGCCGAAAGATGCCTGGATCTGATAAAAACGATGAACAGCAGCATCCTTAAGGCGACCTTTGATCCTGCCAATTTTGTGCAGTGCAATGTAAAGACTTACCCGGAAGCCTATGAATTGCTGAAAGACCATATTGCATATATGCACATCAAGGATGCCCTTTACAGTGACCACAGCGTAGTGCCTGCAGGCCATGGAGACGGCAAGGTAAAAGAAATTCTTATGGCGCTAGATGCAAAAGGTTTCGAAGGCTTCCTGTCCCTGGAACCGCATCTGGGTAACTTTAAAGGTTTTGCGGATCTGGAACAGAATGCTGATATCAAAAATCTGCCTGAAGGCGGTCCCAAGCTGTTTGCCATAGCAGCACAGGAACTGCATAAAATATTATCGGATATTAAAGGATAAGGGAGATGTGTCATGAGTAAGGTACGTATTGGTATTATAGGAATTGGCAACATGGGAAGCAGCCATGCTTTATATCTTTCAAAAGGAGAGGTTCCCAAGGCTGAGCTCACCGCAGTGTGCGACATTAAACCTGAACGGCTCCAATGGGCAAAGGAAAATTTGGGCAGTGGGGTACGCACGTTTGACAATGCCGATGATTTGATGTCCAGTGGCATTGTGGACGGCGTTATGATAGCAGTTCCCCACTACAGCCATCCACCGCTTGCCATAAAAGCCTTCGCCAAAGGCTTGCATGTGCTGGTGGAAAAACCGGCCGGGGTTTATACAAAACAGGTAAGGGAAATGAACGAAGCCGCAGCAAAAAGCGGTAAGGTTTTCGGCATAATGTATAACCAAAGAACAAACCCATTATACCAAAAGCTGAGAGAACTCATAAAATCCGGTGAACTGGGAGAGCTCAGAAGAACCAACTGGATTATCACCAACTGGTTCCGCACACAGGCCTATTATAATTCCGGCGGATGGCGCGCCACATGGGCAGGAGAAGGAGGAGGCGTTCTGCTCAACCAGGACCCCCATCAATTGGACCTGTGGCAGTGGACCTGCGGTATGCCCAAGCGTGTGCGGGCTTTCTGCGGCTTTGGCAAATATCATGATATCGAAGTAGAAGATGAAGTAACTGCCTATGTAGAATATGAAAACGGTGCAACCGGCGTATTCGTTACCACTACCGGTGAAGCCCCCGGAACAAACCGTTTTGAAATAGTCGGAGACAAAGGAAAGATCGTCATAGAAGACGGAAAATTAAATTTCTGGCGTTTGCGTCAGTCCTCCAGCCAGTATATAAGGGAAGCCAAAGACGGATTTTCCCAGCCCGAGTGTT
This sequence comes from Clostridium thermosuccinogenes, assembly GCF_002896855.1. Lineage (NCBI taxonomy): Bacteria > Bacillati > Bacillota > Clostridia > Eubacteriales > Clostridiaceae > Clostridium > Clostridium thermosuccinogenes. Next base: position 38,083 of record NZ_CP021850.1, on the reverse strand, counting down.
GGAAATGCGAAGTCCCGATCCATGGAAAGGAAACAGCCCATGCAGGCATTACAGCCAACTGGGTGGATTCCATATTGAACGGCACACCCCTCCTGGCTCCTGGATATGAAGGCATTAACGGCTTGCAGATATCCAACGCCATGCACCTGTCCGCATGGACCGACAATTGGGTGGACATTCCGGTGGATGAAGAATTGTTCTACAGCATGCTCCAGGAAAAAATCAAGAATTCAAGATTTGTTAAAACCGTGGACGAAAAAACGTTGGACTTGGAAGGTTCCTTCTAAACTGATGATTTAAACTATTACTGCTGAAATATTAAGGCAATTTGTTGTGCTAACCAATTTGAGATAGCATTGTGGAGAGTTAATAGAGATAGTTAGCGAAGTGAATTGATTTGACCCGTAACAAGCATACTAGCTCTTTAACTTGAAACTTATGTTTAGAAAATGCTAGCACAATGAGTTATACTATTTATGACCGGGAAATTAATTCCTGGACCATATAATAAGGATCGAGGGAAAACACAATGAATAAATTCAATGTCGGAGTCATAGGCTGCGGAAACATATCCGGAATTCATATGGACGCGCTTTCTGCTTTGCCGGACGTAACGCTGTATGCCGTTTGCGACATAGATGAAAGCAAAGCTGCAAAAGCAGCAGAAAAATATAATTGCAAGTATTATACCGACTACAGGGAAATGCTGAAGGATAGCAGCATAGATTCTATCCATATCTGCACGCCCCATTACCTGCATGCGCCTATGGCCATAGATTCTATGCTCGCAGGAAAGCATGTGTTGTGCGAAAAGCCCATAGCCATCACCTCTGAAGATGCACAGGAGATGATTCGCGTATCCGGGGAAACAGGCAAAAAGCTGGAAATCTGTTTTCAGAACAGGTATAATGCCACTTCTGTAAAAATAAAGGAGATTTTGGATTCCGGCTCAGCCGGCAGGATTTTAGGTGCGAAAGCCTTCGTCACATGGAAAAGGGACAAAGACTATTATGCCAGCGGAGCTTGGCGGGGAACATGGGAGCAGGAAGGCGGAGGAGTACTGATAAATCAGTCGATACATACCCTGGATCTCCTGCAATGGTTCCTGGGAGATGTAGACAAAATAAAGGGTAATGCCGACACCAGGCTTCTTGGAGATTACATCGAGGTAGAGGACACTGCCGAAGCCACTATTGTGTTTAAAAACGGAGCCACAGGACTCTTTTATGCTACGAACTGCTACGCTACCGATTCCCCTGTGGAGATTGAGATTTTTTGTGAAAAAGCTGTTCTTAAGCTATCCGATGGCCTTAATGTAACCTACAAAGACGGACGGACCGAGCACATAACCGAGGCTGACACAAAAACCGGCGGCAAAGCTTATTGGGGAAGCGGCCATGCGGCATTGATCAAGGACTTTTACAGACGCCTTGGCACAGGAGAAGATATGCCGATAGACGGCTTCCAGGCGTTAACGTCTTTGAAAATGATTGAAGCGGTATATAAGTCTACAAAAACAAGGGAGTATGTCAAGTTCTGAGCCTGTATCGCAAAAATGCAGAAGGATTTAAAAAGGCGGAAGGATTTATCTATCTGATAAACCTCTCCGCCTTTTATTTCCGCCTTTTTTGACCGATTAAGACCGGATATGCCTTTGCATTACCGGGCAAGCTTCCTGAGAAGCGAAAGTGCCGCAGGAGCATCCCTGCCAAGATCTTTGGTGTTTGCTTCAACACTTACTCTTCCCTTGTACCCTATTTTTTTCAGAGCACCGAAGAATGACTCATAATCGTCTTCCCCTGATTCCCTGGGGAATACTCTCCCGTTGCTGTTGGCTATGTGAGTATGGACGAGGGCTTCTCCGGCCTCAATAATATCATCCATGCTTTCCGATTCCTTTCGCATATGGTAAAAGTCAGCCATCTGCATCACATTGCCATGGTTTATTTTTTTAATCAAGTCCAGACTTTCTTTAACTGAATTGATCAGGTTGGACTCGCTTTTATTCAGAGGTTCAACAGTGACAATGATACCGCACTTTGAAGACTCTTCCGCCACAATTTCAACAGCCCTGGCAAATTGATCCAATGCCTTCTCCATCTCCCAGCCGTCGGGGAACCGTCTTGCTCCGCCATTGCCAACAACAAAAATTCTGGTTCCCAAAGCAGCAGCCCTTTCCGCAGCTCTCCGGGCATAGTCGGAGACAGTGCTTTCGCCCGCAGCATCCGGCCCTGTCAACCTCATATCCCATGGGAAATAGGCATTCATCACTTCACATTTGATAGAACAGCCATCCACCAGCTTTCTAAGCTCTAGGAACTTTTCCTTCTCCAGTGATGCTATGCTGTTAACACCGGCTTCCAAATAATCAAATCCCATTTCCTCAAGCTTATATATGTTCTCAATACCTGTGCAAACCCCAATCTTCATATCAACATCCCCATATTTCTGAAAGCATCTTTCATCTTATACGCCTTACATATTATGTTTGCTTAAAACCACTTATAATGGAAGATTCCGTCCCTGTCCACTCTTTCAAAGGTATGGGCTCCGAAATAGTCCCTTTGTGCCTGCAGCAGGTTTGCCGGAAGGAATTCACTCCTGTAGCTGTCAAAATAGGCCAGGGCACTGGAAAATGCCGGTACTGCCAGGCCATGCTCTATTGATACCGATATAACCTTGCGCCATGCCGACTGGTAGCTCTCCAGCACATCCTTAAAGTATGGGTCGAGCATGAGATTTGCCAGCTTCGGATTCCTATCGTAGGCATCTTTTATTTTCTGCAGGAAACGTGCCCGGATAATGCAGCCTCCCCTGAAAATCATGGCTATATTTCCATAGTCGAGATTCCAGCCATATTCTTCCGAAGCCGCCTTCATTAAAGCAAATCCCTGGGCATAAGAGCATATTTTGCTGGCATAGAGGGCTTTTCTCACCAGTTCTATAAATTCATCCCTGTCTACTTCCAACTTCTTGGGCTCCGGACCCTTCAAAATCTTGCTGGCGGCAACCCGTTCAGCCTTTAATGCAGAAATTGCCCTTGCATATACGGCCTCAGTAATGGTAGGAGCAGAAACACCCAGTTCCAAAGCGCTCTGGCTGGTCCACTTTCCGGTACCCTTCTGTCCTGCCCTGTCCAGTATGACATCCACCATCGGCTTACCGGTATCAGCATCTTTCTTTGTAAATATATCAGCAGTTATCTCTATAAGGTAGCTGTCCAGTTCTCCCTTATTCCATTCGGAGAATACCTCATGCAGTTCCTCCGCAGTTAAACCCAGCAGCTCCCGGAGCACATAATAGGCTTCACTTATCAGCTGCATGTCACCGTATTCTATGCCGTTGTGCACCATTTTAACATAGTGGCCGGCTCCATCCGGGCCAATATATGTACAGCAGGGATCTCCATCCACCTTTGCAGATATGGCTATGAGCACCGGCTCTATAAACTCATAGGCATCCCTCTGACCGCCGGGCATTATGGAAGGGCCTTTCAACGCTCCTTCTTCCCCTCCGGAAATACCGGTTCCTATATATCTGAAGCCTTCCTTTTCCAGTTCCCGGTTTCTCCTTATTGTATCCATAAAGAAGGAATTGCCTCCGTCTATAAGGATGTCCCCCCTGGACAGATACGGCTTAAGCTGCTCTATCGTATCATCCACCGGTTTCCCCGCCTTAACCATCATTATTATTTTTCTCGGGACTTCCAGAGAATTCACGAATTCTTCAATGCTATATGTCCCCACAATCTTTTTATCTGCGGCTTCCGCCAGCAGTTCGTCGGTTTTTTCCCTTGAACGGTTATAGACTGAAACCGAAAACCCACGGCTTTCAATATTCTTTGCCAGGTTTTTTCCCATAACGGCCAGTCCGATAACCCCTATCTGTTGCTTGCTCATAAAATCCAACCTTTCTATCTGTATTTATGTAAAACTGCAAAAACAGCTAATAGTAAAAGCACCATCATGTACACAATAAACCTTTTAGATGGCTCATTGTCCACATCCACGCTATTAAACTCCCGAAAATGCTGAAAATCCTCCATCAACAGGTACAACTACCCCGGTGACAAACCTCGATGCATCGGAAGCCAGCCATATCAAAGTTCCGATAAGGTCTTCCGGTGCCCCGAACCTTCCCATGGGGGTATGATTAATTATGTCTCTGCCCCTTTGGGTGAGCTCTCCGTTCTCAGGATTTGTAAGCATGAACCTGTTCTGCTCCGTCAGGAAAAAGCCTGGCGCAATGGCATTTACCCTGATTTTCTCACCATAGTTCTTCGCCATATCAACAGCCAGCCATTGTGTAAAGTTGCTTACCGCCGCTTTAGCTGCTGAGTAGCCGGGTACCCTTGTCAGCGGTCTGAAGGCGTTCATCGATGATATGTTTATTATTACCCCGCCCTCAGGATTCTTTACCAGCTCTTTTCCAAATACCTGGGAAGGCATCACCACTCCGGCCGTGAGATTCAATCTGAAGACATTTTCTATAGCTGATGCAGGCAAATCAAAAAACGATACGGTATCAGATGTTGTAGCGCCTTTCATGTTGCCTCCCACCGCATTTACCAGAATATCCACTCTTCCAAAATCCTTTATAATAGCCTTGCACACATTATTCAACTCATCCAGGTCGGTAACATCCAGCTTATACCCTTTTGCTTTTACACCCTCTTTTGCTATTTCAGAAGCAGTGTTTACAGCCTTTTCTTCATGCAGGCTGCATACAGCCACACCAGCACCGGCATAAGCCAACCCTCTGGACATGGCTGACCCAAGAACACCGGCACCACCAAGTATCACTGCATTTTTCCCCTGTAAATTGAACATATTCATAAAATTCCTCTCCCCCGATAAATTTGTACTATTAATATCAAATATACCAAGGACATAAGCCAAGGTAGTCTAGCCATCCATCTTTTCCACTTGCCTTACTTCAGCATGCCTTGGGTTACATTCTGATATAGCTCTTTCGCGGATTTATAAGCCTTTGCATATATCTCATGGTTCTCCGGTGATGGAGCGATGACCTTTTTTGGCTGCATGCCCGGGAGGAGCTTTTTGATATCCCGGACCTCTCCTAAAGCCAGCATGCATAAATAGGCCGCCCCAAGAGCTGATGCCTCTTCCACTCCCGACACCAGTATTTCCTTGTTGAAAATGTCCGCCTGCATCTTAAGCCAGACATCGGACTTGGCATATCCACCATTCGCCCTTATATGTACAGCGCTGTCCCTTAATCCCGATATCACCTCATACACTGAGTACATTCTGTACATTATTCCTTCCATCGCTGCCCGGATGATGTGCTTCCTTCCGTGAGAAAGGCCAAGGCCGTACATCATTCCCCGGACACCGGCATTCCAGTCGGGGCTTCTCTCCCCGGTGAGATATGGAAGAAAAATAAGGCCGTCGCTGCCCGGCTTGATTTCGTCTGCAAACCTGTCAAACAGCTTATATATGCTTTCGTTATAGAGTCCGGCATCATGCTCGAATTGATCCCTGAACTGCTCCTTCAACCATTTAAGCACTATCCCTCCGTTGTTGATCGCGCCCCCCGACACCCACAAATCCTCCGTAAAGGAATAGCACCACGTTCGCTGCTGAGGATCCAACAGCGGTTTGTCTGCCGATATGCGTATCGCACCACTGGTGCCTATTGTTGATGACATGGAGGTGTCATCATAAACTCCACACCCCAGGTTTGCCATTATTCCGTCTCCGGAGCCTATAATCACAGGAGTATCGGCATCAATTCCCATTGCTCCGGCATATTCGGGTTTCATACCTTTTAATGCATATGTACACTCAACTATATCACTGAATCTGTCGGTGCTTAAGTCCAGGATGCCCTCTACCATATCCCTGTCCCACTGGTGGCTGTATACATTGCAGTACCCCTGGCTTGATGCAAGGGTATAATCCACCACAAATTGGTTATACAGCTTATAAATTATGTACTCCTTTATTGTTATAAACTTATAAGCCTTTTTAAAAATATCCGGAGCGTTGTTTTTAAGCCACAAAAGCTTGCTCAGAGGATACATAGGATGCTGGACCCTGCATCCTGTCCTAAAGTAGAGGTCTTCCGCATTAAAGCGTTCCGATATAAGCTTAGCTTCCTTATCTGCCCTCGTATCCATCCATGTAATCAACCTGGTAAGAGGGGTCCCTTCGCTGTCTACAGCCATAAGGCTATGCATCTGGCAGCTTATGCCTATGCCGGCGATACAGCTCTTTCCTGATTCTGATTTACCGATGCAGTCCTTTATCACCTTAAGGCTGGAGTTGAATATAAGTTCCGGGTCAAGCTCAGCCCATCCGTCGGTATCGCTTATTATAGAGTACTCGATGCTTTCAATGCCTATCTGAAAGCCTTTGTTATCAAACATGACAGCCCGGACGCTTGAAGTTCCTATATCCAGGCCGATGAAGCATTCGTACATACCAAAACCCCAATCTGATGTTGATATATATTATTATATATCATTTTATAGTCGTAATATGGCACTAATTGCCTCTTTTTAATGCAAATATTGCTTAATAAAGAAAAAAACCCAGAAGTATCTTCTGAGTATAATTTCTGAGTACAATAATGAAGTATAAGATATTACCTTTGGTCTCCGCTTCGTATGATTATCTGGTTTCTTCCGTTTTTGAATGATTTTTTGACATCATATCCCCTCGTCACCAGCGTGTCATATATTCTGTCCGTCTGATTGAAATAATTGTTGCCGACATCAAGAATCAGGGTTTCTCCCCTCCCAAGGTTTTTGGATATATCCTCCAGGGTCGCATCAATATTCAGATTTTCCGCATTTATAATCTTCTCTTCATGCTCACTCATAGTGTCAAATCCTCCTCAATATTTAAATCAACAGCATAGGCATCAGCTAAAAATAGCCGCCGGCTGTAATATAATGGCATAAAGACTTCAAGTATTTCAATTTGCAACCTTGTCATCTATAATATTATTATCAGACAAGGGTTAATATATGAATTTTTATACAGGGCGATATGCCTGCAACTGGACAGAAAGATATGAGGTGATTTTATCCATGCATGACAACAACATAGTGCTGATCGGTATGCCCGGTGCTGGAAAAACCACTGTCGGAATGCTGCTTTCAAAAACCTTGGAAATGCCTTTTATCGATACGGACAATATCATCCGGGAAAGAGAGGGTTCTTCCCTTCAGGATATTTTAAATGAAAAAGGCCTTAAAGCCTTTATGGAGATTGAGGAAGCTGCGGTGATGAGCCTTGACACAACAAACCATGTCATAGCCACCGGTGGCAGTGTGGTTTACAGCAGGAATGCAATGCACCACTTAAAAAGCCGCGGTAAAATTATCTATCTGCAGCTTAATTACAGGAATCTGGACAAAAGGATAAAGAATATGTCCACCCGTGGAATTGCAAGAAATGAAAGCCAGACGCTTCTTGACATTTATAAGGAAAGGGTGCCTTTATATAAAAAGTATGCCGATATCACCATTCATTGTGCGGGAAAACACAAAAGCAGGATAGTGGAGGAGATAATTAAAAAGCTCAGTTGATTATCAGTGTCTTGATTGCTCTAGCAGACTGAAAGTCCACATACTATTAAATTAAAAAAATTTATATTTTTATGTATAAGGAGGTAAAAAGGGGTCAAAAATAATACTGACCTCACAAAATACATTTTGACCCCCTTTACATGGTTAGTCGAAAGACTAACCCCTTTTTTTGCCTGTTATATACTTTTGTTTTACTTACATTCCCTGCACATATTTTGAAAGAACACCGAACTTGTAACCCTGGGCGGACAAGCCTTCAATTATCTCGGGAAGAGCTTCCACTGTGGTATCCTTGCTGCCGGCATCATGCATCAGGACTATAATATTTTTCCTGCCCTTGGTGCCGGAAAGCACATTATTTACAATCGTTTCCTTAGGTACCATGCCTCCGGCCAAGGTCGCATCCGAAGCCGTCACATTCCAGTCAAAATATTTGTAACCTCTTTTTGAGGCCTCTTCTATAATTTCCTTAATGATCTCCGATCCTCCTGCCGATTTGCTCACCGTATTGTGGGAGCCGCCGGGAAACCTGAATATATCTGTAGTCTGTCCGGTAAAAGCTTCAAGCAGCGAGTTTAGCTTATCAAAGTCCTCAAAGAAAGCATCCACGGATGAATATATCTTGCTGTAATCATGGGAATAGGTATGATTACCGATTGCGTGGCCTTCCTTTAAAATTCTCTTATATCTTTCCGGCATGTTTTGCCTGCCTACTACAAAAAAAGTCGCTTTTATCTTGTATTTGCTGAGGATGTCCAGAACTTTTTCAGTGTTCTCCGAAGGTCCGTCATCAAAGGTCAGATAAGCCACCTTTTGATTTTTGTTTTCTGTGATCCCTGCCGCACCATAGAGCTTCAATTTTTCTTCCATGTCCTTCAGCCTATCTTCATATTCCTTCTTTTCTTCCTGCAGGTGTTCGATTTTAGAATCTTTTTCCTCAATATCCTGCCTGAAGCCTGTATTTTCCTCTTTCAAGGCAGAAGCTTCCTTTTCCAGGGCAGATATTTTCTCCTTAAGGCTGTCCCTCTCTTCTTCCAGCCTTTGTATTTCTTCTTCCAAGGCTGATACTCTCTGTTCATTAGATGTGCGGTTTTCCTGAAGAAGGCTGAAGGCGGCAAGCACCGGAATAATTGCTAGTAAAACTGGTATGATAATAAGAAAAAAGCTCATGGACGGTTTTACTCCCGGATGTTCCTGAAACAAAGCTATCCCCCCAAATACGGAATAATAGAACATAAAAATACCGCTGATTTCAGTATATTACAAATGCATTACAGAAGCAATGACACTTATCGGAATAAAATCAGCCGGCCATGTCAATACTTGATAAACAAACGGCTTGAAAATACTCTTATTTTGTGATAATATTTTCAAAAGTATAGTTTAAAGACTATGAAGGGGATTAGTAAAAGGTTAGCGGAACTCTCAGAGAGCCGGGGAAGGTGCGAGCCGGCAGTAACACGCCTTTGAACTCACCCTGGAGTTGCTGCCTGAATAATTAGGGTAAGCCGGGTTTTCCCGTTACAGAAAGGAACGGTATTTGTAAAGCTTACATTTCACCGATGCCGTTCACAGAGGGAGCTTTCTTATAAAGGAAGCTAACTAGAGTGGTACCGCGGAAATTACCCCGTCTCTTGCTGAGGCGGTTTTTTTAATGTTTAGCAGACATAAAGGAGTGATATTATGCCATATTCAGCAGACATCGATAGAAAATGGCAAAAGAAATGGGAAGAGACCAAGCTGTATAAGTTTCATCCGGAAAACATAGACAAGAAGCTGTATTGTCTTGAGATGTTTTCATACCCTTCCGGAGCAAAGCTTCACGTAGGCCATTGGTATAATTATGGCCCCAGCGATTCATGGGCGCGGTTAAAGAGGATGCAGGGTTATGAAGTTTTTCAGCCTATGGGCTTTGATGCTTTCGGTCTGCCTGCGGAAAACTATGCCATAAAGACAGGGATACATCCCAAAGATTCAACCCTTCAAAATATTGAAACCATGGAAAGGCAGCTAAGGGAAATGGGAGCCTCCTTTGACTGGGACTATGAGATCGTTACCTGCCTTCCCGATTACTACAAATGGACTCAATGGCTGTTTCTGAAACTGTATGAAGCCGGACTGGCTTACAGGAAGAATGCCCCTGTCAATTGGTGCCCCAAGTGCCAGACAGTTCTTGCCAATGAGCAGGTGGTGGATAGCTCCTGCGAGAGGTGCGGTACGGAAGTAACCAAAAAAAATCTTACCCAGTGGTTTTTCAAGATAACAGCATATGCCGATGAACTGATAGAAAAGCTGGATGAGCTGGACTGGCCGGAAAAAACCAAGAAGATCCAGATAAACTGGATAGGAAGGTCCGAGGGAGCAGAAATTGAATTCAAGGTCAGCGGCAGTGACCAAAGCTTTAAGGTTTTCACCACGAGAGCCGACACTCTGTATGGCGTAACTTATGTTGTATTGGCCCCGGAGCATGATCTGGTGGATGTTATAACCACTCCGGAGTGCAGGGCAAAAGTCGAGGAATACAGGGAGTATGCTAAAAAGCAGACGGAGATCGAAAGAATGTCTACCGTCAAGGAAAAAACCGGAGTATTCACCGGAGCTTACGCCGTACACCCCATAACCGGAGAAAAAGTCCCCATATGGATTGCGGACTACGTGCTTGCCAGCTATGGCACAGGATGCGTTATGGCGGTGCCTGCCCACGACGAAAGGGACTATGAATTTGCAACCAAGTACAACTTGCCTATCAAGCGCGTTATTAAAGGGGCTGAAGGCGTTGACGACAAGCTTCCTTTCACGGAATATGGAGTACTTGTGAACAGTGAGGAATTCGACGGAGTAAAATCCGAGGATGCGAGGAAGAAGATAGTTGAGAAGCTGGAGAAGGACGGAAAAGGTTCCCTGAAGATCAACTACAGGTTGAGGGATTGGCTCGTGTCCAGACAGAGATATTGGGGCGCTCCCATACCTGTGATACATTGCGAGCACTGCGGCATTGTACCTGTTCCGGAAGAGGATCTCCCCGTATTGCTTCCATATAACGTGGAATTTACTCCCGACGGCGAGTCCCCATTAAAGAAGAGCCAGGAGTTTATGAATACCACCTGCCCGAAATGCGGAGCTCCGGCAAAGAGAGATCCCGATACGCTGGATACTTTCGTATGCTCGTCGTGGTATTACCTGAGGTATCCGGACAATAAAAACAGTAAGGAACCCTTTAATCCGGAATGGATTAATAAAATGCTGCCGGTAGACAAATATATAGGAGGACCGGAGCATGCAGCAATGCATCTCTTGTACGCAAGGTTCATAACAAAAGCTTTGAGGGATCTCGGCTACCTCAAATTTGACGAACCTTTTAAATCCCTGACACATCAAGGAATCATCCTCGGGCCTGATGGGAACAGAATGAGCAAATCCAAGGGTAACATCATTTCACCCGATGATTATGTAAGCAAGTATGGCTCCGATGTGTTCAGGCTGTACCTGATGTTCGGCTTCAACTATACTGAAGGCGGTCCCTGGAATGATGATGGAATCAAGGCTATAGCAAGGTTTGTGAGCAGGGTTGAAAGGCTCGTAGAAAGGTTTAATGAGATAAAAGGCGATGCCGGACGAAATGACATAGCCTCTTTTGAAAAAGAATTAAATTATGCTAGGCATTTTGCAATAAGAGGCGTAACGGAGGATGCCGATAAGTTCCAGTTTAACACGGCAATATCCAGAATGATGGAGCTGGTAAACGCCCTTTACAAATATGATTCCGACGTACCGCAGAAAAACCTCAAGTTTATGGAAGAAGTTATAGCAGACCTTATAAGGCTCCTGGCACCCTTTGCCCCTCACTTTGCGGAAGAAATGTGGGAGCAACTGGGTTATGAATACTCAATATTCAACCAGAAATGGCCGGAGTGGGACAAAAATGCCCTGGTCAAGGACACGATAGAAATTGCAATACAAGTCAACGGGACTGTAAGAAGCAAGGCAGACGTACCGTCAAATGCCGACAACAGTGAGGTTGAAAAAATAGCTCTGGCTGATGAAAAAATAAAACCGTTTATAGACGGCAAAGAGATCAAGAAGGTAATCGTAGTAAAGAACAGGCTGGTCAACATAGTTGCGAAATAAAAGCCAATATGCATCCGGAAGAGGTTTGACGTCAATAGAACACCGCCTTTTCCGGATAAAACAATGAAGCAAAAATAAATGAAACCTCCTATAGCGGGATTTATAAAACCGTCATAGGAGGTTTTTAGTTAAGGTTATACGCGATATGAAATTTTACCTGGAAAACTGATTGCAAAATGAAATCCTGCAGTCAAAAACAATAATTTTTAGCAACTCCAAAGCTTTGTGAACAATATAGCTTTCTCTTTATAATGCCGCATTTTCTTTATGTGCCAAGATTTCATACAGGGCAGTACTTGATGTCATTCTATAAAGACCGCCGAGTACCAGTTCTGCTCCTGATCCTTGTCTTTTAATGTTTCAATAGGAAGACCGAATTTTCTGACCGTCTTGAACACGTCAATCCCTACGCTGTGAAACGCCGGCCTTGCCTTTATCGGATTGGCGCATTCCTTTCCCTTAAGCCCCATGCATTCGGAGCATATAGCACAGTCGCTCAGCGAAAAGGCCATGTATTTCCCGTTCAGAAACGCCTCCCTTTCAATCTGGAAGGAAACCTCCTGGGAAACTTTCTTGCTGGTAGAGTGTATAATGATGCCCCACGAATATCTCTTAAACACCTGCTCATACTCCCACGGTTTGAGCGAACCTGGCCTTGAAGGGCATGTATGGCCTTTGCCCCAATCCCCGCAACCGAACATGCACTTTAATATTGTCCGGGAATCAAATTCAATATCACCAATACTGAAGGCGACCGCGTGATCTGCTCCCAGTTCCAAAGCTCTGTCGATATAATATTGTTCCTCCATAATTTCCCCCTAAGAATCATAAGAATCAAATGATTTTCTGGGTAAATTATATCACATTTCCATCAATCTTTGGCAATCCTTCGAATCCTTTTTGCAAATCTTCATCGGTAGGTATATAGTCGTCCATAGCTCCTTCATTATACTGCATGTATGCTTTCAAATCGAAGTAACCTGTGCCTGTGAGGCCGAAAAGAATGGTTTTGGCTTCTCCCGATTCCTTACACTTCAAAGCTTCCTGAATTGCACCATATATGGCATGAGCAGATTCCGGAGCCGGAAGTATCTGTTCCACCTGTGCAAACTTGACGGCAGCTTCAAACACCTTTGTCTGTTCGGCGGAGATTGCCTCCATGTATCCGTCATGATACAGCTTTGAAAGCACCGGGGACATGCCGTGATACCTGAGGCCTCCTGCGTGATTTGGGGAAGGAATGAAGTTGCTTCCCAGAGTATACATCTTTGCAAGGGGTGTGATTCTTGCCGTATCGCAAAAATCATAAGCATATTTGCCACGGGTGAAAGACGGGCAGGAAGCCGGTTCTACGGCTACAAAACGTGTATTCACCTTGCCTTGCAGCTTATCCTTCATGAAGGGTGCTATCAGGCCCCCCAAGTTGGAACCTCCTCCAGCGCAGCCTACTACCACATCCGGGTATTCACCCAGCTTCTCCAGGGCTATTTTGCTTTCCAGACCAATGACGGACTGGAACAGCAGCACCTGATTGAGCACCGAACCCAAGGCATACCTGCAGTCCTTGTCCCTCAGGGAAGCCTCTATGGCTTCGGAAATTGCACAACCCAGGCTTCCTCCCGTATTAGGATCCTTAGCCAGGATGGCACGCCCGGCTTCAGTGGTGTCGGAAGGGCTGGGAATGATTTTGGCGCCATAGGTCTCTATTACCCCTTTCCTGAAGGGCTTTTGCTCATAGGAAACTTTAACCATATAAACCGTCAAATCGATGCCGAAATATGCACAGGCCATGGAAAGTGCGGTTCCCCACTGTCCTGCTCCGGTCTCGGTGGTAAGGGATTTAAGCCCCTGCTTCTTTGCATAGTAAGCCATAGGCGCGGCTGCATTGAGCTTGTGGCTGCCTGAAGTGTTGTTTCCCTCAAATTTAAAGTAAATCTTAGCCGGCGTATCCAGAGCCTTTTCAAGATTATACGCTCTGACCAGAGGTGATGGCCTGAAGGTTCTGTAATATTCCTGCACCTCCTCAGGTATGTCGAAGTACTCTGTAGTGTCATCCATCTCCAGCTTCACCAGCTCTTCGCAGAATATAGGGTACATTTCCTCCGCCGTAAGTCGCTTTAATGTTCCCGGATTAAGAAACGGATCATGCTTCTCCTTCATGTCTGCCCGCAGATTATACCACTGTTTGGGTAACTCCGACTCTGAAAGGTATGTCTTGTAAGGTATCCTCGCCATAATTCTTTCTCCTCTCTTTTTGTTGTTTGTTATGATTTATGTAAATTTTATGATTTTTCAAAACCTATTTGGCATGTTAGTTTTGCATAACCACTTTGGTTTTGTGTAACAAAAAAAGCTTTCATCCTTAAATTTTAAGGACAAAAGCTCTATGACTTCTGCGGTACCACCTAAATTGGCCTAAAAGGCCCCCTTTATCCATACACCATCATGTATGCTCCCCTTATAACAGGTGGAGTACCCGTCAGCCGCTACTTTATCCCGCAATTCAGCATCAATTTCACAGCTGCCCTCGCGAGTCCATTCAACCTGTCTTTCGCTTCCGCAATCCCACCACCTGCAGATCTCTTTGAACGCAGTGTCAGGCATACTTCTCTCGCTCATCGGTTTAACATATTTTTATATATATTATATTCTGATTTTGCATTTGTCAACACCATTTTAAAATTTATCACACCAAATCCGCAAAGACTGCTTTTTTATGCCGCCATGCTGATAAATTTTATTTTAAATTATATAGCCATAATCCGAGTGTCCCTTTGGTCCGCTGCAATGATGCTCGCTTTTTAACAGTTTAAATAAGCTTCTCCAGTTCTTCCAGCACCTGAGCGAACACATCCAGAGCATCCTGGACAGGCTTGGGCGTAGAAAGGTCCACTCCGGCTTTCTTTAAAAGCTCCAGAGGATAATCGGAGCCTCCGCTGCTCAAGAATCCTATATACCGTTCCACAGCCGGCTGGCCCTCATTAAGTATCTGCTGGGAGATGGATGTGGCTGCTGAGAATCCCGTAGCATACTTGTACACATAAAAGCTGGTGTAAAAATGCGGTATCCTTGCCCATTCCATGGCGATATCTTCGTCCACCGTCACCTCAGGCCCAAAATATTTCACGTTCAAATCATAATATATCTTGGACAGGGATTCTGCTGTCAACGCCTCACCCTGCTCAATCTTTTCATGTATAATCTTCTCGAACTCGGCGAACATGACCTGCCGGAATACTGTACCTCTGAACTCTTCAAGGTAATGATTCAGCAGGTAAGCCTTTTCAGCCTTGCTTTGGGTATTTTTAAGCATATGCTGCATGAGCAGCGATTCGTTGACTGTAGATGCAACCTCCGCTACAAATATCTTGTATTCCGAATATATATACGGCTGAGTTTTGTTGGTATAAAAGGTATGCAGAGCATGCCCCATTTCATGGGCTATCGTAAATACATCATTAATGGTGTCCTGATAGTTCAACAGCACATAAGGATGGGTATTGTAAGCCCCCCAGGAATATGCTCCGCTGGTTTTGCCCTGGTTCTCATACACATCGATCCAGCCCGACTCAAAACCTTCTTTCAGATATCCTACATATTCCCCACCCAAAGGCTGAAGCCCTTGCTCAACCATCTTCAATGCCTCCTCATAAGGCACTTTCTTGCCGGGTTCTTCCACGATGGGCACATACAGATCATACATATGCAGCTCATCCAGCTTCAAAGCCTTTTTGCGCAGCCTTAAATACCTGTGAAGCAAAGGTAGGTTCTTGTTTATGGTATCGATCAGGTTATTGTATACATCAACGGAGATGTTATCGGAATCCAGGGAAGCTTCAAGGCTTGAACCATACTTCCTCACGGAAGAATAAAACCTGTTCTTTTTTACATTGCCTATAAGAGAAGCCGCCAGGGTGTTTTCAAATTTTTTGTAAGAGCTGTAAAGGGCATGGAATGCATCCTGCCGCACCCTTCTGTCTTTATTTTCGAGAAAACTTATATACCTTCCCTTTGTAAGTTCAACCTCTTCTCCGTTTTCATCTTTAATCACCGGGAATTTAATATCGGCATTGTTGAACATTGTGAAAATGTCCCGCGGAGCCCGGGCTATCTCTGAAGAAAGTGCCAGAAGCTCCTCTTCCCGCTCCGAAAGGGTATGATTTTTCTGCCGCAGCAGTTCATCTATATAATGCTTGTATAGCCGCAGATCCTCATTTTTCTCCAAAAAGCCCTTTAACTTCTCCTCCGGTATAGAAATAATCTCAGGCACTATAAAGGAAACCGATGCATACACTTCGGTGGCAAGAGTTGCCGCCCTGTCAGCTAAGGCCTGGTAGAAGCCGTTGGAGTTGTCCTCATCCTTGCGCATCCTCGCATATACAAACACCTTATCGTTCAGCGACAGCATCTCGTCGCACAATTTCAAACACGCCAGTAGTTTTTCATCGCTTTCTCCAAGGGTCCCTCTAAAATTCTTTATCTCTCCCGAGAGAGCTTTTACCTTTTTAAAATCCTCTTCCCACTTTTCGTTGTCTTCATAGATATGTTCCAGTGCCCATTTATATTTAGCATCAATTTCATCACGCTTTGGCAGTGTATTAGTTTTACCAGCCATCTTCATACCTCCTTCAGCCAAATTATGGATTATCCCTATTATATCGGATAACCATCACCCAAGTCAAAGATTTATTATCCTCTGTCGACAAGATTTATAAAACTCCGCTATGGGAATTCCAGTGCCAAATCCTCTCGCCATGAAATCATTGTAGAAACCATACTTCATGAAGCTATGTATATGATTTACCACAATTTATTTTTAATGCAACATCCCTTGCAGCCTGCTTTTTGCATAAATCCCCTGTGACTTGTGAAATTTATTCTGTGGGATGCTAAAGAAATATCCCTGTCTGCTTTGGTTTATGTCTGCTTTGGTCTCTGTCTGCTCTTGCTTCTGCCTGCCTTCACAGCCTTTGTATGGAGCAAGCTTGATCATTTAGGGATTTGGATATTGTGCCCATACCCTTTACAATTTGCAAAAACTCGTTTATCATTGGAACATGACAGGCGGTGCATAACTTTATGAATAAATTTGACCAGTTTTTAAGACACAGACAAAGCCTCCTAATACAATACAAAATGGGGGATATGACTAAAAGCGAATTTATTGAAGAAAATTTCCGGTATATGGAGAGCCTTGATATCAAGCCTTTCACAAAGGTGGATAACATAAAAAAGGCTGTATACAATCACCATTATTATAACACCTATGCCAAGTACTGGCGTTGGATTGCCAATGACCCAAAAAATTCAGATAAGGAACGCCGCAATTACTATGCGGAGTCCATGAATTATTACCATTTAAAAGATAAAACCACCCTTGCCCTGCTTCGGCTGATTGATTTCAACTGTGAGGCATATTACGTCAATGTCAAATCAAAACAATTGAAGGGCAAGCTGATTGAGATTGTCATAAAAGACCCTGATATATTGATGGAAATTGATGCTTTTCATTACCTGGGCGATTCCGATGAAGGGGATTTTTTGATTCTTCATACCAAGAGCGCTGCAATTGCCGATGTTTTGAGAGCAGAAGGCCTTTTGGAAAATAAAAAGCAGCAATCCCTGACGGATGATTATATTAACAAGAAATATTAGCAGTAAGCCGGGGAAGCTAAAAACAGAAAATATGTTTGCAATAAGGCACTAAGCCTCAGGAAGTGTTTAACCTACCAAGATGATAGCAAACCCGGATATTTTTCTTTGAGTTATACATGAAGAATCCGCCATTTATAAGGAAAGGACGTGGTTGCATGAAAATCAGGCGCATTATCGATATCAGCAGAAGCATTTACCCAGGCATGGCCCTATGGCCTGGAGACAAGGATATGGAGATTATAAGGGATCAATCTATAAAGAATGGCGACGGATGCAATGTATCTTCCATAAAGATAGGCTTGCATGCAGGCACTCATGTGGATGCTCCCTATCATTTCATAGATGACGGAATAAAGATAGACTCCCTTGATCTGTCCCGGTTCACCGGATACACCAAAGTCTTTGAACTCAATGTTGAAAGATGCATAACAGAGAAGGATATCATCTCTTTTCCAATCGAACCTGGCGATGCGGTATTTTTCAAAACCGCAAACAGTTCTATACCTGAGGATGGAATTTTCCGGGAGGATTTCATCTATATAGACAAATCAGCAGCGGATTATCTTGTGGAAAAGAAGGTCAGGACAGTAGGGGTGGATTATCTTTCGGTTGAAGGCTTCCATACAAAAAGCAGCCAGGTGCATACCACCCTTTTGTCAAATAACATCGGTATAGTTGAAGGCCTTATGCTTAAGGATGTGGAGCCAGGGGAGTATTTTTTCTCTTGCCTGCCCCTTAAAATCGATGGCGTAGAAGGTTCCCCGGTCAGAGCAGTTCTGATCGAGGAAGGTTAAGTATCTGTTTTTATTAATTATAAAAGACATTTTTTTAAACTATCGTGAAAAAAGGAAAAAAAGATTGCCGGCCCAGACATAACATTCAACGATAAAATAGTCAGCCCTGCTTGTCTTAAAACAGGCAGGGCTGATATATTTGATGCATTAATTGCATTAATTGCATTAATTGAATTTATTTTTATTGTGTTTATTGTACTCATTTTTAGTATTAAAGATATTAAAGCTATAAAAATGCTTTATGTCAATCAGGAGGCCTTCTCCTGGGATTTCGCAACCGCTCCCTATTTATCAAAGCATCCTCAGCAGATTATACAGTACCCATGCAGTTTCCGCTCGCGTTATGCCGGCTTTCGGATCCAAATAGGTTCTGCCGTTTCGTATCCTTTCGTTTATGATCTTCTCACCCACAAGGGACGACATGCTTGTCAAAGCGTAAGAATCTATGGAATCCCGATCATAATATTTATTCAGCACCGACTCTCCATACCCTGTAAGCGGTTTATCAAGAGCTTTCATTGTCCTGGCAACAATAACGCTCATATCTTGTCTGCTCAGAGGATTTCCCGGATAATAGCGGTTATTTTCATCTCCCGAAACAATTCCCAGTCCCTTCAAAATCAGTATCTCCTTGTAATGCTCAGTTCCTGGGTTTACATCGTCGAAAGCTCCCGCAGTTGCCTTTTCAAGGTCAAAAGCTTTCACTATGATTGCGGCAAACTCTCCTCTGGTTACGATTCCTTCAGGATCAAAACGTTTTTCCTCGCCGACTGCCATTATCCCTCTGGAAACCGTGGTCTGTATTGCTCCATATGCCCAGTAGCCGGAATCTACATCGGCAAATTCTTCGCCTTTTCTCGTCGTCACATATATTTCCCTGCTGTATTTTGATTTTCCGTTCTTGTTAAAAGCCCTTATCCTGTAGCAGTATCTTGTTCCCGGTTTTAGGCCGCGATCCAGGTAGGATTCAGCATTTGCACCCGTTTCGCCCACCTTGCTGAAAGTCCTGACGCTGCCCTGTCTCCGTTCTATCTCAAATCCCAGCTCATCATCGGAATTGTCCGTCCATATAAGGCGTACCTCTGTGGAAGATAAAACTTCAATTCTAAATCCGGACGGAGCTTCAGGTATGTCTCCTATGACCACCTCCAGCTCTTCGCTGTATGCGCCTGAGTTATTCACGGAGTTAAAAGCCTTAACCCTGTAAAAATAATGGACATTCTTCGCCAGACCTGTATGGGTAAAGCTCGTCTTACCTGCTCCCAGGGTGGCAATCACGCTCCAGGCACCGTCCATCCCTGTTTTTCTCTCAATTATAAAACCAGTTTCATTGCTGGAATTATCAGTCCATGTCAATCTTATTTGGGAATTCGAATCCACAGTATAATTCAAATTTCCCGGCGCTTTTAAACCTTGAGCATATGCTGCCGCCTCATTAGTGAAAGCAGAAAATATATCCTTTTGAAAAACAGATGCCCGCACTCTGTAATAATATTTTTTACCAGCAAAGACCTCGCTATCTGTATAGCTCTTTACGTTTCTTCCTACCGAATCAATTTTACTCCAAGAACTTGATCCCTCTTCCCTTCTCCATATCTCAAATCCGGTTTCTCTGCCCGAATTATCATCCCAGCTTAAAGCAATTTCCGTAGATGATATACCTGATGCCTTAAGGTTAACGGGTGATTCCAGGTAGGTGCTGGTTACCGCCACCTCATCGGAGTATGCATAGCTGTTTGCAGTCGCTACTGCCTTCACCCTGTATGTATATCTTGTATTTGCATTTACTCCCCAGTCGCTCCAATAGGTGGTGTTGGCCGCCACATATCCTACAGTTGTAAATGTATCTTCACCATCGGCCCTTCTCTCAACATAGTACATGGTTTCATTCTCACAATCGTCCCAATGCAGGGATATACGTGCATTGGTAACAGCATATCCATATAGGTTTTTCGGTCCGTCCATCAAGACATGCGCCCCTATTCCCACATTATTGTTGGGATATGTGCGAGAACTCACCTGAGTTCCTGATACCGCTTTAACCCTGTAATAATAAATTGTATTTGGCTTCAATCCTTCATCGCTATAACTGTTGACATCCTTGCTTACCGTCGCTATGAGCTCCCATTCGCCATCCTTCACCCTTCTTTCAATAGCCGTCTCGTAGCTTTGGGAGTTGGGATAGGTCCATGTCAGGTCAATCCTGGTGGAAGACATAGGGGTAACTTTAAGAGATATGGGCGCCTCAACCGCTGTGGTCGTTGTGGACACTTCAGCAGTATATATATGGGTCATTTTAGATGCATCAATCCAGCGAACCCTGTAAGTATAAACCTTGCCGATTGAAACACTGGAATCGGTATAGCTTGTGGAATTCGCAGGCAAGGATGCAATCTCCTTGAAGTCTTCGGAGTCAACCTTCCTGTCAATTATATAGCCACTTTCATTGTTCAGGTTATCCTCCCAGTCCAATCGTATCTGTGTAGTATACAATACAGTAAGCTTAAGAGATGAATCTGCCGCTCCATATGCAGCCTCATGGCCGGCTATGCCCGCTGCGACCACTGTAATCACCAGTATTATTTTTAAGAAATCCTTCCAGTCTATCTTTTTCAAGCCAAACACCGCTATATCCTCCTGTCATATCTGTCGATAAATCATAAATGAAGCAATACGTCTCTCAGACAGAATTATCTGTTTTTACATTCAACTTTTTAAACAAATCCTATATTATTATCGGATAAAATATGTAAAAACTGAAGGTTGGGACTGAGCCGGCCATAAAATTGTTGCATTTTATATATTTACTGCCTTTGAGGTAGCAGGATGACATAGTTTTACCACGCAGTTTATTGTTTATAAGCTGTTTAGTGTAAAACCATTATAAATTTGTTTAAGGTATGATCTAATTTTCAATTGGGTATAATTTACATGGTCAATTGAAAAGGTAATTTCCACTTTGCAAAAGTAAATTCCATGGATGCTGTTATCATTGAGAAAAATAGTAATTCAGCGGGTTTTGGATTAGTTTATTTAGGCAAATTTTTAATGCTTTTCAGTCAATAATAGGTTAAAATATGAAGTAGAGGAACAAAGCCAGCCCTTTTTTGGGTATATCAAACTAGAGGTGTGAAGATTAACTAACTTTTTGCAAGAGTAATTTCCACCCTGTTTGTAAATGCTTATAGAGTTGTGGCTGGTGGTGCCTCTGGTTATTTAATATTTATTTCTTAAGAAGGGATGAATGCAGGGTGACATTATCTGTCGGGATGAGTTCTACATTCATCCTTCTTAATATTTCTTCCCCGTAGAGCAATCCAAAAGCCCAATAAGGGGTTTTATCCCCGAGATTCAGTCGACTGTACGAGTTGATATGGTTCATCATAAGAGTTATGTCCCGCTGAGTAAACTCATCAAGAGAAGTACCCTTTGGGATAATGCGTCTAATCAAAGCATGGTTGTTTTCTGCTGCGCCTTTCTGGTAAGGAGCCAGCGGATTACAGTAGAATACACAGGTTCTGCGTTGCCCATGTGAATCGAATTCAATAGCGGACGGATTCGAGAACTCACTGCCGTTGTCACAAAGTAATACCGGGAACAATTTGCGGAAGGTATCCGGGCCTAGTTCCAGGTAAAGCTGATCAAAGATATCAATGACAGATTGGGAGGTATTAGCATCTCTAATGAATGCGAGCATGAGCTGTGGGACAGTAAAATGCAGTGTCAGCAGGACTTTGCCGCCTATTCTTCCTATTACCGTGTCCATTTCCACTACGGGAAGGTCCGGATGCTCTTGCATAAATTTAAGAAAGTCTTGATAAGTTCGGCCTATTCGGCATTTTTTATCCACTTTGAACTGGTCTTTTCCCTTTTTACGTCTGCCCATACGTACAACTCTTGGCATATCGATATTTTTTGCTGTAAAGATACCCTTGTCCACATAGTTGTAGAGTGTGCGTTCATCGAGCATGATTTCATCAGCATGGTTAATGCATATATGGTGGAGTGACTGGCCTTTAATTAGCAGCGGGCTAATAATGGAATCCAATCTTATCGCTTCTTCTTCAGTGATTTGTAAACCCTGACGGCACTCAGAGCGTACTGTCTCGTATTCTCTTTGTGCATGTGTTGCAGAATAAATCCTCTTCTCTAATGTACAAGACTGTTTGTCTTCACAACCATTACAAACATAGGGCGGCTTCGAAAGCTTGGGACAAATTTCCTGTTGATACTCATGACATAGTGATGAACACATGCGAGACTTGCAAGCGCGACAATAACGGCTACAACGCAAACTGCCGCAAAGATGCTTAACAGGGCAACCAATACGATGTTTACAATCATTGAACACTCTTCCATAACAGCCGGTTTTCCTAAATTGGATATGGTTCTTCACTTCCTTGGATATCGTGGTTGGGTCCTTTCCAAGCTCGCGTGCTATGCTTTTGAATGATTTCCTGCTGATTAACCTTTGTTCAATTATATTTCTTTCTTCCTGACTCAAATGTTTAAAGCCACGCATATATGTACCCCCTTCAGAGGCACCACCATATATATCATAGCTTTTTGAGAGACAATATTCCAGCTTTCACAAGAAAATAGGAACAGTGTGATCTTTGCAAAAGTAACTTCCACCTTTCTCATTTCTAGCGATTTGCAAAACTAAATTCCACTGTCTATGAATTTGGGGTGGAAATAACTTTTTCAATTAAACGTATAATTTACATTGATATGAGTTATATAATATGCTTATTATAGGGGTTGACAAATCTCATTTTCTACTCTATAATAATAATTCGTTAGCTCATGCGCCCATAGCTCAGCAGGATAGAGCGTCGGTTTCCTAAACCGCAGGCCGGAGGTTCGAATCCTCTTGGGCGCACCAGTTACATAATATTTTTAATAAAAAAGGATTGTATTAATCCTTTTTTTATTTTATATTTTTTTCGATCCTGTTGTGAGGTTTTGCTTAATTTAGGTTTTATGTTCCATTTTTCTTGTATGGAGGTTGTAAGGAGTTTGAAGCCGGCAGATACCAGCTTATCAAAAAAAGAAGGACCTACCCATGAATGGTTTATGAAACAAGCTCTGAAGGAAGCAAAAAAAGCTTATGATAAGGATGAAACACCCGTAGGTGCCGTAATAGTGAAAGGTGACAAAATAATTGCCCGAGGCCACAACCTTAAAGAGTTGAAGCAGGACCCGACTATGCACGCTGAAATATCAGCCCTGCAGAAGGCATCCAAAAAGCTGGGAACATGGCGTTTGAATGACTGCGATATGTATGTGACCTTAGAGCCTTGCACCATGTGCGCCGGCGCCATCCTTCATGCACGGATCAACCGTCTGTTCATCGGCGCTCCCGATCCCAAAGCAGGAGCTGTCGGATCAGTGATAAATGTTTTGGAGGTTGAGCAGTTCAACCACAGGGTTGAAGTGATGCAGGGAGTTCTTGAGGATGAATGTTCGGATATCTTAAAGAGATTTTTTAGAGAGTTGAGGGCACGAAAATCAAAATAGCCGGTTGAATACAAATTTTACCCTTGCATTTACATTGGATTACCTGTAAAATATATATGCTAAACTTATTTAATGGCCTGATGTCTGGCATATGTTTAATTGAGGTCGTGTCTTGGCCTGTCAAAATAATTTGCCGCATCATTTAATACGGAGAGGTATCGAAGTGGTCATAACGGGGCTGACTCGAAATCAGTTTGTCGGAAACGACACGCGGGTTCGAATCCCGCCCTCTCCGCCATCATGGAGCTGTTAATTCTAGAGATTAGCAGCTCCTGACTTTTTAAGAGGCAAATACTTTAGAATGCACAATGGAAACACGCATCCCATTTTGATTTTTTGTAATTTTAGCTATGCGTTCCATTACATATTGTGGAATTACTTTTTCCATATACCCAACCCTATGTACCTCGATTTGTAATAATTAAAATACTATCTTTTTGGATTTGTACTCTTCTGTAACACCATTTACTCCGTATGCAAACGTAAGCTTCACAGTGATCAACTTTTCCTTCAGTAAATATAACTTGCTAAATTAGACTGTGCAATTAGCTCATAGTAGAGCTCGCTGATTAGAAGACTATGGTTTTTTATTTGTTGCTATTGATTTCTCCCATATTTATCTTCTAAGTAATCAATTGTGACTCGAATTAGCCTTTCAAGTGCTTCTATATTGATGTCAGACAACCGCTTAATATAGATGCAGCCCTTACCCTTTGAAAACTTTCCCAAGTCGTCCAGCAAATACTCATGCTCCGGATTTCCTGTAAATACATATAATGAGATTGCTGCTTTACGGGGCGAAAATGCCACCAATGGCCAATCTCCTTCCTGTCTGCTGTGCTCAGATTTATAATGATAGCTGCCAAACCCGATCATCGAAGAACCCCACATCTTTGGAGGATATCCTGTAACCCTTTGCATCAGCTTTACAAGTTCATAGCTATCATGACGCTTTTGCTCGGTATTGGCATAGGAGTTAATAAATTCAAAAACATCACCATCGTGCTGCTTGGTCTTTAATTCTGCCATATTAACATATCCTTTATATCAAAGTATAATCGTATCTTTTTTGTCCTCTATGTTTAAGCAACCATTTACATTACAAAACATAATTCACTTAACAGTCTATTGAAAAGTGTTTATGTTCAAACAGATTCTCTCATTAATGCAACCCTATAAGGGGACAGTTCTGCCTTCATTATTCCTTCTGCAACTGCAGGGTCGCTATTCATAATTTTTCTTGCTTCCTCTTCTGAATCGGCCTCAAAAATAACAATGCCAAAGGTCTTTTCATCCAATCCGTCAGTTTTACCTGCTAAAATAAGCTTTCCCTTTTTTAGTAACTCCTGCAGCTTTTTAAAGTGCCTGCCTACAATTTCTTCTTCCTTTGCAGTCCAATTCTCTTCTTTTAATAAGGCCGGTATTAGCTTTAATACGTATATAAACTGTTTTTTCAAATGCATCCCCCTCTGTCAGCTATTTCAATAAATTTATATCCAGCTACATATTACCATAAAGCACATATTAATTTCAGCACTAAAAACACTCATATATATATAAATATATAGAGCAATCAATATCCATCATAACAACCATCAAACGATCATCATAGCTATTTATATTTTTTGATTACAAGACAGAGAACCGTTCGATGTTGCTTCTTTCCAGCGCCAGTAAACCACTGCAACCACCCATGAACGTGGTATGATTTTACCTAAGAGAGTTCTTGGAAAAATTTTCATTTGTAACATATAGAATGGATGTTATTGGCTTGTAAGTGTATTAATTTGTAAGTGTATTGAATTGTTAATATATTGATTTGTGCTCCTTCCTTGGCTTCAGGGCTTCATTGTCATAGCAAAGGCTTCTGAAAACCTTGGAGCTCTGCTATTTATCATATCCGGAGTTTCTGCGCCATCCGACCAGCCTGCAGATATAAACAATCTATGCAAGCTCCTATTTATTTTTTTTAGCAGAAATTAATCCTCATGAAAAAAAGGAGCGACGCTGCTATGCAAATAGTTTGCGTTACTCCCTAAGGATCAGTGCTATTTATGCCTTATAAGATTGCAAGACAAAGGTTTTACAGCTTCTATTACGAGTCGTTTGTTTCACTCATAATAACATCGATCACAGCTTCCTCCGACATGATTGCCTTCTTGGTAACCGACTTGATGGGTGTTCCGTCCTCAGTATAGTCATTCTTGAAAGTGTCATACGTTTTCGGATTCAGCGCAACCTTCACCAGTGAGATACAGATCAACAGCTCGAGAACAAGAGCGGGACCGCCGCCAAGATTCGAGAGCATTTTGACTCCGTCGATTCCCGATGAAGTGATCATGATCCAGCTGACTGTACCGATGATGGCTCCCCAAAAAATCTTGATTTTTGCAGACGGTTCGGGAGACTTGGGAGATATTCCTGTTGTGCTCATGCCGCCGAGGGTAGTTGTGTAGGCGTCGGAACCGGTGACATAGGAGAGAAACATACAGATGATAAAGATAGGTATTGTGATTTCTACGACAGGATACTTATCAAGCAGTGCGTATACGGCAAATTCAGGTCCGGCTGCCATTGCCTGCGACAGCATTCCGCCGTCCAATTCCATTCTGATAGCCGCACCTCCGAAAATCACCATCCAGAGAATATCGAAAAGTGCCGGGAGAACAAATATAACCATGACCGCTTTTCTGATAGTCTGTCCATAGGAAATTCTCCCGAGGAACATGCCCGAAATTGGAGCCCATGCCAGCCAATTGCACCAGTAGAAAATTGTCCACCAGCCAGCCCATGGATCCCCGGCAGCAGCACCTGTAAAAGCTGCTTTCTGGAAAAAGGTCTGTAAATGATTTGCGAAAGCTTCCACCCCCAGATTCAGCATGAAAAAGGTGGGACCGAAAACAAATACAAAGATAGCCAGGAAGATGAATACCACAAAATTGATTTCCGAAAGCTTTTTAATGCCATTAAACAAGCCTGTTATGGATGATATTACAAAGGTAGCGACAATGGCAATATCCACCATAGCCCAAAGAAAAGCTCCTGTCTGAATTTTAGTTAAATATTTGAGCCCTCCGGCTATTGAAAGAATACCCGTTCCAAGGGAAGCCGACATTCCTGCGATCAACGAATACATGCAGACCGCATCAATACCCTGGGACCATTTCCCCAAAACCTTGTCACCAAAAACAGGGGTCAGCATTGAACCAAGGGTGTAGGGTTTTCTCATATTGTAAAAAGCAAAGGCGAACATAATCGATGGAATTGCATAGATCGCAAGGGGCAGGAAACCCCAGTGAATAAACAGTGTGGACATTGCAAAGACGACAGCATCAGGACTGTTTGGCTGAATATTCAGCGATTCGGGCGGAGCTGTCATATGGTAAAGCGGCTCGGAAGTCGCCCAGAATAGTATTCCGATTGCAATTATGCTTGTAAGAACAATAGAAAAATACCTGACATCATCGAACATGGGAGCCGCATTACGGCCTCCGATTCGTACATCACCGAACTTGGAAAACATTAGAAAAATGACTACCCCAAGCATGACAAGCACCCCCAGGCAAAAGGCCCAGGCAAAATTGCCCATCAGCCAGGCATTGGCGTTATTAATCACTTTGACAAAGCCTTCCTGGTCCACAAAGTTGTAGGCACAGGCGCTAATAAAGAGTATTACCGGAATCCAAAATGCGACAGGCCTAAGGTTCTTCATTAAAATCCCCCTTTTAACCTTACTTCGTGCTTCGTTATTAGTCTTTCTTGTTTACAGCCTCGTATACGGTTTTCAGTGTTGCTTCCATCAAGTCTGGCAACTGACGGTAGACACCATCGTTTATCCGGCTGTAGACTTTGAAGTTTTCTTCATTGGGGATAAACTCATCCTTCTGTCTCACCATCTGCCGCACTGCTTGATCAAATCCCGGATAGATTCCTGTGGCCACTGCGACGCATATGGCCGCTCCCAGAGCCGCAGCACCGTTCATCTCATTTCTGATGGTTTTTACACCATAGGCATCCGCAAAAATCTGCATAAACAGATCGCTGTTAGACCCGCCGCCGGAGATGATGATCTTTTCCGGTTTGATTCCGAGCTCATTGATCATGGCATCGTAATGGTTCTTTAAGGTGAGAGCTATACCTTCCAGAATTGAACGATAGATGTGGCCCCGGGTGTGGCGTTCATCAAAGCCGATCATAACGCCTTTTCTGTACAGTTGATTGGCAGGCGCCAGCCAGTCCGGAATGGTCAGGAGTCCGTCAGATCCGGCAGGCACATGAACAGCTTCCCTTTCCAGATATTCTTCAACTGAGCACCCTTCGCTTTTTGCCTTTTCCGCATAGGCTTCACCCATAATAGACTTAAACCAGGAGATATGCCACATCCCGCGCCTGATTCCATTGCTTTCATACAAATAACGATACGGGATACAGGACAGATTCGTCCAATAGTTTTTTGCAGAAGGATCATTCTTGCTGCCGCAAACCATTGAGGCGATATAGGTTCCCAGCGATATAAATCCTGTGTCTGATGTGATAAGACCTGAGCCAAGAGCTTCAACTGCTTTGTCATTGGCGGTTGCCACTACAGGAATCCCGGAAGGCAAGCCGGTTGCTTCAGCGGCTTCCTTTGTTATATATCCCAATATGGTACCGGGCATTTGAAGCTTTAACAATTTTTCTCTTGGGATATTAAAGCTTTTAAAGTATTCTTCATCCTCCGACCAGTCCCAGGTATCCACATCCACAGGGAATTGCCACTGAAAGGCATTTGCGGCAGTATCCCTGAATTCTCCGGTCAAACGATGGGTCAGATAGCCGGAAGTCGGGCAAGTGTAGCTGATTTCAGGGTTATCATCCTGGAACTTTTCGTATGAACGGATATCCATCCAGCTCATCACGGGTTCAGCCAGAGTACCGTCCTTTTTCATAAAAACCCTGCAGCAACGGATGGAACAAAGACCTACACCCACGATGTCCTTCGGATCACCTTCGAACTGCTTCATTAGTTTTTTGCAAGCGGCCTTAAGACTGTCCCACAAATCGTCGTCGGGATGTTCAACATAACCTGGCTTTCTCGCTATCATTTCCCTCAGTTTTTCGCTGGCACTCAGGATGATCTCGCCTTTTTGATTGAACACAACGACCTTTGTGCTTTGGGAACCGCTGTCCACTCCAATGAGATATTTATCTCTCACTTAGACACCTCCTGATTCATAAAAAGCTTTATTTATAAGTTCTATCTGGTCTTATCTTGTCAGGAAACCACCGTCAACCGCCAGGATATGCCCGTTGACAAATTGCGATGCCTTGCTTGCAAGGAAAACAGTGGTGCCCATTAAATCGGCAACATCTCCCCATCGGCCTTCGGGAGTATGGTCAACAATCCATTTGTTTCTTTCAGGATCTTTCATGGAAGCCTCTGCAACCTTGGTTTTGAAGTATCCAGGCGCTATGCCGTTTACCTGAATATTGTATTGTGCCAGCTCATCACAGTACGCTTTAGTCAGCCCTGCAATACCGTGCTTGGAGGCAGCATATGCCGGTGACCACTGACCGCCCAGGAACGAGAACATGGAGCAAATATTGATGATTTTTCCACTCCTTTGCGGGATCATGAACTTTGCAACCTCATGGGTCATTTCAAACGCTGCGGTAAGATTGATGGAAATCATGGGATCCCATGATGTTCTGTCAAATTCCAAAACAGGTTTGCAGATGCATATTCCAGCACAGTTAACCAGAATATCAACAGAACCAAATACTTCAACACATTTTTCAACGATCTGTCTGGGAACTCCGGGCTTTGTAATATCCGCGTACATATACACCACTTTTACGCCTTCCGCTTCGATCAGACGGTTGAATTCAGGATCATCAGGCATAATGCTTGGCATTAAGATATTGGCACCAGCTTTTGCCAAAGCCAGAGAAAATGCCTGTCCTAAACCGGTATTACCACCTGTGACAATTGCGTTCTTTCCCTTCAATGAGAAGAAATCCATGTTAAAATCTGTGATATTCATTTTTCTGCCTCCTTATTGATACATTTTTTGTTATTTTTGATTTTTTCAGTCAGTTTTATGATGAACTCCTTGGAGTCGCCTTCCACCACAATGTCGGACACACTGCAGATGGGCGCATTTTTGTTCGTGTTTACCGAGATGATGTTTTCTACGTTTTTGAGTCCTTCCATGTGCTGAACTGACCCATAGATACCCAGCGCAATATATAGCCTGGGGCTGACAGTTTTCCCCGATTGACCGACCTGGATGCTGCGTTCGGCAATGCCGCTGTCAACAATGCGTCTGCTTGCGGATACCATGCCCTCAAGCACTTCTGCAAGTTCATAAAGCTTATCAAAATGATCAGCAGTTCCGCCGCCCCCCGAAACCAGGATTTCGCTTTCCCTGATGTCTTTTGCCTTTTCCTTGTTTCTGGTTTCCAGCAGTCTTAACCCTGCAGGCTGTATTGATGAAGGCTGAAATTCCATCAGTCGTGTTGTCCTGAAATGACCGGAAGAATAGGTGAAAACATTGGGACGAACACTCATCATCACCGGTTTTCGGCCATTGTTTGTCACTCCCGCAAAGAGCTTGCCGCTGAAAGCAGGTCTTACCATTTCCAGTTCCCCGTTGCTGAAGGCAATGCTGGTAACATCAGCCACCAGTCCGACGCCAAGCCGCATAGCCAGTCTGGGAGCGAGCATTCTGCCTTTATAGGTGGCAGGTATCAGAATACTGTCAAAATCATAAATTCTGTGCGCCTCTTCCAAGCAATTTGTCAAGTTTATTGTGTCACAGTCTTGCACCCTGCCGTCCTTAACTGTTAAGACATAGTCAAACTGTCCTATGGCTGCATCAGGTGAGTGATTTATGCAGAAAGCATATGTTTCATAGAATCCGCCGAGATAAATCTGACGGACAACTTCCAATAAGTCTATGGAACTTTTTAGATCCCCTTCGTCCAGATAAATCAAGCTTTTCTTCATATCAAACAATCCTTTTAATTTCAAGTGAATCCTTTTGATGCAAATCTTTTTGATTTCAGGCAAAATCCCTTAATTTCAGATAAATCCTTTGGATTTCAGAAAACGATAAACTGTTTCTATACCCTCTTCATCAGTGCCTACAACTATTCTCTCTTTTTTCTGGAGAGACTTTACAAAGGTTCTGTTCACCCTGGTCAGAGAACCCTTCAGACCGGTATCGGTTTCCGGGAAAGACAGCACTTCATTGCCTATGACCGATATCCTGTCCCTTACATCCAACTCAAGATCCTTGTACCTGATATAGGGCAGTTTGTATTTGCTCTCATGGCTCAAACTCAGGATACAAGGAAGTTCCATTTCGAATTTTGACAAGTTTTTTTCGGTATCCGCTTCGACGATGACTCTTTTACCTGTCATGCACTCTTCATGGATTTTCACAATATTGGACAGCTGCTCCAGCTTCAGGATTTCGGCAATCTGGGAAGGTACATGGGAAGTATCGCCGTCAAGGGTATGGGTGCCTGTGAGAATGAGGTCATATTCTATACTTTCCAGATATCTGCCGATGATTCTGCTTGTCACATAGGTATCGCTGCCCGCATACAGCCGGTCCGAGATTATGGTCGCCCGATCCGCGTTGCGCCTTAGCAAATCCTCAACAAGGGGTATGACACTTGCCGGTGCCATAGTTACAATTTCCACCATGGTCTCCGGCCTTTTTGCCTTCACTCCCAGGGCGAAAGCCAGGGCGCACGCGTCATCAGGATTCAGTATCAGTTTTACATTTTCCCTGACCAAGGTATTTTTTTCATAGTCATATGAGAAGTTGTCCACATCGGGAATAAATTTAACCAGGCATACAATCTTCATTACTATACTCTTTCCTTTTTTGTCATCTTAATAAATGCTGCTACCAGACATGCGCCGATAATGCCGAAGATGGCGCTGGCTATGAAGTAGGCGTTATATCCTCCGTTATCCCCAAATACCTTGAAGAGCATACTGTTGAAAGGTCCAAGGATGATATCCGGCAGATATCCCACCAGGGAAATGAAGCCTATGGCTGTACCGATGATGGCATTGTCAATTTTGCAGTCACCGATAAGCGACCAATAGGTGCCGCGAATTGCGTACAGGAACATGCCACCGGCAACAACCAGTGCATAGAACAGTGATGCGCCCATGTTGGCCGGCAGAACAGCCATAATGATGAGGCAGGTAGCAGTAGCAAGCAGAGCACTCATAACAATTGCGCCTCTACCGAACTTGTCAGCCAGTATTCCTCCACCGATACCGCCAACGGGTCTCATCCAGAGCACGATAACGGTAATTGTCGCAACGGTCACAGGGTCAACACCTATATTCGTCTGCAGAAAGCCGCCGAAGTAATAGACAGTCCAGGTCACGGCATAGGAGAGGAAAATGATGCCTCCCATCAGGTATGTGAATTTGTTTTTAAATACCTTACCCAGATCCGAGAATCTGAAGCTGTCTTGTTTTACAACCTGGGCTTTCCCGGAAGCTATAAGTTTCTCGTCATCTTTGACGAAAATGGTAATAAGGATACCAATAGCAAGCAATACGAAGGAATACATGTAGATGATGGCAACAATGGCCGATCTTTTATCCGCTATATTGGTGCTGTCGCCTAGAATATTTGAGAAAATCAGCAATGCAATACTTGCAAGAACAGCTTCCACAACGCCACGTCCGCCGTCAAGTATTCCAAAGAAGCGGCCTTCCTCTTCCCTGCTGGCCAGGAGCTTAACCAGCTTCATGTGGGCACTCCAGAAGGTAAATACAGAGAATACGCCCCAGATGCAGTAGATGATTACAACATTGGTATAGTTAGGTATCTGTGCAAACCATAATCCGCCTGCTGCTGTACCGAAAAGAGAGATGGACAGCAATTTTTTAGCTGAAAATCTGTCACTCAGCAAACCGCTGGGGAGATAACCCACAACCCACACTATTCCAAGGAATGAATAGATGGTATTTAGCTGAGGCAATGTGATGTTGAATACTTCTAAAATAGTTTCCTGATAATTGGTTTTTAAATACATAATTGGATAAATTGCTCCTGCCGCTAACACGATTAGCAGGAATTGGAAATACCTTTTTAGTTTATCACTCATACCTCATCACCTTTCATTTAATAAACTGTTGAATTTCCATTTTGGGCTTGTTAAGACGTGCGGGGAAGCTTAATTATTTAATATACTTAAGTCCTTCTTCCTGAGGATAAATGGTTCCGAAATTCATAATTCCTTTCGGATCAAAAGCTTCCTTCAACTTTTCCAGCATGTAGTATGCTGAACCGTGCTCTTCTTTTGTCCATTCGGTACGGTACTTCCCGATACCATGGTGATGACACATGGATCCGCCAAGTTTCAGCGTTTCCTCTACGATGATGGAGTGTATCGGATGGTGATAGATTCTCATTTCATCTTCCGGAGCACAATTGATATTGTAGTTGTAAACAAAGTACATATTTGTTCCATTGATATAGCTGTGGGATGAATGACCGCCAAGCATGGTCAAATCATGGGCTCTTGGGAATTCATTTCGGATTCTGTTAATCACATTGTGGTAAATTTTCGATATTGTTTCCCAGTTGGCCGATATCTCTGTTGTGAAGCCATCGTGCCTGTCATTTTCAATCATACCCTGGATTTCGTCATCAATGTCCTGCTGGGACCAGTTCAAATGATCATACCAGTCGGATATCAGCTGTCCGTCAACCTGCTCAATTATACCATCCTTGAATTTCTCCACCGCAGCTTCAATTCCCGCGCAGGTGGCATTGACTATATCCCGGTTTCCTTCGGCCATGAAGATCAGCACGCATTTTCCCTTGTGAAAATGGTAAAAATGCTGCCTTGCATCTTCTTCAGAATAGACTCTGGCAATGGATGGACGGTATCCATTGACCACGACCTCCCTGAGTACCTTTATACCGGTATCAATGTCTTTGATCAGATAGCCATAAAATTTGCTGTTTTCGGGGAAGAATTTGAAAAGCTTCACCGTAACTTCAGTGATATAGCAAAGCGTACCTTCATTCCCAATGACGATATGACGGATATCCGGTCCTCCGGCACGACGCGGCACATTTTTGATCCTTGCGATATGTCCGTCCGGGAATACGCATTCAAGGCCCACCACCATATCTTCGATGCCCCCGTAAAGCGTCGAGAATTGGCCTATGCTTCTTGTTGCTACCAGTCCACCCATTTTTGCAACCGGTTTGGATTGTGGAGAATGACCTGTGGTATATCCCAGTTTTCTGGCCTCATCCTCCAGCTCCTGCAGAGGAACTCCTGCCTGTACGGTTGCCTCCATATTATAGGTGTCGATCCTGATGATTTTGTTAAGATTTTTCGCATCAATGACAATTGTTTGCTCCTTCCAGTTTTCCAACCCCCCTTCCGTAGCCGTCTTCCCGCTTCTTGGGATGACGTTGATGCTGTTTTCATTACAAAATACCAGAAGCTTGCTTACTTCTTCCGCAGATTTTGGATATACGATTGCGATAGGAACCGGAACATCCAGTACTTTTTTGGCTTTAGCGTATTTTTTATAACGGTCCGCAGCCGCATCGTACAAATCTTCATAATTGGTATTGATTTGGTCTTCTGAGAATATTTCTTTAAGGCTGTTTAGTAATGCTTGATTATCCAAATGGATTACCTCCTGAAATGTAGAATTTTGTCGAATTGTTAATTTAATTGTACAATAACGAAAATTATAGGTCAATACTTTTGCGGAAAATTTTTTATTTTTATATTGTAATTAAGTGTATAGCGGAAAATTTTCCTTTTGCAGTACAGAACAGCAAGTGATATAATCAATATGCCAGATAACCGTATTGAGAATTTGAAAAGAAATAGACGGAGCGATTTATACATATGATTAATATTGATTTCAATAGATTGAACCCATTAGAAAGAAATATAAACGAAACGCTGATGAACTATGCAAAGCAGTCTTCAGATATCACCATCAATGAAGCTGCTGAAATTTGCGGATGTTCTATTTCAAAAATATCCAAATTTGTAAAAAAACTCGGCTTTAGCAATTTCAAAGAATATGTTGACTTTCTGTATGGAAGGTGGCAGCCGCGGCGCGAATTTTCAGCTGAACTGGAACGGTTGAAAAACTTTATTAATGATTTCGATGTGTCCCTGGTCGATGAATTCGTGGAATTGATGCAGGCACATGAAAAGATTATTCTGTTTGGCTATGGGCCTTCTTTTATATGCGCCCAGTATTTTGAGTATAAATTGAGAATCGTAACGAATAAGGTAGTTATCGCCGTTCCCGATGAGGTCTCTGTGGAAAATCTGATGGACGACACAAGCCTGCTCGTCATTTTTTCCGCAACAGGGCAGTTCAAGTCCTTTGACTATGTCAATCAGGTTGCAAAAGAAAAGGGTTGCAGTGTTCTTCTGATTATAGAGGAATACAACCCTAATCTGCAGACCGGTTTTGACAGAATTTTCTGGCTTTCCAAGTATCCTCAGCCGCAGGACCTGAAGCCTTATGAGAAATCAAGGACCGTTTTCTTCATTTTTATTGAAGAGGTAATCCAGCGTCTCATTGCCGACAACCGAAGGAACGTTCCTATTTCATTTCATTTTTAAGTTTAGCAATACAGGATTATTTACGACCTTCCTGTCGCTTTACATCTTGGCGGATTTCCTCAAAGCAAGCCTCGTTAACGGTTCCAGCTCCACGGAATTTTGTGTGTTAAATGAGGATAAATAAATAAGTGCACACCCTTTAACCTTCTCTGAGCTAAATGGTGTGCACCTCTCATAAAATTGTGTTGCAAACTTACTTATTCCTCTAAAACTCCAATGAAAACTCCGTCCTGTTTAACTCTTTCAATTGTGTCATGCATTTTGTCAAAAGCTTCTTTATAACTCAGTCCACCATTTGGAATTTTACTAATACCAATACGTATGCTGACAGGAATCTCTTTGCCATCATATGTAACATGCTTGCCATTTAATGCAGTGATTTTCTGAGCCAAGGTTTCTGCATCAATTACAGAATTATATCCGGTCAAAACAACAAATTCATCCCGTCCTATGCGGAACATCAGCATATCATCAGAAAGTGAAGAATCAATGCGCCTTGCAGTCTCTGCAATAACAAGGTCACCTGCTGCAAAACCGTAAGTATCATTTGTTAGCTTAAGATTGCATATATCGGCACACAAAACATACGTGTCACGAAGCTTTTTGAGTTCATCATAAAGTTCTGTTATATCAACTTTTCTTCGAGCTGACATATTATAACCTCCGTTTTCAAGATTAAATTCAAATTTGGGGAACAACTCAAAAAAGCGGTGTTCTTTGCGGAATGCTGACGGCGATATCCCCCAGAACTTCCTGAAAGCCCTTGAAAATGCTTCTGGAGACGTGTATCTATATGTCAATGCGATGCTTGTTATGCTTTTCTTTGTATTAACCAGATCTCGAGCAGCCACACTCAACCGGCGCTTTGACAAGTATTCACCAACTGAGAGACCAAAGACATAACTAAAGAGCTTTTGTAAGCCTGATACAGAAACATAACATTCCCTAGCCAAGTCTTCTACAGTGAATCGCTTACATAGGTTGTTCTCAACCACCTCAAGAGCTGTAACAAGCACAGATAAATCCCGCACGTGAACCCCCTCTTTTCTTTCATTCGATAACGTTATCTAGATACTATTATAATCAAGAATATAAGACCCTACTTGATTTTTTATGTACAAATTATTGCTGGCTGGGAAAATCTGTAGTAACCCCATATTCTAATTTTCTTTGAATGCAAGCTGTGACTATCTATCAGATTTTTAGTATTTGCTCATGCCAGGCTTTCACAGAAGTGTGGTTTGACTTTGCTAAACGAGAACAAAAGGCAGAATTAGCACATCTGCCTTTTTATACTATGGTCTTTTATCTTAACCGAATGTGAAGATGTTCGCCGGTTGCTCCATAAGTGTTTCCGGAATTACCGCTATAGCCAATAAGTTCTCCGCATTTTACAGTCTTATTGGCAAGAATAACGGTCTTTTCCAAGTAGTTTGTGCCACTTTCAGAGCCTTGACAACGCTCCACATAATTTGGTGTGGAAAAACCGTTCAGGCGGGACAAATGACCATATTCTATATATGAAGGTGTTCTGCCGTCCGCTGTTTTCCATCCAGGTGCAGGCGTTAAGCGTATTCCACGCCCAAGGCTAAGGTATGAGTTCTTGCTGGCTTGGTACTTTTTCCCCCAAATATATGCAAATTTGAAAGTACCGTCACACATTGCATAAACCGGGGTCCCTGTAGGTACTCCATAGTCAGTGTGATTGCTTCCGGTAAAATTCAATGAAGGGTTAATAGGGTCTTTAATGATCTTTGATGTACTCGGATTGCTAAGTCTGCTTGTTTCAATATACGCTCTTTTCCTTTTTCCTCCAGGAATATTATACTCGATGAAGGTATAATTACCAGCCACTTCATTATAGGCGGTTACAGCCTCTGCCCCTACAGAGCCGGTCTTTGCATAATCTGATCCAGGTCCTGCATAAACAGTAGCTGGCCTGGTTGTTTTTTTAGTGCCCAAAAAAGATTTGGAAGGGATAGTTCCGACAATATGGGATACTCTATTAGTTTCGATATACATTCTTTTCCTGGTTGATGTGGTGCCTACAAAGTACTCAATATAGTACCAACTGCCTTCCTTCCACAAGATGGTGACCTTCTCGTTAGGGCCTACAGTGCTGCCTTCAGATGGGTAGATGGTGGTGCTTGGTCCGTAGTAAACCGGGGTTTTGCTTATCACCAAACCTGTTGCCATTTTCATCATCTCCTTTAATATTTTTTTGACTTGTGAGTCTGGTTGCTTAGAGAATAAGAAAATAAAAGTAAACCTTTACCTTACAATTTATTAGATCTATCCAAACTAATTGCATGACCGTTTTTCAAGTCAATAATCGTTTTTCTCTTGCAGAGTTTTATGTAATTCATTTAGATAATCAAGTAGAACAACATACTGAAGGTGCTCAAAAGCGAGCTCTTTAATATGATTAAGGAATAGACAAGGATACAGAATAATATTTATCGAATATCCGCATTTGAAATATGCGATGAATATGGCACAGCATTGTCATGGTGCTGTATATTATCGGCGGTTGCATATCGATGATACTCTGGAGGATAAGCGTGATAAATTTTGCAAGCGTCATGCAAGTAGGCATATTATCGCGTTAGCATGATCTCGCCTTGATGGAAAGCATTGGGTAAACCCAAGCATATAAAAACATGGCAACATCTGTGATTCAACCTAATCCTTTGTACGCTTGAACAAAGGTCAATCGCCATAAACGCAGTTGTAGAAATGTATGTCGTGAGGTGTCATTACTATTTTACACAAATACAACAAAACCCTGAGGTGAATA